>DITO01000071.1 GCA_002422065.1 Erysipelotrichaceae bacterium UBA6182 | reverse complement strand
CTGTCCATAATCAAATTTATCGTATAGGACTTGAAGTGTGTGAAGACTTATGGAGTCAGGACTATGCTTTTAATCCTACGCTTACATGGGTTTCTAAACATGTGGATATGATCATTAATGTATCTGCATCACCTTGGACCTTAAATAAAGAAGCATCCCGTTTTAAAGCACTCGCTTATCATGCTAAACAAGTATCGAACTTTCCATGGTTTATCTATGTCAATCAAGTGGGTTTTCAAAACAATGGTAAAAATGTCATAGGATTTGATGGTGGATCAATGGTCGTTGATCCAAATTCAAATGTAATTATTCAAGCGAATGATGATTTTAAACAAGCCCTTGTTTTTGAATCACAACCAAATGATTGGGTTCAAACAAAATTAATGACAGGGCTCATTGAGGCAATACGATGCTTTGATGAAGAAGTATTACCATTTAAGCCACAATGGATTGTAGGACTCTCTGGAGGACTTGATAGTAGTATAGGGGCAACCTTATTAACTATGGCCCTTGGTCACGAGCGTGTCCTTGGTGTCAATATGGCAACACAATACAATTCAAGTCAAACCATTTCCAATGCTCAAGTACTCGCAAAGAAACTTAATATTCAATATGCAGAGGGCTCAATTGAACCTCTAGTGGAGATGACTCATCAAGTCAGCGAAACATTTGGATTTCCAATGTCGAGTTCCTTAGCTCAAGAAAATGCTCAGTCACGGATACGAGGACATTTACTATCATCAATAGCATCAAGTGTTGGAGGAGTCATTCTTAACAATGCTAATAAAGTAGAAACAGCATTAGGATATACAACACTGTATGGAGATACCATTGGGGCATTAGCTCCCATGGGAGATTTAACGAAAGTTCAACTGTTTGAACTTGCAAAAGATATCAACACTTACTTCAATGATGAAATCATTCCTCATAATCTCATTGGTGTTTTAAGTGATGAAGGGTATTCATTTGATTTACCTCCAAGTGCAGAACTTAAAGAAAAACAAGTTGATCCTATGAAGTGGGGATACCATGATGCTTTGGTTACAAAGTTAACGCAATATCCTGGATATCAACTTGCTGAGTTTGAGCAAAGTGTAATCAATAACACTTTAAATGATGAGACCATGAAACACTGGTTAACAGTTTATGGTCTTACCGATGTGAATGCATTCAAAAAAGACATTCAATGGTTTAAGAAAAATGTTAATCAAGCAATATTTAAGCGGATTCAAATGCCTCCTATTGTATTGATATCACGTGGAGCTTTTGGATATGATTATCGTGAAACCCAAGGTTACTTTGAGGAGGAAAGCCATGAAGATTAAAATCGAACCCAATGTAATGAACACAATGATTGGAATTACACTTTCAGGGATAATGATTGTTTTATTTGCATGGCTGATTATGAATTTGAATATTGTAGTTAAAGTATTCAGTCAAATTACAGGATTATTACTTCCGTTTATTATCGGGTTTGCTCTTGCATTCTTAATTGCTCCATTACAAAATCTATTTGAAAAAAGAATTTTTAAGAATGTAGCTTTTCCAAGAAAAGTTAAACGTGTTATCTCAACCTTAACCTCACTTATTATTACTCTAAGTGCTTTATTCGGATTGTTTATTGTGGTAACTCCACAACTTATTTCATCGATTAACACGCTTATAGATCAAATCCCATCGTATATTGATTCCACAACCATCTTTATAAATCAACTCATAACACAACTTAATATTGAATCTGAAGTAAGTAGCTTACTTCAAAATCTAAGTGTAGAGTTCTTGCAATCAATCAACGAGATTGCTCGTGAAGTTCTACCTAATATCCTCTCAATGAGTATTAACGTGGTAACATTTGTGTTTCGTCTAGTCATAGGAATATTCATTGCAGTCTATATGCTTTTAGAAAAAGAGCGATTCATTAATCAAGTGAGTAAACTTGTTTTAGCACTTTTCTCTAAGGAAGATGCAGTTGCCATATTTAGAATATCAAATCTTGCGAATGTTAAGTTTAATCAGTTTATCTATGGTAAAACTATTGATTCTATCATAGTTGGGATACTTTCGTTTATTGTAATGAGTTTACTTCAATGGCCATTTGCATTACTTATCTCAGTCATCATAGGAATTACGAATATGATTCCAGTATTTGGTCCATTCATTGGAGCAATTCCCGGGTTCTTGATTCTCTTTATTGTCTCTCCAACAACTGCACTTTGGTTCATCCTCTTCATTATCATTCTTCAACAAATCGATGGTAATTACATTGGTCCAAAAATTTTAGGTGACTCTTTAGGATTACCTACACTATGGATTATGTTTGCGATTATTGTAGGAGGAGGCTTCTTTGGAATCTTAGGAATGTTCTTAGGAGTCCCTGTCTTTGCAGTGATTTATGTCATTATTAAGGAAACCATTGCTTTAAAACTAAAAAACAAAGGAATAGAATAAAGCCACTTCAACTGAAGTGGCTTTATTTTGATTAATAACTAAACAATAAATCAGTATAAGTAGGAATAGGATAGAGACTATCATCCATTAATCCTTCTATCTTATCTGCAATATCACGACATTTAA
>DITO01000255.1:16391-17072 GCA_002422065.1 Erysipelotrichaceae bacterium UBA6182 | reverse complement strand
TCTGAATCAGGGTTTTTATAACTCATCTATTTTATTAATAATTAATCTTTACTCTTTAGGTACCCAAGCTAATGCTACAAGTGGAATCGTAATGTTGTTGCTCGTAGCTCTAACTTCAACTTCTTCGAGTTGTTCAAAACTAACATCAAATTCCTCAGAAATCTTTAATACTTGGTTTTCTAAATCTAAACTAAGTGTATTAAGTTGTTCTTGTACCGATTCAAGTGTTTCCTGAGCTTGACCAATACCTTGTCCACTCTTTAATGCTTTTGATGTACTCTTCACTGCTGAACCAACACGAGATACTGAAGTAGCACTGACCGATTTACGACCATATAGTGCCGCAAATATTGCAGTTCCAGCTGAGACAAATGCATCCATTTTCTTTTGATTTGATAATGCACTTTGCTTTTCAACTGCCTGTTGTGCTCTTCTTAAGCGATCTTCGAGAGTATTTATTCGTGTTGCATATTTCTTCTTTAATACTTCAATAGCTTCATCACGAGCTTCATGAGCAGCATGTTGAAGACGAATCTTAAATTCACGCTCATCTTCATTCACTTGAGAAAGTAATTTTAGTTTAGGGCTATACATTAGTTTTAATCCTACACTAGTTCGTATGAATTGGTTTAATGATTTAGTCCATAAATCATAATTCTTAACGTTCGCAGCCGGTTGTGG
>DITO01000255.1:0-16335 GCA_002422065.1 Erysipelotrichaceae bacterium UBA6182 | reverse complement strand
AGGAATACATAGTTTTGTGATAAAGACACTTTATGTTTCGCACTTTGATAAAACACATCACCTACCCCAATGAGTGCAGGTTGATAAACAGTTTTTGCATTACTATATGTATTCATTGGTAAATAAACTTGTGGGATTTGCGATGATAGCAATGGTTGTGACTCATTGGATTGAGATGATAAATTTAATGATGGCTTAACAGGGGTCGACGATGTTGAAGATAATCTAGTACTGCTTGTTTGTGGTAATGAGGCAATTTGCTCACGGGTAAGTGGTCCTGCAAGATAAGACAGTACCCAACGAGTTGAGAAAATCACTGGATTAGACTCATGGACACTATGAAGATAGAATTGTCTTTGACTCAAACCTGAGATAATTTGCTCAGTCTTTTTACGATCAAAAGGTTTATCTGAAGCTAATCCTTCAAGTCCTGATAGTAATCTTTCTTTGTCACGTTCTGTTTGCAAGCGACCTATAAACCATGTTCCTGCATTAGATAATGCTTTGTAGTCAAGATCCACTGGATTTTGAGTGGATAGAACAAGACCTAATCCATACGCACGTGCTTGTTTTAATAGTGTAAGAAGTGGCATCTTAGATGGAGGATTAGATACAGGAGGTAAGAATCCAAACAACTCATCCATGTAAAGTATCGCTCTTAAGCTACCAGTACCAGGTTGGCTTCTCATCCAAGAAATAATGTCATTGAGTAACATCGTCACAAAGAACATACGCTCAGCATCAGTTAAATGTGCGATGGAGAAGACTGAAACACATGGCTTTCCTTGTTCATTATATAGAAAGCGATTTACATCTAGAGGAACTCCTTCAAGCCAAGCTTTAAAACTAGGCGATGCTAAAACATTGTTGAGCATCATCGCTAAGCTTGTACGATCTTTGCTTGGATAGAAACTTTCGATATCAAGAACACCGACTTGTTTCATTGGTGGGTTTTGGATAGCTACGATAATCTCAGTGAGATTAACATCTCTTCCTTCCTTCCATGCATGATCAATGATTTGTGAGAGTAAAATATGTTCACGACTAGTAAATGTATTACCACTAATACCAATCAAAGAAAGTAGAGAAGTTGTTGTAACATCAAGACGATCTCGGTAGGCATCAAAGTCATTCATAATAGCTTGTGATGGAGCATTAAATGATTTAAGTACTGAAACACCAATCCCTGATGAACTTCCTGGAGTATACACTACAACATCAGCTGAATCTTTAAACTTTTGAATACGTTGTCCATCTTGTCCCCAACTTGATAAGCCTTTAGTCCATAAGTCAGCTTGGGCTTGTGCAAACTCATCAGGGCTTAATCCTTTATTAGTAGCTTCACTTACATTGATCCAAGGAAGGAAATCATCTTTATGAAGTTTTGGGAACGTTAAAGCAAGGTTTCCTAAATCCCCTTTTGGATCTATTGCAATGACAGGTATATTATCAAGGGCAGCTTCTTCAATCATGCCAACCCCAAGTCCTGTCTTACCACTCCCCGTCATCCCAATTATCATGGCATGGGTAGTTAAATCTTTTGACTTATATAATACTAAACCATCACTTTGCTTCTTTGCCTCAATATCATATTCTTTCCCTAAATAGAATACGCCCATCTTCTCAAAATCGTGCATCATGTGTCCTCCTAAGTGAACGTGATTAGATTAATTCTGTTAATTTAATATTACATGAATAAACATTAAAGTGACACTATAAAGAGATGCTGAAGAAAAGAAATAACATATCTAATGAAGATAGTATCAATAAGTTATTTCCTGCTTATAAGAATATGGTCTTGAATCCATTCTTTTCTCTACTTTTACAATAGTTAAGAATTCCTTCTATCTAAGCAGTTTAAACAAGTATTGTAAGAAACTTAGAGACAACACAATAAATTATAATTTTAATTCTAATAATTATTATAACTTTAGTTATACATTTATTTATGATGATAATTTGACTTATTGTTTTAATAAGCCTATAGTGTAGGTAACAAAGAAATTGAGGAAAACAAAATGAAGATCCCAAAAAATGCTATTGTGTCAAATTCAGACATTATAAAAAATTATAAAACACAACGTGACAAGGCAGAAGAGATTGGGAAACTATTTGTTTTTAAGAACAACCAACCAGATGCTGTTCTATTCTCAATAACTGAGTTTGAAAGAGTCGCAGAACTCATTGAATGCATTGAACATATGGATGAGGTCGAGATTAAAACTATTCTAACAATGATCAAGAATCATAGGAATAAAACTCCCTTAACATTGTAAAACATTAAACACAAAAGAATCTGCACTTTCAAGTATGTATTACTATTTGGTTTGTATACAAAGAAAGAAGGTTCTCACATGAAAACCAGTTCCACAGCTTATTTCGCCTTAGGTGCCTTATCAACTATTGGTACCCTCTCATTAGCATATTATTTAATTGATAAATCAGACAAAACGCCTAAACAGTTAATTGATGAAGGTCAAAAGATTATCAAAAATACTGCTAGAAAAGGCGATCAATTCTTTGAAAACACCATCGATTCAATTAAAAAAGAATCAAAGTCCGTTCTTAAAGATGCCAACAACGCTATTTAATTAAAACTTGAAACACAAGTTCTAAAGGTACTCATTAGGAGGACAACATGAATAACTATAACAAAAAATCCGAACAGATTAACACTTCAAAGCAAGTCGATCAATCTATGTTTCGTAGAATATTAATGGTATTGTTTGGTCTTATTGAAACAATGCTAGGATTTAGATTTGTATTTAAACTTGCAGGAGCAAATCCTGCGAACGCACTCATCAAAATGCTTTATGATATCACTGAACCTATTGTTGGTGTATTTGCAAACATCTTTACACCAGGAACCACTGAGGGTTTAGAAACTGCTTCAGTATTTGAACCAGGAACTTTAATCGCAATGGTGGTGATTGCTCTGATTGTAATTGCAATTGGTAAGCTTATGCCTAATGATACTCAAGTTCATACATATACATCTGAGCGTGCTAATACTTCTAATAATAATAATACTAATGCTAATTACAGAAGTGATTTACCTAATCGTAATGACAATACAAACACTACAGATCATGTCAATTACACAGATCAAGTCAATAACACAGATCATGTCAATAATGCTGACAATTTGAGTAACACTGATCCTTACAAAAGCAACGAAATCATAAATAATGATGGAAATAAAGGGGATTTAAAATAATGCTATATACAATTGCACTCATTCTACTCGTCTTATGGGTACTTGGAGTAGTATCCTCTGCAACCATGGGTGGTTTCATCCATATATTGCTAGTAATCGCTATAGTTATCGTTTTACTAAGACTGATACAAGGACGAAAAGTTCTCTAAAGGAACTTAAGAAAGAACAAATATGAAAGTTACAAAAAATTTAGGCTTCTTACTCTTAGGAATATGGTTAATTGTTACAGGATTAGTGCAAGTAATGGATATTCCTATTCCAGAAATTGGCATGATTCTAGCTATACTAGCCATAGCTGCTGGGACAATGATTGTTTTAAACAAGTAATCTGATTAAGACAAGCATTTAAACTATTGAACAAGATCTGTTTATTCTAAGTAAACAGATTTTTTCTTTGTCACCAATGATTGAAGTAATCTCTTAACCCTTTAAATGTGTCATGGTGGAATATCAATGAAAGAATATATATACTTGAGTTAAATAACATATTCAAATAAGACATTGAAAGGAGTGTTTACACTATGAGTAAATCAATCATATTCTCTCTTTTACTATCATTGTTTTTATTTGCATGCGCACCATCAAATCAGGAACCCATCATTGACAATGACGATGATATTGAAGAACCCATCATTATAGAACCAGAAGTACCAGATATAGTTTTTGTAGATCCAGTAGAAACTAATCTTCCAAATACAAGCTATTTTCCTGCATTTGAAGGTCAAACACGCGTATCCGGTGTTAAGACAACCACACCATTTACTTCCACCGTTTTAACACCTTCCCTTAGTGAGCCCTGGGGGATTGATATATTACCTAATGGTGATTTAGTAGTGACTGAGAAATCTGGTAAATTGCGAATTGTGAAAAGTGATGGATCCATTGGTCCTGCCATCACAGGTTTTCCTGCTATAAACTCTAGTGGACAAGGTGGCCTACTTGATGTAGTGGTGAGTCCTCAGTTCACACAAGATCGTATGCTTTACTTCACACTCTCTTTACAGTCATCCCAAGGTTCACTTACTGCTGTTGGTAAAGCTCAATTATCTAATGATCAAACATCATTAAACAATTTTGAACTAATTTATGAAGCTACCCCATACTTTAATGGTACTGGCCACTACGGTAGTCGACTTGTTTTTGATAAAGCAGGGTATTTATTTATCTCTACTGGTGATCGTCAAAGTATTCAAACACGGATGAATTCACAAAATCTTGATAATGGCCATGGTAAAGTCTTACGCATCAGTACTGATGGAACTCCTGCACAAGACAATCCATTTATTAATCAAGATAATAGTCATACACCAATCTATGCCTATGGACTAAGAAATGTCCAAGGTCTAGCCATCGATCCAGTGACTGGTGGTTTATGGGCTAGTGAGATGGGACCCCTGGGTGGTGATGAAGTTAATCTTATACAATCATCTAAGAATTATGGATGGCCTATCATTAGTTATGGTAAGGAATACAATGGGGTATCTATTGGAGAAGGCATTACACAACAGGAAGGTATGGAACAACCTGTATACTATTGGGATCCATCTATTGCCCCAAGTGGTATGACATTCTATACTTCAAACATGATTCCTGAATGGGAAAACAATTTATTCATCGCAACTTTAAGAGGACAACATATTGTACGCTTAATCATTAAAGATAATCGTGTTATTGGAGAAGAACGCTTACTTGGTAATGAAGGACAACGTTTTAGAGATATCACCATGGGATTAAATGGTGAACTATATGCAATCACTGATCAAGGAAGACTATATCGAATTGGACAATGATAATTAAAAAGAACCGACAGCTGTGAAGTTGTCGGTTCTTCTTGTATGCGATTTATTTAAGATTGAATAACCCAAGGGTTATCTTCTTGGTGATAAAACTTGGATAGGCTAATTAAACTACATTCAACCATATCACTTACTGCTTGATCTGTATAAAAGGCAAAGTGATTTGTGATTATAACATTATTAAGTTGTTTTAAGATTGTGTAGTCATTCCATTCAAATGTTGAAGATTGTAAATCATGATGAAACTTACCAAACTCCCCTTCTAAAACATCGAGTCCTGCTCCCAAGATTTGCTTAGTCGATAATGCATGAATCAAATCCTTAGTGTCTATGAGTTCTCCACGTGCAGTGTTAATGATAATAGCACTTTCTTTCATCTTTTCAAATTTTGACTTACTCATAAAATGATGATTTTGCTCATTTAACGGTAAATGAAGACTGATGACATCTGAGTTTGAAAGTAGAGTCTCGATATCAACATACTCAACAGTCTTACTCAATGAAGCATTAGCATATTCATCATAGGCAAGAATCTTACATCCAAATCCTGTCAAATTCTGTGCTAATGTCGCCCCAATACGCCCTGTACCAATAATCCCTACTGTTTGATTTCTTAACTCAAATCCTCTTAAGTTTTTAAGTGAAAAATCATTAACTTCACTTCTTTTAAATGACTCTCCAACTCTGCGATTAACCATGAGTATCAACATAAGTGCGAACTCTGCTACTGAGTTTGGCGAATATCTAGCATTAGTAACCTTAATCTCTAATTGTTTAGCAGCTGAAAGATCAATATTGTCATACCCTGCGCTGCGACTTGCTATGTATTTTATTCCCATGTCTTTGAGTTTAGTTAATACTGGTTCACTTCCATCACAATGACCTATTATTGAAACTCCATCATGGCCTTGTGCAAGATGTACATTGTCAATTGACAATCTTTGTTCAACGTATGTTACTTGTATCATCATTTCTTTCGAGAAATGATGAAATGCTCTCATCTCATCACTTCTAACTGCATAAGCAATAACTTTCATGTTTTCTCCTCTTTTCAAAATATGTTGTATCATCAATAAAGTAGATGTATCTTAATACACTCATATAAATATCATGCTCTTATGATAATCTACTTTAGATGATAAATGCTTAAAAAAGATAAAATATATACATAAATAGACAGTTTTTGCTCTTTAATTACTAACCTTGATTGAGAAAAAAGAAATAGATTGACACACCTTGCTTATTCACTTAGTATTTTGATAATCAATAAAAAAGGAGAAGTTTATTGTGCAACAAAAAAGGAAGTTTGGTTTTTTAACAACCATTGCAATGATTGCAGGGATTGTTATTGGTTCAGGGATATTTTTTAAGACTGATGACATCTTAACTGCAGTGGGTGGTAATCTATTATTAAGTTCACTAGGTTGGTTTTTAGGGGCAATTGGGATTATATTTGGTGGTCTTACTGTAGCACAATATGCTAAGAAAGAAGACACGGTTGGTGGTATTATAACTTACAGTGAAATGGCATGGGGTAAAACCATGGGTTATCTCGCTGGATGGTTTCAAGTCGTGTTCTACTATCCTGCACTTGTCGCAATCATTGCTTGGGTTGCTGCGAGTTATATCCTAGTCTTATTTGGAGCACCAGGTCCATTTTCAAGTGGTGAGTTCACCTCATTTTCTTGGGTGCTTACTGTCTTATTAATGGTTGTGTTCTTCTTATTTAATAGTTTCGCAACAGTCTCTGCTGGAAAGTTTCAATCTTTTGCTTTAATCATTAAAGTTTCAGCATTATTAATATTAGCATTCTTAGGTTTAGTCTTTGGTAACCCCGTGACAGCAATTAGAGCTGCATCAACAGGTGGTAGTATGAGTGGACTATTTGTAGCATTAATCTCAATTGGATTTGCTTATGATGGTTGGTTAGTTGCTCCTTCCATTGCTCATGAAATAAAAGATCCAAAGCGTAATCTTCCACTTGCTTTAGCAGTTGCTCCTATTCTAATCATGCTTATATACTTAGGCTATACAATAGGAATCTCTTCCTTACTTGGTGTTGATCAAGTCATGGGACTTGGTAATGCTGCAGTAGGAGAAGTTGCAACACGCTTCTTTGGAGATATTGGACCAAAACTTGTGTTTACTGCTGTAGTTATTTCAATTCTTGGAACATTTAATGGTTTAATCTTAGGATATATTCGCTTACCTTATGCACTTGCTGTACGTGAAGAAATCTTCATGAGTAAAAAGTTAAGTGTCATAGATAAAAAGTATGATATTCCATTAGCTTCTGCTTTACTTACATTTGTTATTAGTTCTGTTTGGCTAATACTTCATTTCATGAGTACTAGTGGAGTAGCTACGTATGGAATTATGTTGTTTGATGGACTTGAAATTGATGGATTACCTATTGTACTTACTTATGTCTTCTATGTAACCCTCTATATAGGAGTTATGGTAAGAAAGAAAAAGGACAACCTAACTTTCTTGAATGGAACAGTATTCCCAATATTAGCTACGCTTGGAGCTCTCCTAGTCATCTATGGTGGCTTTACCGCACCAAAGTTTAATGTTTACTTCGTGATATCACTTATTGGAATCATCGCTGGATTACTAGTGAGACCTAAACAAACTAAAAAGGCATGAATCGAATGATTCATGCTTTTTCTTATGACTTAGATTTATCCTAAAGCTACATCTAGAAACATCATAATCGCAAATCCTACCATAACCCCGATTGTAGCAACATCTGTTTCTTGATTTTGCTGTGCTTCAGGTATGATTTCCTCAACGACGACATAGATCATAGCTCCTGCAGCGAATGATAATGCATACGGTAAAATAGATTGCATGGATAAGACTAGAATTGCTCCAATAACACCAGCTACTGGTTCTACTAAAGCCGAAGACTGACCATATAGGAAAGCTTTAAATCTTCCCATACCTTCACGACGTAAAGGAATCGACACCGCAGCTCCTTCAGGGAAGTTTTGTAAACCAATCCCTATAGCTAAAGCAATAGCTCCTGCTAAGGTTGCTCCTGGGAAACCAGAGGCTACAGCCGCAAAAGCGACCCCTACCGCAAGGCCTTCAGGAATATTATGTAGTGTAATTGCTAGAACGAGTAAAACAGATCGTTGCAAGCTTGTTTTAGGTCCTTCACTTTTCATTGCTCCAATATGCATATGAGGCAATAGTTTATCTACAACCCAAAGAAAGAAACCTCCTAATAAGAATCCACTGACTGCAGGAATCCACCCTGCAACACCAGCCTCTTCTGCCATCTTTATGGCAGGATTGAGGAGTGACCAGAAACTTGCTGCAATCATAACCCCTGCCGCAAAACCTAACATTCCGTTGAGTACATTACGATGAATGGATTTGAAAAAGAAGACCATTGATGCTCCAACGGCAGTCACAAACCATGTGAACATTGTCGCAATAAACGCTTGTAAAACAGGATTTAACTGCGCAAACCAAATATACAACGTATTCATTTATTTTCTATTACCTTTCACGATTATAGTTCATTCTTCTTTAGTAATTATTATCTGCTATATACAATCTTAAGAATTAAATATCAATTAGTCTTAGTTAAACATTTTTTAGATGATCAATAATATCATTTAGTTCTGCACCTAGAATTATAATGATTCCTGTGAAGAACAACCAAATTAATAATGCAATAATAGCACCAATTGAGCCATAAACAAAACTGAAATTAGCTATTTGATTAATGTAGAAAGATAGGAAAATTGACATACTAAGCCAACCAAACACTGCAAAGAATGTTCCTGGCCATATTGTTTGTTTATATGGTGTATATGGAACTATTTTATATAAGGCAGCTAACGTTATCATCATGATTATTGGAGTCGCAACCCATCGAAATACATGCCAAATCAAAATGATAGATTGAGGAATATTAACATATTGACTAATGAAATCAATGAAGCCTTGACCTAAAAGAGGAAACAATAACGTCAGAATAAGTGAAATACCAATGAGAAAAGTAAAGAAAATAAATAATCCTTGTGTTGCTAACCAACTACGATGATTTTTCTGGTCATAAGCTCGATAAATTGCATTCATTAGCGATGTCACTGCAATTGAAGTTGTAAATATTGTTCCTAAAAAACCAAATGAGATTAAGACTGTATTATCATAATTAGATATAGAAAGCAGATAGCTTTCTAGAATCTCAAAAGCGGAATTAGGAATGAGTGGAGCAATTGAGATTAAAACATCATTCATTGCAAAGCCAAACAATCCTAGTAAGGCATTCAATAGTATCAATAATGGAAATAAAGCAAGTAAAAAGAAGTATGCTAAAGAACTTCCTGTTAGTTGAAGTTGATGATCATTAAATCTGCGTGAAAGCTCTTTTAATACAAATATTACCGTCTTCATTGAGATGCCTTCTTTCAAAATAGAGCTTCAAACATTCACATATATAACACTAGTTTTTACATTATTATTGAACTCATTATAACATACAATCACATTTTGAATATTTGCTCAAACTATGCAACTTATAATCAAATTTTCATTACAAGATTTCATTGCAGCACTTAAGCCAGCAAAACGTCCAAATGTAACAATATTTACTAATGCATTTCCACCTAAACTATTTGAATCAAGGATACTTCTAGTAACTTCACTAGCAGTATAGGATTTCTTAATATTTAAATGAGATTATCAATGCTTACTCCTACCTTCTAAATCAATAATATTACCAATAATAAGCACAAAAGCTCTATGATTGAGATGAATCTTTCATAGAGCTTTATTTGTAAATGTATTGAGTCTTATTCAATGTATAAAATTAATTATGTTGCTTTACAAAGACTACTTCAAAAAAGGATTATACTTCTTCTCAAAATCAAGTGTTGTCTTTGGACCATGACCTGGATAAATGGTTAGATTCTCACTAAATGTCTTAATCATCTTTAAAGACTTCATCATTTGACGTTCGTTTCCACCATATAGATCGGTACGGCCAATGCTCATTTTAAAGATTAAGTCACCCGCAAACAATGCATCTTCAATGTGGAAACTTACTGATCCTTCACTATGACCAGGTGTGTGTAGTATTGAAATCATAAAAGGACCTATTTGCATCATCCCTTCTTGTAGAATTAGTACATCTTTTTTAAGTGTGATGTTGAGTTCCATACTATAATTTTTTTGTGGATCTTCAAGTAACTCAACATCATCCTCATGGATGTATATTGGACATTTAAAGTAGTCTAGAAGATATTGAGCACCACCAAAATGATCAAAGTGCCCATGAGTTAACAAGATTGCGAGAACCTTTTTGTCTGATTCTATTGATTTAGCAATTAACTCACCTTTTGCTGAGGGATCAATGATAATGACTTGATTATCTTGTGATACAACATAACAGTTTGTTTGGTATGGCCCTAATGAAAATGATTTTACTTCCATGTGTTTATATTTGTAGGTTTATAATCAACCTAGTCTCTCCTTGTACATGTTCTTATTATACGGGAGTAGCATGACAATCACAATGTTCACTCCAAAATCAGCATTCTAAATTAATTGATTATAATTCTGATTAAGTTCAATATAAAACGACTTGCTGATAATTCAAACAACACTTCTTTAACATAGGTTGGTCTTGATGTAATGATATTATTAACACGTAGATTACTCATTCGTTCAATTTCAGATTGTGTATTAACTGTCCAAACAAAGATTTGTTTTCCAGATTGATGTATTCTTTCGACCATGGATTGTGTAACAAATGATGCTTTAACACTCATAATATCGATATCAGGATCGTTAAGTAATGATGCTGTGACACGATATGTTATAAATCCTGTCTGGATGTTAGGATTAACATTCTTAACTTCACGTAAGCATGGTAGACATGTTGATGTAATCATAATCTGATATTGCATCTCATATTCATCTATTATTTCAACTAATCTTGGAACTAAGTGTGTCTGATTGTCACCTAACTTCAAATCTAAGTTCACAAGAATCCTTCCTTTGGTTGTTTCAAGAGCTTCTTGTAGAGTAGGAATCTTTGTCCCTTCAAACTCCGACCTAAACCATTTTCCTGCATCTAACTCAAGAACAGATGCCAAAGTCAATCGAGTAACTGATCTGTTGAGACCTGTTGTTCTACGCAAATTATCGTCATGTAGCAAAACAAACTGGCTATCTGATGTTACTCTAACATCAAATTCTACAAAATCAGCGAACACTTCGATTGCTCTTTCAATTGCGATTATTGTGTTTTCAGGAGTATCAAATGAATATCCACGATGTGAGGTTACACCAATTTGAGACAGTGATGATGATTGTAAGATTGAACCATTTCGAAGAATTCCTAGTGTATGATATACATCAACAATTAGAAATAGCAATAATGCAAAAATCATGAGTTTTCTTCTAGGGCTTTTAATTTCAAATTTTGAAGAAGTTGATTCAATATCTTGATAATCAAGATCTTCTACACTAAGTATAAGTGGTGATGATACTGTGTTTAATGCGTAATGCAAAAGTGTACTAACAACAAACAAAAACAAAGAGAATAATCCATTAAAACGTGTCAATACATTGATAAAGGCAGAAATTGCAAATTCTTGTGGTATGAGAACTGAAACGAGAATTAACATAATGACAATACTTAGTATATAAATGACCAATAAACTCCAAGTTTGTACGATATTCCAGAGAATATGATTTTTTATTGATTTAAAATTGTTACGAAATAACGCAATAGTACAAGCAGAATATATTATAGTCATCCCCAACCAAACTATCATTGAAGATACTTCAGTTGAAACGTAACGAATGTATAAATTATTTCTAAATGTGAATAATATTAAAGGTAAATTGAACGAGATCATAGTTATCCAAATGGAAATCAGATTGAAAAATTTAAACCCTTTAATAATACTGAAAGTATGTTTGAGACTAGTTATAACTAACTTAAATCTACTGAAAGGAATATTGTGGTATCTAATAAAAAAGAATTCTTTAAGGAAAAAGTCTTCAGCTATCAAGAATATACTAATAAGTAAAAAGATGATTACTAGAAAGAACAAAGTCACTGGATTAATTAAAAATCTAGGTAGATTTGAAAGCGAAACATAACTTAGTTGTGATGTTAATAATGATACTTCATATCCTAATGTAAGTAATGGAACAAGAATAAGAAAAAAAAGAGCAAAATAGATGCTTTGGATAATCACTAAAAAAACAAAATGATGATGAAACAAAGAAAATACTTGATCTGATAACTTTGTATTTGAGTGATGTTTCGTACAGCAGTCTCCTTTGCTAGGATAGACATAATAATCTATCATAACTTAATTTTATCACTCTACTATCATGTATGACACCTGTTTACTCAAGAACATGCAATAAAAAAATAAACATAATGAGATCTATTTGATATATCATTCAGATTAATCTCACTATATTAATTTTTTACAGATACATACTTCTTTATATAATATTGTTCTCAATAACTATAGAAACGATATGAGGGTCAAACTGAGTTCCTGCATTTTTAATAATCTCTTGACGTGCTTCATCATGAGATATTCCAGTTTCTCGATATGGTCTAGAGTTTGTCATTGCATCATATGCATCTGCAACAGCAATTATCCGAGATGCTAGCGGGATATTATTCCCTTTGATTTTATCAGGATAACCATTTCCATCCCATCGTTCATGATGTGATAAAACTGCATCCGCAATACTTGAAAATTCTTTTGTAGAAATAAGAATACGATAACCAATACTTGGATGTTTCTTTATTTCAGCAAATTCAACATCAGTTAATGAACTTTTCTTCTCAAGAATCTCAGTAGGAATAATGATTTTCCCAATGTCATGAAGAAGACCTAATGTTGCAATATCATCAATCTCATGTTGCGGTAGATTCATTGCTTTCGCAATCTTTATCGCCATATCTTTAACACGTTGACTGTGTTTCTCTTCACGAGGACTTTTCTCAAACAACGTATTCATTATAGTTTTAATGGTAAGCCCACGTATTCCTTGGCTTTCATTGACTTTCCGTTTATACATGTATTCTTCTGCATTTTTAAATAACTCATCTAATTCCATAGTTTTATCAGTCTTGGTTTCCCAACCAAAAGCGATTGATAGTACCCCATTCTCTTTACTAAATGCTTCAACCCCTTGAGTGATTCTTTGAACAATCTGTTCAGCTTCAATAGATGAAGTTTTTGGCATCAATATTGCGAATTCATCCCCACCCCAACGAGCAGCTATATCTTCTGATCTTAAGAAAGTCTTAAAGAGAGTTGCAGTTGATTTTAATAGTTCATCTCCAGCTTGATGACCAAAAGCATCATTCGTAATCTTCAACCCATTAAGATCGGCCATAATAATCGTGAGTGGGTAATTACGTGGTGTATCAAGACGATGATATTCTTCTTCAAAGAATCTTCGATTATAGAGTCCAGTTAATGAATCATGATAACTTAAATATTCAATCTCTCTAATATGATTATGTTTAATAGTCATATCTCTGAAGACTAAAACTACTCCAAGCATTTCATTCTTTGAATTATGTACAGGTGAAGCACTACTTTCAATGATGATATACTTCCCATTTTTTGAAGTTAATTTTGTATGACTGGTCAATTCAAATTGAGAATGAGTTGTTATCACTTCTAAAACAGGATCCATCACTGTCAGATTGGCGTTTTCATGTGAAATACTAAACACTTCTTTATAATGCACCCCAATAGCTTCATCTTCACTCCACCCTGTCATCTCTGCGCAAGCTTTATTAATCATTTCTATTTTTTCATCTAGTCCAACAACGATAACACCATCACCTATCGAAACAATAGTTGATAGATATTTATTCTTTGCGATTTCTAAATATTCTCTGTTTTGAGCCTTTTCAATATGGCTTAAAACACCATCCATAAGTAAGGTTACTTGGTAAATATCATTTTCTTCATAATCTTCGTTCTTGTTACCTAAACCAACAGTCGCAACAATTCTATTATCTTCAAATATTGGAATTCCCATCCAATTCTTCAGTGATACATTTTCACGAGGATACTCATTAATTAAACTATTCTTCTTTGAAAAGTCATTCACGGTAATAGGTTTTCTTTGGAGGATAACTTCCCCACATAATCCTATTTCATCTAAAGAGTATTTTGTTTTGTCTTCATCAAAAGAACATTCAGTCTTAATTCCATATGTCTCTGCATGTAGAATAAGTTCCTTATTTTCCTCATCATATAAGAAAATATACCCAAATTCTGAACCAGTCATCTTAATCATTTGACTTAAAACGTAATTAAGCCATTCAGTGACAGAATCATAATCTTGATTAATAACATTGAACATAATCATGTTTCTATCAAGATTATTTTTTAACTTAAAGGTTTGTCTTTTTACTTCTTTACGAATAACTAGATATGAAACAGCAAACAATACCATGAATATAATTATGATACTAGCAACGAATATGTTAGTGATTCTTGTGTAATCTAGGGTATCCTTAATCAGAAAGGTAAACCACTTTTCATAAAGGATCTCATAAGTTCCATTTTCAATAACAATAGCCAATCCTTCATTAAGTTGTGCTAATAATTCTTTATTCCCTTCTTGAACTGCAAAACTAAATTTCTGTTCGAAACCATTTAAAGTCACTCGAATTCTATCAATACCATTATCCGCAAGACGTGTTACAGCTTGTATATTCTTTATATTTAAATCATTAATCAATTTCTCTCCCACAAGACTTTGTGCAAGTACAGCATCATGTTTTCCAGAACTTAATAATTCAAATGCTTCTGCGTATGTATTCACTAAGATTAAACTATCTGTGAAATTCATTAACTCGGCATATTCTTGTGAGTTATCTCCTCGCATCACTATAATTTCTTTACCATATAAGTCTTCTTCACTTCGGATGGCTTTATAGTCATCACGAACAAAAATATTCCCTCGCATAACGATATAAGGAATCGTGAAATCTAATAATTCATCTCGTTCTTTTGAATATCCCACAAGAGGTAAAACATCAAGTTTTCCTTCTTCAAGTTCTTCTTTAATAATGTTCCAATGATTGACTTTAAACTCAACCGAAAATCCCATTTCATTAGCTACTGCTTTAAGCAGTTCAACAGAGAATCCATCCGCAACACCATCAGTGACAATAGAGAAAGGTGGATAGTCAAATTCAGAAGCACTTTTTAGCACAATTTGATGACTATCTGCATAAATTTTTGAGTTAGTAAAGAATGAAAAAAACATCGAAATCAAGAAAAATACAACCGTCAATGCTATTGAATACTCTTTGATTTTCACACGATGCTCCTTTCAAACAATTTAACAAGATTATATCATAACAAATAGAAGTTTTATTGAACTAATCAGTGATTAATTGTTTAATCAGAAGGTTGATTAATTAAGTAATCCTTACCTAAATTGCTAGTTATTCTTGGTATAATATGATTAAGGAGATTTCTTTATGATCGAATTATTACAAACTAAGCTTACTTCTCAAAACCATAAAATTGCAGTAGCCTGTGCTCATGATGAAGATGTATTAAGTGCAATCTTCCAAGCAAAAAAAGCAAATATTTCGGATGCGATTTTGGTAGGAGATCAAATTAAGATTGAATCCATTTTAAAATCAAATGATTGGGATCTTGACTTTGAAGTTATCCATGAACCTGATAACGAACAAGCAGTAAAACAATGCATTCAACTCATCCATTCAAAGAAGGCTAGTATTCTTATGAAAGGACTTGTAGATACCTCCGTCCTTCTTAAACAAGTAGTCTCTAGTGAGTCTGGACTAAAAGCATCCCCTGTATTAGCCCATGTTGCTATATTTAAAGTCCCTGCACTTGATCGCTTAATGGTCATGAGTGATGGAGCAATGAATATTCTTCCTAATCTTGAACAAAAAGCTCACATTATTCGCCACTGTGTTACAGTCGCAAAAGCCATTGAACTTGATCCAATTCGTGTTGGTGTGATTTGTGCCGTTGAAAAAGTAAACCCAAAAATGGAGTGTACACTACATGCCATTGAACTTAAGAAGATGAATGAAGAAGGATTAATTAAAGATTGTATAGTTGATGGGCCATTTGCAATTGATAATGCTGTTTCGATTGAAGCTGCAAAACACAAAGGAATAACATCCCCTAATGCTGGTTTAATCAATGTTCTACTTCATGCTAATATTGAAGCTGGTAATGTTATGTATAAAACTATTACTTATCTTGCTCAAGGTGAAACTGCAGGTGTTGTCATGGGAGCTCATGTTCCAATTGTTGT
>DITO01000023.1 GCA_002422065.1 Erysipelotrichaceae bacterium UBA6182 | reverse complement strand
GTGGAAGTGGTGGTCACTGTGATACTGCAGCAGGAGCTAAGTTTACAATCATTGTCTCTAAACTTGTCAGCTCTAGAATCTCGGTGGTTGTAGATAAAGTACTCACAGTAACAACCCCACATGAAAGCATTGACGCATTAATCACAGATCGAGGAGTTGCGATTCACCCTCGTCATGCAGCATTAATTGAACAACTTAAAAAGACCACAAAACTGCCATTAAAAACAATCGATGAGTTATATGAAATAGCGGTAAGTCTAACAGGAAAACCCGAACCTATTCAATTTGAAGAAGAAGTTGTTGCTCTAAGTTTATATCGTGATGGGACGGTCTTAGATGTAATTAAAAAGGTAAAAAACGAGTAAATACAACGAAAGTTTGTGAATCTTCTTGTCTTCATTGACATGGTTAGTTAATCGTTTTAAGATGTAGTTGTAAGAAATGTAACCGGTATCATTAAGTAAAACGGAAGGATGCACATGCTAAAAGCATGGGTACAAGGGATCATGAGTCATACCATTGTGTTAGGTGTTATTGGAGCTGATGTTCATGCGGTAGGGAATAAAATCCTTCATTATGCATACACTCAAGCCGGATTTTTTGTAGTGAATCTAGGAGTTATGGTTACTCAAGAGGAATTTGTTCAAGCAGCGATTGAATCAGGAGCAAAAGCTATTGTTGTATCATCACTCTATGGTCATGGAGAAATAGATTGTCGTGGATTAAGAGATAAATGCATTGAAGCAGGACTAGAAGATATTAAACTCTATGCAGGAGGTAATTTAGTCGTAGGGAAAACAGACTTTAAAGAAGTTGAAGATAAATTCATTGCGATGGGATTTGATCGTGTATACCCTCCGGGAACAGATCCAAAAACAAGCATTGAAGACATCAACAAGGATTTAAACTAATAATGAAACCAATACTTTGTATTGATTTTGGTTCTACCTACACTAAAGTGGTTGGTGTAGATATTGATGAACCTAAGATACTAGGTCGAACCCAATCTTTTACTACAGTAAAAGAAGATATTAATATAGGATTAGAAAAAGCAATTGCTAAGTTATCTAACATCACTGGAATTGAAGAATGGCCAGTTCGTTTTGCATGTTCGAGTGCAGCAGGTGGACTCAAGATGATTGCTATTGGACTAGTTCCACAACTCACCATGGAAGCCGCAAAACGAGCAGCATTAAGTGCTGGGGCAAAGATACTTAAGACATATTCCTTCGAACTCAATGAAGCAGAAATAATAGAAATTGCTAAGCTTAAACCAGACATTATTTTATTTACAGGTGGCATTGATGGTGGTAATCAAAAAGTTGTTCTGCATAATGCTCAACAACTCACTCAATGTAAGGTTCGCTGTCCTTTAGTTTTTGCAGGGAATAAGGCAGTAAGTGATGAAGTTTCTAAGATATTAAGAGCAAGTGATTGGAAAGTCTATGTTGCGGATAACGTGATGCCAACACTTAATGAACTACGTATTGATTCAGCACGAGCACTAATAAGAGATATCTTCTTAGAACATATCGTTGTTGCGAAAGGACTAAGTAAGGTTCAGAATACGATTGATAATATTCTAATGCCTACACCTTCAGCAGTCCTCTTAGCTGCAGAACTGTTAGCTAAAGGTCACATTGGTGCAAAAGGTATTGGAGAGTTAATCATTGTGGATGTTGGAGGAGCAACAACCGATGTTCATAGTGTAGCGGATGGTCATCCAACCCAATCCAACGTCCTATTAAAAGGGCTATCAGACTTAAAGATAAAGCGAACTGTAGAAGGAGATTTAGGTGCAAGATACAGTCTTCCTTCTTTAGTTGAAGTTGTAGGAATTGAAGCAATTGCAGCTACTATTCCAACCTCAGTAGAAGTGGTTAATGAAATCTTAAAAGACTTGCAAGCACATCCAGAAAGTTTTGTAAGTGAACCAGGTTTATTGAAAACACTGGATGATGTTGCTGCGGAAATTGCTGTTAAAGAGAGCGTAACACGTCATGCAGGCATGCTTGAAGTTCACTACACTCCATTTGGAACTGTTTATCAACAAACAGGTAAAGATTTATCTCATGTTTCACATGTGATTGGTACTGGGGGACCACTTATCTATCATCACAATGTACGCTCTGCATTAAGAGCAGCTCAATTTGATCCTAAAAATCCATTTAGTTTAAAACCATTGTCTCCTAACTATTACATTGATAAGCAGTATATTTTAGCAGCCATGGGACTTCTATCCATTAAGTATCCTAAACAAGCATTGGCTTTACTGAAATCAGCCATCACTGAGGTATAAATGAACATCAAAAACAAAAAAATAGATCTCGCAGACTTTATGCAGTTGCGAGAACAAGTACTTCTCGAATGGCCAACAGGAAAAGAAGTTGATTTAGAAGAAGCATTCACTTTTCATAAGAATTTGCCTCTTAATCAATCTTTTTCAGCGCTTCTAAGTGAAGCAAAACAGAATCAGTACATCCTTATTCAACCTCGTGCAGGGGTAGCAGCATTAAACAAACATATTGAACTACTCCAATATTTACAAGATGTAGGAACTGCGGACTGTTTACCTTCAACCATTGATAGTTATACACGTCATAATCGATATAAAGAAGCTCAACAAGGACTTGAAGAGAGTATTGTGGAAGGAAGATCACTACTGAACGGATTTCCTGCAGTCAATCATGGTGTGGCGGGATGTCGACGAGTGGTTCAATCTCTAAAGACACCGATTCAAGTGCGACATGGTACTCCTGATGCTCGCTTATTAGCTGAAATAACTTTAGCAGGGGGATATACCTCTTTTGAAGGTGGAGGAATATCCTATAATATTCCTTATTCAAAAAACATTAGTCTTGAACAAACCATTAGAGACTGGATGTATATTGATCGTTTAGTGGGTCTATACCAAGAACATGGAATTACCATTAACCGAGAACCTTATGGACCACTGACAGGGACTTTAGTACCTCCAAGTATTTCACACTCAGTTGCGATTGTTGAGAGTCTACTTGCTGCTGAACAAGGGGTTAAAGACATTACTGTAGGATATGGTCAATGTGGTAATTTAATACAAGATGTTGCAGCAATTAGAACACTTGAAAGTCTTACAGAATCATATCTAAAAGAACATGGTTATCATGATGTAACGATTACCACAGTACTACATCAATGGATGGGTGGATTTCCACA
>DITO01000004.1 GCA_002422065.1 Erysipelotrichaceae bacterium UBA6182 | reverse complement strand
ATGCGGATGCCTTTGTGAAAGCGGTATTAGCTCGTGAAGCAGAATATTCAACTGGTGTTGGGTTTCATATCGCCATTCCACATGGTAAAGATGAAGCTATCTTAGAACCTGTATTACTTTATGCTCGAGTTCAAGATATCGATTGGCAATCTATGGATGATCAACCTGTTAAAGCGGTGTTCATGATTGGAGTTCCTGCTCAAAGTGAAGGACAGATTCATTTACAAATTTTAGCGAAGCTTTCTCGCTCACTCATGAAAGATGAGTTTCGTGAAACATTATTCAAAGCCCAAAGCAAAGAAGAAGTCTTAAACTTGTTTGAATCATTATCCCTATAAATAAATGAAAAGGAGGTACTAATAATGCTAGCCTCACAAAGAAGATCGCTCATTATTGAATTGATAAAGAAGAATCAGTTTATTTCAGTGACCGAGTTATCACATCAATTGAATGCCTCTGAAGCAACAATTCGTCGAGACCTAACTTCACTTGAATTGGCAGGTAAATTAGAGCGTACTCATGGTGGAGCAACTTCAGTTGAAAGTACTTATCACGAAGAAAAGATGATTGAAAAACAAGCACTTAACATTAAAGATAAACTTTCAGTAGCTCGTCGTGCATTTACACTCCTCAAGGATTATCAAACCATTATCTTGGATGCAGGTTCAACAACTCAATTATTGGCACGTCTTATTGGTGAATCTTCACTTCATTTAACCGTTATTACCAATGCGACAAGTCATTTTCCTGAGTTGATTATGAATCCAAATGTTGAATGCTATCTTGTGGGTGGAAAGATCCGCTCAAATACACTAGCCTGTGTTGGATCGCTTGCTATTTCTAGTATGGCACGTTTCAAAGCAGACATTGCTTTTCTTGGAGTTAATGGAATTAGTGAGCAAGGGGAGTTTACTACCGCAGATGTTGAGGAATCACTCATGAAAAGAGCAATGCTCGAGAGAGCTTCCAGTGTTGTTGTGTTAAGTGATCATAGTAAGTTTAATAAACAATGGTTGAGTGTGTTTGCTAATGCTCACGAAGTTGATCTACTCATTTGTGATGAAGGTGGAGATCAGAGATTTATTACCACCTTACAAGATACAACAGAACTCAATGTTGATATTGTGAGGCAAACATCATGATTCTAACCATTACGATTAATCCTGCGATAGATAAAACAATTCTTGTAGAAAAGCTACATGTTAATCATGTCAATCGTGTCTTAAGTTCACGAGAAGATTTAGGTGGTAAAGGTATTAATGTTTCAAAAGTGCTTACTAAACTCAATGTCCCAACCATTGCTTGTGGTTTCATTGGTAGTAAAAACTATGGAAAGGTATCTCAGTTTGTAGATCATGAACAATTGGCTACAGATTTTGTATTAGTTGATGCTACAACACGAACGAACACAAAAATCGTTGAAGTATCATCAAGATCAACTACAGACATTAATGAACCAGGTTTCGAAGTCACTCAGAAAGAAATCAATCAATTAAAATCGCTTATCCAAAGTGTTGCTAGTGAGGTTGATATGATCGTGTTCTCAGGATCACTCTGTCAGGGGATGAGTCTTGAACAATATGGTGATTTAATTCAAACTGCTAAAGCATATACTAAAGTCGTCGTTGATGCTGAGAATCTAGCATTAAAAGAAGCACTTAAACATTCACCACTTTTAATTAAACCGAATGTCGCTGAACTTGAAGGATATTTGAAAGTATTCTTAAGAGATGAGAAGGAAATGATATTAGCAGCACTGGGAGTCTTAGAATCCAGTGGGACAAAAATGATGCTCCTTTCTCATGGTGAATATGGTTCATACTTCATTTCTGACTCAATTATTCTAAAAGCCGAAGCTCTTAAAGTTAATGTTAAAAGTACGGTGGGTGCAGGTGATTCAATGCTTGCGGGATTTATTAGTGAATATGTTAGAAGTGGTGATATTCATGAATCACTTCGTGTCGCTACGGCTTGTGGAGCATTAGCCGTATCACAAGAAGGTACCCAATCCTTCACTTTAGAAGAAGTAGCAGAATTAAAGAAACATGTCAAAATTACTGACATTGTAAGGAGGAATCTATGAAAGTACTAGGAGTAACTGCATGTCCGACTGGAATTGCTCATACCTATATGGCAGCAGAAGCCATTGAGCAAGCTGCAAAGCGTTTAGGATTTGATGTTAAAGTAGAAACCCGAGGATCTGTTGGTGTCGAAAACGAACTAACAAGCGATGATATCGCAAGTGCAGATGTTATTGTCCTAGCGTGTGACACTACAGTTCCAACAGATCGCTTCATTGGTAAAAAAGTTATCTCAGTGGGAGTATCAGATGCGATTAAACGTGCAACTGAAATCATTGAAACTGGATTAACTAAAGACCTATTTACAGGAACACTTGTTAACGAAAAGACAGTGAAAAAAGTAAAAGAAGGTGAAGAAGCTACTGAAGGTTTCTTTGCGAAATTGTTTAAGAAGAAGTAGTCTCAATAGGGTATTGCATCATGACTTTGTCCGCAAACATTGTTGTGATTATACATTAAGAAGAGGAAAGGGAAAAAATATGAAAACAAATTCTGTTTACAAACATTTAATGAGTGGCGTTTCTTACATGATTCCATTCGTAGTTGCAGGCGGTATTGCTATCGCTATCTCCTTCGCGTTCGGATATGACGCGTTTCAAACTGAAGGCACACTTCCAGCTTATTTAATGGCAATTGGAGGCGGTGGTGGATTTGGACTTATGGTTCCAATCCTTGCTGGTTATATCGCTTATTCAATCGCTGATCGTCCAGGTTTAGCACCAGGGATGATTGGGGGTGTTATTGCAGGAAATATTGGTTCTGGATTCTTAGGTGGTATCGTTGCTGGTTTCCTTGCAGGGTACGTCGTTTTAGCAATTAGAAAATATATCGTCCTACCTAAATCACTACAAGGCATTATGCCAGTATTAGTGATTCCAGTATTTGCTTCACTTATTGTAGGTTTATCAATCTTCTATGTTCTTGGAGCTCCAATGACTTTCGTTAATGAAGCCGTTGCAGATTTCTTAAGTTCATTATCAGGTGGAAGTGCAATTGTCCTTGGTTTGCTTCTTGGTACGATGATGGCATNNGATTACTTCTTGGTACGATGATGGCATTTGATATGGGTGGTCCAGTAAACAAAGCAGCTTATGCATTTGGTACTTCTACTCTTGTATTAGGACAAGGCTCAGCTGTCATGGCGGCTGTCATGGCTGGGGGTATGGTTCCTCCATTAGGAATTGGCTTAGCAACTTTATTATTTGCTAAGAAATTCGATACAGATCAAAAAGAAGCTGGAAAAGCAGCAATTGTATTAGGTGCAAGCTTCATTACTGAAGGCGCAATTCCATTCGCAGCAGCAGATCCTGCACGTGTTTTACCAGCAATCATGGCAGGTGGAGCAGTAGCAGGAGCATTATCCATGGGTTTAGGTGCAACACTTGCTGTTCCTCATGGTGGATTATTCGTTATCTTCGCAGTAACAAACATCATTCAATACGTAATTGCGATTGCTGCAGGAACCTTAGTGACTGCTGGTCTACTTGGTGTCTTGAAGAAAGATATTGCATAATTTACAAACGAATCAATAAAGATGTCTTGCGGGACATCTTTTTTTTTGTTAGTGTGAGAGTAGAGGACACTATGAAAAAAATTAAACTTAATCAGAATATTGAAGTATCAAACATTATTCAAGGAACAATGAATTTTAACCGACAGTCTTTTACTCCAAAAGATGTAATGGAAATGATTGTCCATCGCCTTGATCATGGAGTGTCTACTTTTGACACGGCTCAAATCTATGGCTCAGGAGATAATGAAGTCTTGATGGGGGAAGCGCTGCGCCTTAATCCTTCACTCAAAGGGAAAACTCAATGGATAAGTAAGACAGGGATAATCCTACCAAAAGATCAATTTAGTATTGCACACTATGATACACGTGCAAACAGTATAATTGCAGCTTGTGAACAAAGTCTTGAGAAACTAGGGCTTGATTCACTTGATGTTTTCTTAATTCACAGAGAAGACCCTCTCATTGGACATGAAGAAGTAGCATATGCACTAGATGAATGTATGAAACGAGGATATATCAAATCCTATGGTGTTAGTAATTTTGATCCTCACAAATTTGATGCTTTACAGCATTTCACTAAGCAACCTTTAATCACAAATCAAATTGAGTTTAGTATTAATTGCTTTGAACACATTGATAACGGTAACTTTGATTATCTTCAAAAACAACATGTTCATCCACTCATTTGGTCACCGCTTGCTCAAGGACGAGTGTTCAACTCACAAGATCCTAAGTATCAAGCATTAAAGAATACCTTAGAAAATCTCGCAGTTAAATATAATACAACGAGTGCAACTATTGCTTTAAGCTTTATCCTCCATCATCCTATCCAAGCGATACCAATTATTGGGACAACTCAAAACCATCGCTTTGAATCATTGCTTGAAAGTATAAATATAACCTTAGAGCATGAAGATTGGTATCGAATATATACAGCTCATCCAAGTCGTAGACTAAGATAATAAAAAAACACTTTGAGTATTATTCTCAAAGTGTTTTAGCATACACATAAGCATCTTCACCATAAACATCATAGCCTACAATAAGAGGTAAGTCTTTGACCACTAATCTCTTAATTGATTCTGGGCCTAAGTCTTCATAAGCAATGACTTCAGAAGACTCAACACATTGTCCAAGATATGCTCCTGATCCACCAATTGCAAGTAAGTATACAGCCTGGTGAGATTTAAATGCTTCTAGGACTTCTTTTGAGCGATAGCCTTTACCAATGATAGCTTTTACTCCATGATCAAGTAAGGTAGGCGTAAATACATCCATACGTGAGGATGTTGTTGGTCCTGCTGAACCAAATTTTTGACCAGGAGGTGTAGGAGATGGTCCTACATAATAGATTACTGCACCTTCGAGTTCAAATGGGGGAGTATTATCTTCAATATCCTTAATTAGTCTTAGATGAGCTGCATCACGAGCTGTATATAAAACGCCAGTGAACAAGATAAAATCCTTCGCATGAAGTGATTGTAGCTCATCATTATTTAGAGGTGTTTGAATTGTTTTCATAGTTTGATATGGACATGGCGTGTCATATGACAGTTAATATTCACCGCAACAGGAAGCCCAGCAATATGCGTAGGGGCTGTTTTTATGAATAAATCTATTGCCGTCGTTTTACCTCCTAAACCTTGAGGACCAATACCAGAAGCATTAATCTTAGTTAACCATTCTTTTTCAAGATTTGCATAACGCTCATCTGGATTACGGTCTCCGATTTCATTAAACAAAGCTTCTTTAGCAAGCTTTGCAGCTTGATCCATAGTGCCACCAATACCAACTCCAACAACCATTGGAGGACATGCATTAGGACCAGCAGTAAAGACAGTATTTAAAACAAATTCTTCAACCCCTTTTAATCCATGTGCAGGGGTTAACATAGCAAGTTTAGACATATTCTCACTTCCAAATCCTTTAGCACTAAGAAGAATCTCACATCGATCATCATCGGTTATTTCAATATGGACTACAGCGGGAGTATTATCATTTGTATTCACTCGCTCTAGTAATGGGTCTTTCACAATGGACTTTCGTAAGTAAGCAACATCATAGGCTTCCTTAACTCCCTCATTAATCATATCAATGACATAGTCTCCTTCAAGATGAAGTTGTTGACCTAACTTTAAGAAGATAACGACCATACCAGTATCTTGACACATAGGGATGTGTTGAGATGAGGCAAGTTCTGAATTATCTAAAAGAACTTTTAAAATAGCTTTACCCACCCCCATTTCTTGATCCATGTATCCAATAATGGCCTCTTCCATGGGTTTTGAATAGCGAAATTGAATGCTTTGACAAGCTTCAAAAACCGCTTGTTTAATTTCTTTTGTGTTAATCGTTCTCATGATCTTGATCCTTGAGTTTTGTTTTTAAGAGTTGCTTACCAGAGATTCCTGGACGAGTCAATGATTTAGGTTTAAGAATGATGTTTAAATCACGCTCACTGAGTAATCCACTTTCTAAGATAACATCACGAAGCTTACGACGCTCAATAAGTGCTTTTTGAGCTAACAAGGAAGCGTTCGCATATCCAATGTGAGGTGCAACAGCTGTGATATTTCCAATTGAAGATTCAACCATGTCTTCACAACGCGCTTTATTTGCGGTAATACCATCAATAAGATTCACTCTGAAAGTATCGCAAGCATGGGTCATGGTTTCAATCGATTCAAAGAGTTTATAGAACATAACAGGTTCAAAGACATTAAGTTCAAGCTGTCCTGCTTCTGCTGCTTTTAGAATGGTAACATCATTACCAAAGACATTAAAACAAACTTGATTTACTACTTCTGCAATAACAGGATTTATTTTTCCTGGCATAATTGAAGAACCAGGTTGTTTTTCAGGAAGATTAATTTCATTAAATCCTGCTAATGGGCCAGATGCCATTAAACGAATATCATTGCTCATTTTAGAAAGGTTCACTGCACATGTTTTTAAAGAAGAGGAAGCCCAGACAAACACATCCACATTACGAGTACTATCAACAAGATCTCTTGCGCTCGTGAGGGTTATACCACACACTTTAGAAAGTTCTTTAACGACAATACGTTTATAGTTTTCATCAGCATTAAGACCAGTACCGACAGCAGTTGCTCCCATATTGACTGATTTTAAATCATTAAAGGCAATCTTAATCCGTTTTATATCGCGACCTATGGATGTTGCGAAAGCCTTAAATTCTTGACCAAGTTGAATCGGAATAGCATCTTGTAAATGAGTACGACCCATTTTTAGTACATCTTCAAATTCTTCACTTTTCTTAAGTAGTGAAACTTGTAATAATCGAAGTGATTCAAGTAAATCTTCAACTAAGAAAATTGAAGCTATTCTTCCAGCACTAGGATAAACATCATTGGTAGATTGCCCAAAATTCAAGTGATCATTAGGATGTATAAATTTATAGGTTCCAAGAGGGAAGTTTGCCAGTTCATTCGCTCGATTGGCAATCACCTCATTCACATTCATATGGGCTGAAGTTCCAGCACCACCTTGAATGGCATCAGTGACAAAATGATCATTAAGTAAACCATCAATGACCTCTTGTGCTGCAATTTGAATGTAATGGAGTCTCTTTTTATCAATATAACCAACTTTATGATTTGAGATGGTTGCTGCAAGTTTTATCATGCCTAATGCTCTAACCATCATTGGATGGATAGGTTTTAATGTAATAGGAAAATTGGTAAGAGAACGAACTGTTTGAGCTCCATAATAAGCATTAAGTGGAACTTCAACTAATCCAAGAGAATCTTTTTCTAATCGCGTCATATGTGCTACCTCAGGTAAAGGTATTGTAACACTTTCTAACTTATTCTTAAATGGATGTATGGTATAATCATCGTATGAATTCACAAAGAATAAAAAAAACATCGTCACTTTATTTTCTCTTTGTGCTCTTTTTTTTAGAGCTTATTGCAGCAAATCTTGCACATCCAGCTACACCGACCATTATTGTTGAGCGACAACTTCCTTCATCGACATTTGGTTATGCATTTGCAGCCATGGCACTAGGAAGTTTTCTTTTTTCACCACTTTGGGCTTACCTTAATGATCGGATTGGTCGAGTTCATGTCTTTTCACTAGGATGTTATGGTTACGCCTTTGGTCAATTATTATTCTTATTTGCGACTCAACTATGGCTTATTGTCTTTGCAAGATTCATTGCAGGTGTATTCGTTGGGGGTGTCATGATGACACAATTAGTCCTTATCCTTGACCACTCAATGAGTAGTGATCGTGCTGTAAACTTGTCTATTCATGCAACTTTATTTACAGTAGGGGGTGCACTTGGATATTTGCTTGGTGGATTTTTGGCAGATGTTAATATATACCTTATGTTTGTTATTCAAATCGTCATGCTGGCATCAACAGGATTAATCTTTCACTTGTTCTTTAAAGGCATTGATGTATCACAAATAGAAGATAAATCATCTTCATTTAATCCACTAAGATTCTTTAAACTCGTCATCCAAATAAAACCGATTGAGTTTCTACTATTTAGTGCTGTCGTGTTTCTTTCAATGATAGGAACGATTGCTTTTGATCAAATCTTCAACTTCTATCTCAAGGATCAATTATCATTTCCTGCCTCTATGAATGGCATTATTAAAGCTGCTTTTGGATTAATGTCTCTTTTAGTCAACATAACATTAGGAAGACTCATTATTCAAAAACGTTGGTTTAAGTTTCCACTTACCGTTGTACTACTAAGCGCTTCCGCAATTTCACTTATCTTATTTGTGACTCGTGAGCTTACGATTTTCATGAGTCTATCAATCATATTCTTTATTCTAAACTCACTTTACTTAATTCTTGTGCAAGTATACTCTGGTCATATGAGTATGTATGCTTCAAATGCTACGGTAATGGGATTATATAATGCAATTCGCTCATTGGGGATGGTTTTCGGTAGTTTTCTAGCAGGTAGCATCTATCAACTCAATATTGCCTCATCATTTGGCTTTGCAGGGCTCACTTTAGGGCTTTCTGCATTCTTTTTCATTTTCGCTGTGACCAAAAACAGAGTATAATATTAGAAGGATGGGAAATTTATGTTGACATGCGAATACATAGCACACAGTGGGTTTATATTTGAGACATCAAAACACATTCTCTTTTTTGATGTTGCTTCAGGAACGATTCCTGCACATTATCTTAATTCAACTAAAGAGAAAACAATATTTATCTCACATCATCATTGCAATCATTTTAATGCAAATATTGTATCTTTGAATCAGCGAATCATCGCTTCATTGGATGTTCCATTACGACAATATTCAAATGTCTTTTTTGTGAAGGAACAGGATAGTATTGTTGCTCATGATTTAACGATTAAAGTGTTTAAGTCTACCGATATAGGGGTATGTTATTTAGTTAATACCCAAGAGGGAATAATCTTTCATGCGGGAGATTTTAACTATTGGCATTGGAAAGAAGAAGCAAGTGTTGAAGAATCTGAATTAGCACATTTGCAGTTTAAGAGTATTTTAGAAGATATAATTGGGCATCAAGTGGATGTTGCGTGTTTTCCTTGTGATCAAAGAATGGGTCATGAATTTGACTTAGGTCCACTTGAATTCATTCAATCCATCAAACCTAAAGTGTTTTGTGCCATGCATCATCAGCATCAGCTATCCTTAGAACCATTTGCTAAAAAAGCCTTTGGAATTGATGCAAATATTCAGTTATTTCTTCCTACAGATTACAATCAAAAAATTGAAATCAGTTTGGATTAATTAAATAGAAACGAGGACATTATGAGTCATATTAAATCATTTAAAGGGAAGACCCCAGTTATTCATCCGACTGCTTTTATACATGAAACTGCAGTCATAGTAGGAGATGTAGAGATTGGTGAACATGTTAGTGTTTGGCCATATGCTGTAATTCGTGGTGATAATAATTTCATTAAGATTAAAGCATATTCTAATGTTCAAGATCATGTCATGATTCATGTCAGTGATGAATTTCCTGCTATTGTTGATGAGTACGTAACTTTAGGACATCGTGCTATAGTTCATGCATGTCACATTAAACATGACGTCATCGTAGGTATGGGAGCGACTATTCTTGATGGAGCTACTATTGGAGAATATAGTCTTGTGGGTGCGAATGCACTTGTAAGTCCTAATAAAACCTTTCCTGAGAAATCAATGATACTTGGAATGCCAGCGACAAGAACTCGTGAACTTAATCAAAAGGACATTGATACCATTCATGAGAATGCTCTACATTATGCAAGAATGAAAGAACACTATCGTGAAGATTAAAGCAATCTACTTTGACTGTGATGGTACACTTTTAGATACACTAAGAGATATTCATGAAGCATTAAACTGTACACTACAAGAATTGGGTAAACCAGAGGTCACTATAGATCAAACACGTTCTTTTGTAGGCAATGGTCTAA
>DITO01000142.1 GCA_002422065.1 Erysipelotrichaceae bacterium UBA6182 | reverse complement strand
TCATATTACGTTAGTAAAGAGATTGTTCTTAAATCGAATGAATCAAAAACTTGGGTTATTGTGGCTGAGCTTAATCAAAGTCGCATTAGTGTTGAAAAACTGATTAAAGATATTAAAGAGAATGAATCTCTATTAAAAGAGATTGATGCTGATGTGCAAAAAGGTGACTACAATCTTAAGAAACTCGTCTTTGAAGCTGATGGCTTTCAAAGCACTGCGAATGACAAAACAAGTTATCGCCATTTCTCAAATACCTTGTTTAATATCATGCGTGGTGGTGTCTATGCAGAGGGTTATCAAATCCAACGTGATGATTTTAAAGCTTTTGTTAAGGTATGGAATAAAGAAGTCTTTACTAAGCAATTAAACTTCATTGATCAACTTCCAGAGTCACTTAACTACAATGACCTTCTTAATACAGTCTCAGAGTTAAATGATAAAGACTTTGAAAGACTTGTTCTTGAATATTTACCACTTACCTTTAGTCGTCGTCATGGTGATCCAAGTCGACCTTGGAATCGATTTAGTATTGAGATTGCACAAGAAGATGGTAGTAAGAAACTTAACTTTGAAGGAAACTGGCGTGATATCTTCCAAAACTGGGAAGCATTATCAGTCTCATATCCAGAGTTCATTGAGAGTATTATTGCGAAGTTTGTTAATGCATCGACTGCAGATGGATATAATCCATATCGTATAACTAAGCATGGTTTAGACTGGGAAGTTTTAAATCCTGAAGAACCTTGGTCAAACATTGGATATTGGGGAGATCATCAAATTATTTATCTATTAAAACTCATGGAACTCTCCAATGCATATCATCCAAGTAAGCTAAAAGATTTACTTCAAAAAGAAGTATTCGTTTATGCTAATCTTCCGTATCGTATTAAAGGATTTGATGCACTTGTTGAAGATCCTAGAAATAGTATTATCTATGACTACAAAGTGGAAAAAGAAATACATTTACAAGTTGAACACGTGGGTTCAGATGGTAAGTTAGTCACTAAGCATAATCAAATCTATAAAGTAAACTTAATGGAGAAGTTACTAGTCATGCTTCTTGCTAAGTTTTCAAATTATGTTCCTGAGGGTGGTATCTGGATGAATACGCAACGTCCTGAATGGAATGATGCGAACAATGCACTTGTAGGCAATGGGTTATCCATGGTAACACTTTACTATATCCATCGTTTCCAATCCTTTATGCAAACTCTTGTTAATGAACTGAATATAGAATCATTTGATGTTTCTGTAGAAGTAGCAACAATGTTTAATGACACAGCAGCTGTGTTAAAGAAGACATCTACCTCTCTTGGACAATCGATATCTAATGAACAACGCTTTGATATAGTGAAAGCTTTAGGTAAGATTGGAGAAGCTTATCGTAACTCAGTCTATGAACATGGATTTGAAGGAGAGAAAGTTTCAATCTCAATCACTTCATTAAAAGAGTTCCTTGAACATTCACTTGTTCACTTAAAAGATTCTATTCATAAGAATAAACGTGAAGACCATCTTTACCACTCATATAATCTAATAAAGTTTGGGAAAGAAAGTTGCAGTATTTCACACTTATATGAAATGCTTGAAGGACAAGTTTCAGTTTTAAGTTCTAAAGCACTTAGTGCTTCTGAAAGTAGTGAAGTACTCAAAGCACTAAGACATAGTGCCATTTATCGTGAAGATCAAGATAGCTATATGTTGTATCCTAACAGAGCGCTTCCTAAGTTCTTAGAGAAGAACAATGTTTCACAAGAACTAGTAAACACATCAGTCATCTTAAAAGAAGAGCTAAGCAAAGGATTAACACGTTTTATTCAAAAAGATGTGAATGGACATTATCACTTCAATGGTCAATTCAGAAATGGTTATGACATTGAAGCAGCACTCAAAGCAACCCATGAATACAAAGATGAAGATATTAAGGTTGTGAAGGAAATCTTTGCGGATCTCTTTAATCATCATGCCTTTACAGGTCGTTCAGGAACTTTCTATAAATATGAAGGTTTAGGTTCAATCTATTGGCATATGGTGTCTAAGCTTGTCTTAGCAACCCAAGAAACCTTTAATGATGTGGTTGAGTCAAAAGGAATTAATGATGAAGCATTAGCCCTTATGAATGACTATCATGTTACAAAACATGGTATTGGGGTAGAAAAAACTCCAGTAGAATATGGAGCATTCCCAACTGATGCTTATTCTCATACACCGTCCTTCTCTGGAGCTCAACAACCAGGTCTTACTGGACAAGTTAAAGAAGACTTTATTTCACGCTTAGGAGAACTAGGAGTGATTGTTAAAGAGGGAGTAGTTCAGTTCAATCCTTTATTACTTGATAAAGCTGAATTCTTAACTGAGAAGAAATCATGGTTACTACCAAGAACAACCCATGAAACAGAAATAGTACTACAAGCACAATCCTTAGGGTTTACTTTCTGTACTGTTCCTATTATTTATACACTATCAGATCAAAAACACATTGTAGTCTCTTACATTGATGGTAGTGAAAAACGATTTGAACAGTCAGATACATTAGACAATGAAGTGAGTCAAAGCTTGTTTAGACGTGAAGGCATGATTGATAAGATTAATGTCTTTGTGGATGGAA
>DITO01000008.1:1313-5438 GCA_002422065.1 Erysipelotrichaceae bacterium UBA6182 | reverse complement strand
AACGAGTGGTGTTCTTGACTAAATACAGAGATGATTCAGGAATAGCATTACTAAAAGAATCAGGTGTACTTGTACAGCATTATGATATTCTATAATTGGGAAGACTAAATGAAAACTATAATTTACGTTACTGACAATCATGTAAAAGCAATAAAAAAGTTCAATGAATTTGTCAAGAATTGTCAGTCAAATAAAATTATAGCAAAATTCTCATATTCAAGATTGACAGTTGAATTACCATCAGTTATATACAGATTTCTGTCATTGTCAGGTAATGATGATACAATAAAGGGTATAATTATTGATAAGATTGTTTTTGATGAATCATCCAATATAGATAGAAATACTAAAGCTTTACTTAAGACAAGACTAAGGAGTTGATTATGCGAAAATTTACTGATATCCTAGAAGAATATCTCAATGTTCGAGAACAATTGAATAGTGATTATTATGAAAATCAATCTATTGCGTCTAGAACTGAGGCAAGATACTACATGAAAGATTTAGCTAATGAATTAGATGATATTATTGAAAAGGTAACAAATGAATGAACATATTAAAGATATAGCAAGAGAAGCTGGTTTTTGCTTTTATACTAAAGAAGAAGATGAAAATGAACCACTTGATTGGTCTTGTGATTATTCTGATGATCTCCAGAAGTTTTATAATATAGCAATAACAGACGAACGTATTCGTACAGTAAAAATAGTACTCAAGATGCTTGAGAGTATGCACAATTGTTCTAATGGTAATCATAACTACTACATGCATCTTTCTAAAATAATTGAAGCTGACTTCAATGTAAAGCTATGAAAATTATTATTGCAGGTGGCAGAGATATTACTGACTATTCTATTATCCTAGCAGCTATATTAGAAAGTAAATATTGGAATCTTTACCACAGAGAGATAGAAGTAGTGTGTGGAATGGCACATGGTGTAGATACTCTTGGTAAAGAGTTTGCTGAACGCAACGGTCTTATTTTGCATGCATTCCCTGCTGATTGGAAAGCGCATGGAAGGAAGGCTGGCCCTATACGTAATGCAGAGATGGGAAATTTTACTAAGCTACACGGTGGTCGTTTATTGGCAATATGGGACGGTGTTAGTATTGGTACAAAGAACATGATTACTTGGGCAGAAAAAAATGATCTAGGACACTATGTTTACAGGGTAAATAAACCATGAAAATCTTTACATCAGACCTTCATCATGAACACCGAAGGATTGTTGAGTTCACCAATCGTGGTAAAGACACTGCACAAGAAGAACACACTGAATGGCTTGTAAATACTTGGAATAAAAACGTAACGAAGTCAGATGTATGTTATCATCTTGGTGACTACTCATTTGCCAAAAAGTACGATGACATTGCCAAGTACACAAGCAGTCTAAACGGCACTAAGATTTTACTCAAAGGTAATCATGACAAAAGAGAAAACTTAGATCAGCTTGTAAAAGACAACTTAATTGCTGCTTGGTTTGAATACAAAGAGATTAAGATCGAAACAACTGCTGTTGTGCTATTTCACTTCCCTGTGAGTTCTTGGCACAAACAAGGTCACGGTGCTTGGCATCTGCATGGTCACTGTGTAGATGATGACACAGAGATTTTAACTAGAGATGGTTGGAAATTTCGTAGAGATATTAAAGAGGGATCAGAAGTAATCTCAATGCATATGTTATCTGGTGAGCTAGAATACGATAGAATTTTAAAAATTCACGATGTCAATTATTCTGGAAAAGTAATTAATTGCGATATGAAATCTCTAGATTTTAGGTTTACAGCGGATCATGATGTTGTACACAAGATTGGTAAAAATTTTACCAAAATAAAAGCAGAAGAATTTGTAAAAAGAACAAACTCTGTTGTAAAAATTTCAGGAATTTTAAATTCACAAGGTTTAGAGTTGTCGGAAGATTTTGTAAAATTGTACATTCTACTTGCTGCAGATGGAAATATAAAAGCTGAAACAAACTTATGTCGTATTATTGTTAAAAAAGAACACAAGATTCACTATATCCATAGAATTTTAAGTAATTTGAAGATAACTTATAAAGTTCTTGTAAATTCAAAAGGTTATAGTAGTTTTAATTTTTATTTACCAACTGAACTTTATAATTATAATATAAAAGGTTTGGATAAAAAGTTATTATATTGTAACAAAGAACAGGCGAACGCAATCGTTGAAGCATATGAACATTCAGATGGGCACAGAACTGGAAAGACTTTATTAATTTATTCAGCAAAAGAACAAGAGATAGATTTGTTACAATCAATGTTAACTGTTAATGGGTTTTCTTGTAACAAGTACTCAAGATATCATGGTTTTGGTGATAAACTGCAACACCAATTGAGCGTTGTTGAAAAGCAAGAGATAAGAATTAAACCAAACATGTGTACAATTGAAGAAGTGGACGGAGAACACTTCTGGTGTGTAACTACTAAAAATGGCACATGGATAATGAGAAGAAACGGGGTTTCTATGGTCACAGGTAATTGCCACGGAAATCATAAAGATGGTAAAGGAAAAATGCTAGATGTTGGGATAGATTCAGCGTATAATATCTATGGAAAACACAGGTTCTTCACTGAACAAGACATTGCAACTTATATGCAAGATAGACAAACATACACATCAGATCACCATAGGGAGAACACATGAAAGTAAAGTTGGTAGGTTACACACAACCATCAGAAGAATTTAAAGATGAATTTAAATCCGTAAAAGAACTTGTTGCATTTTGTGCTAGGGTTTCTAATCCTAGCAATCAATTTAATAATGACACGGCAGATAAACTTTTAAAATATTTGCTAAAGCATAAGCATTTTTCACCTTTTGAAATGGCAAGTGCAACGATTGAAATTGAAACAACACGGGATATTGCTCGACAGATTTTACGTCACCGTAGTTTTACTTTTCAGGAATTTAGCCAACGGTATGCTGACCCCGTGAAAGACTTGTCATTTATTATTCGTGAAGCCCGTTTACAAGACACTAAGAATCGACAAAATTCTATTGTTCTTGACTTAAAAAATCCAGAACACCATGAGATTAACAAACTGTGGTTTGAAAAGCAGCAAGAGGTTATTCGTACAGCTACAGCAGCTTATACATGGGCTGTGACTAATGGTATTGCAAAAGAACAAGCTCGTGCTGTATTACCAGAAGGTAATACAATGTCTCGTTTATACATGCAGGGAACTATTCGTAGTTTTATTCATTACGTTGAAGTTCGCAGCGATGAGAGTACACAAGCAGAACACCGTGAAATTGCACTGGCAGTAGCTCAAGCTATCAGTAAGATTTTTGATTATGAACAACTCTGATGAAATAGAGAATTTATACATTAGGTGCAATCAATTGTTTTACATAGACGATTCTTATGAATTACGTAGAAAAATAACAGTTGCACCTAATGCTTTAAAAGACAGCATCGCAGGCAATATTGATGGAGTATACAGGCGAGTTAAGATGGATAAAAAGTCTTATCTTGTACATAGAATAATCTTTCTAATGTTAAAGGGTGAATTACCAAATGTAGTAGATCACATAAATGGATACACATTGGATAATCATATTGATAATTTGAGAGCAGCAACTAAACGTCAAAATAGATGGAATTGTCTTGGTAACTTTGGTACACAAACAGGTATCAAAGGTGTATATCTTGATAGAGGTCGGTATAAAGCTTTAATAAATGTAAACGGTGTCAGACATTACCTTGGAATGTACAATACACCAAATGAAGCCGAAAAAGTTGTCAACGAATGGTATATCAAATTGCAACAAGAATATAGTATGCAGAAATGCAGAAACAATGTAAAGAAAGGTTGATATGATAAATGAAACAGATATCAATGATTGGGAAATACTCACTGTTCCTTTAAAGTTAGATACTTTAAAAAAAAGGTGATGTTTTTACTGTACTTAATGATGATAAAGTTTTAAAATACATTACAGCAATCAATGATATAATTGTTGCTGAAATAGTAGATGTCAACAATGAAGTTTGCAAAGATGTAATACTTCCTAATTTTATGAAGGTAAACTTATGGGTTTCAAAGAAAAACGAAAGTCTAAAAAATACAAACAGCTAATTGAAATGGTTGCCAAGTCCTCTG
>DITO01000008.1:0-1273 GCA_002422065.1 Erysipelotrichaceae bacterium UBA6182 | reverse complement strand
ATGCCTGTTAAAATTAGTGGTATCGGTACATTGCGTGTAAAAAAGATGAAAATTCGTGGTGTTCCTGATGGATATGGCGGCACAGCATGGTATGATGCATACAGATTATCAGTTGTGTCAGATGGTCGAATGCAAAGTCACTTAAAGGAAAACTACAATGATCCAGAACCAGAACCAGCAGAAGCCACCTAGCAATTGGCCTTTTCCTGTTAGCAACGGCCAACGCTCCGAACAAAGTCAAAAGCTACTTGACACCAAATACTTTCCTAAAGAAAAGATCAATCTTGAAAACTATGAAGAAGCAATGTTTTGATTAATGATATTAAAATTCTAAATATAGAAAAAGTACTACAAAATAAAAAACTACCAAATTGGGTATTGAAAGCGGCTTTTGAAATTAAGCAATCTCAATACTTACCTACTGGAGATTATTTTGAAAAACTAGATGATGTTGAAGTTTATGAAATAAAAAGTGCTTTAAATTACATAAACACAATCAATTTTAAAGAATTTGAGATATACTCTCAGCAAGCAAAAGAAGATCTTGAAAATCTAAGTTTGCTTTGTTTTATTTTAGCTCTAGGAGAAGGTGAAGTTGAAATGACAACAGAAGGGTTATCTTCTATGTTAGAATTCTTATTTCTGTTAATCAATATTGAAAACTCTCATAGAGAGGGTAAGACAGAAGTGATTAGGAAAAACTATTCTTTATTCGATAGTAGCAAAGCTGTAATCAAACTAAAGTAAAGGTTCATATGTTAGTAAAAATCGGAAAGTTTAAAAAAGACAACTCTCCAAACATAAAAGTTGAAATACACGATTATGATACTTGGAGTGCAGACTATACGCTTGCTCTTGTAATCGTACCTTTGTTAGAAAAACTAAAGGAGCAAAAACAAAGTTCACCTAATGTAGAAGATTGTGATGTTCCAGAAGCTCTAAAATCTACATCAGCACCTGAGAAAGAGCAGGAATACGATATAGATCAAAACTGGCACTTGCGATGGCAATATGTAATGGATGAAATGCTATTTGCAATGCGATCAATAGCAAATCATCATTTTGATCGGGATTCTTTTTATGATTATAGTGAAGTTGATAAAAGCAAGGGTATACTTGAACAATTCAAAGCTATCAAATGCGATCATGAAGGGCTGGGATTATACAACAAACGAGTGCAAAAAGGATGTGAATTGTTCGGTAAATATTTTCAATCATTATGGAGCTAACATGAAAACAACTGCTGAGTTAGAACGAGAAGCATATATCTCTG
>DITO01000155.1:39234-41564 GCA_002422065.1 Erysipelotrichaceae bacterium UBA6182 | reverse complement strand
GATAATTGGGGTTACTACATTAATGGATTTTTCAACACATTATTTGCCCAAAAGGACATGATTCAAACCACTGATGGATACAACTATGTATTACTTAACGATCAAGTTCATGTTTATAGTGGACTAACGTCAGTTGGTGCAGATCGCTCTATTGTTGGATTCTCACTGATTAACTTACGTACAAAAGATGCTCGTTTTTATCAGTTAGGTGGAGCAGATGAATATGCTGCGATGAGTTCTGCTCAAGGACAAGTTCAACATTTAGGCTATGTAGCGACATTCCCAGTACTTATTAATGTCGAAGGTATTCCTACATACTTTATTGCTTTAAAAGATCGTGAAGAACTAGTAAAAATGTATGCTATGGTTGCAGTGACTAATTACGATGCTGTTGGAGTGGGTGAAAGTGTATCATTATCTTATCAGACGTACTTAGAGCGCTTAAAATCACTCAATATGGTGGATATCATCATTCAGCCTACAAATCAAAAAGACATCACTATCCTTAATAAAGAGCTCGTAGTCATGGATGGAAATACTTACGTCATCTTCAGAGATGAAGAAGGACTTATCTATTCATTTAAACTAAGTTTAAACCTTAATGCATTGTTTCTAGACGTAGCAACAAATATTAGAATTACCTTTAATGATCCAATTGATAATGTCTTTGAGGTCATTGCATTTGAAGTAATTACGGAGTAATATGCTTAATCTTTTAACTCGAAGCACATATTCAATGATGAACTCATCATTAACAATCAATGATGTTGTTTATCATGCGAAAAAGCAAAAACTTACTCATGTGTCTCTAGTTGAAGAAAAACGTTTATACTCTGTACCGATGTTTCTTAAGCTTTGCAAAGAGCAAGATATCATACCAATTATTGGATTAACACTAAACTTCAAAATTGATGATCTAGCATTAAAGATATCTTTAATTGCTAAGAATGTCACAGGTTATGAAGCATTATCGTTACTTTCAACCCAATCGTCACAAAAGCAAGATCTTCTCGATCTTGCCTCTTTTACTTTCTCAAAAGATCTTATTGTGATGGTACATATTGATAATTCGTGGATTGAAGATGATTTCATTCATATGAACACTGACTCAATGTCTCATCACCTTAAGCAAATTCATCATTTAATACCTCATTTCAACATTCTTCTCACTCATTATCATATTGAGTTTTGGAAGATTAGAAATGATTGGATGTTGGAAACATTTAACGATGATTATGATTTTATTCCATCCCTTCAAATTGCCTATGAATCAAACGAAGATCATATAGTATTAAGTACTTTACGTGCAATTCAAAATGGTCGTAAAGTGGATGAACCACTCAATATCTTAAGTGGTGAAACCTATCAAAGAAGTGCTGATGAACTTCTAGATTTGTTTCCTAAGTCTTTGCATCATCAAATACCAAAAATCATGGATTCTATCGAACCATTTGAACTTATAGAGAAAACATCACTACCAACACCACAATTACCAATTAAGGTATCTTCAGATCAATACCTAATCTCATTATGCCAAAAAGGACTCGAGAAAAGAACCCAAGGTAATATTGAACCAAATTATCAAAATCGGCTTAATTATGAACTCGATATGATTGTGAGAATGGGTTTTGAAAACTACTTTTTACTAATTTGGGACATTATCCGTTTTGCTAGAAACGCAGATATTCCAGTAGGACCAGGACGGGGAAGTGCAGCAGGATCACTTGTTTCGTATTGTTTAGGAATTACTCATGTCGATCCCATTGAATATGGACTATTATTTGAGCGATTCTTAAATCCTGANNCAGATACACGTCGAGATGAGATTATTGAGTATGTCTATCAAACTTATGGAGAAGAACATGTTGCTCAAATTGTAACTTTTGGGACGTTTGGACCTAAAATGGCACTCCGTGATGTTGCAAAGGCTTTTGATGTTGATTTAAGAGAAATTGAATCATGGTCAAAACTCATTCCAAGTGAAATCAAGATGACATTATCTAAAGCATTAGCGCAATCAAAGAAGATGAAAGAGCTATATGACTTTCAGCCTCGATTTAAGCGAGTCTTTGATGTAGCACAGCGCATAGAAGGCTTACCTCGCCATATTTCTAAACATGCAGCGGGTGTTGTTATGTCGAGAGTCCCGTTATCTCAAGTACTTCCACTTGTTAAAGTTGATGAAGGAATGCTATCAACACAATACTCGATGGAACACTTAGAATCATTAGGACTAATTAAAATGGATTTCTTAGGTCTAAAGAACCTAACAATTATTCAAGATACACTCAAGCTCATAGACACTCCTATTAACTTATATACAATTCCAA
>DITO01000155.1:38030-39213 GCA_002422065.1 Erysipelotrichaceae bacterium UBA6182 | reverse complement strand
TTTGATGATATTGTAGCAACGATTGCACTATATCGTCCTGGTCCTATGGAAAATATCCCTTTGTATTTAAAAGCTCGTCAAAGCGAGACCGATTTAAGTCATATGCCTGCACTCATTCATGATATTGTTAGACCAACTCATGGCATTCTAATTTACCAAGAGCAAATTCTTCAAACAGTTCAGATACTAGCTAACTTCTCTCTTGGGAAAGCAGATATTCTTCGCAAAGCTATGGGGAAAAAGAATGAAGTTATTCTTAATCAACTCAAAGATGACTTTATTGCAGGATGTTTGCATAATCAGTTAAGTATGAGTGTCGCACATCAAATGTTTGATCTCATTTTAAGGTTTGCTAATTATGGTTTTAATAAATCTCATTCTGTTGCTTATGGATTGATATCTTATCATATGGCTTATCTTAAGGCTCATTATCCTCTGCAATTCTATACTGCACTTCTTAATGGGGTTTTAGGCTCAGAAACAAAGACATTAGAATACTTACAAAAGATTAAGCATGCTGGATATACTTTGTACCCAGTTTCACTAAATGAATCATCACATGTATATACCATTAATCAACATGGAGTAAGACTCCCTCTTAGTATCATTAAAGGACTAGGTCATGTAAGTATTACGAGTATTCTTAATGAGCGACAATCACGAGGTGCATTTAAAGATTACTATGATGCCATTGCACGTTTGAATCTTATTAAAATAGGAACTAAGATGATTGAGAATTTAATCTATGCAGGGGCTTTTGATGAATTTGATGATAATCGAGCTAATTTACTTGCATCTTTAGATGATGCACTTAATTATGCAAATCTTATTAAAATCGAAGTCAATGGACAATTAAATCTTGATCCTAATATCTTAAGTCGACCTCGATATCTTGAAGTTGCCTATGACACTCCATTTTTCCTAGAGAAGGAGCGACAATGTCTTGGGTTTTATGTGTCACAACATCCCATTGTTCAAGTAAAGCAAAAATATAACTTACTTAATCAATTAAGCGATAGTCAAGAGTTTTATCGAGGTATTGTCTTGATTGATTCAGTCCGTGTCATTAAGACTAAACGAGGTGAATCAATGGCTTTTGTGAGTATACAAGATGAGATTATGAAAAAGGATGCAATCTTGTGGCCAACCCAATACCAAGAATTTTCTTGGATTAAAGAAAAGA
>DITO01000155.1:0-38008 GCA_002422065.1 Erysipelotrichaceae bacterium UBA6182 | reverse complement strand
CAAAGATTCTAATAGTTGACGATGAAGTTAACATTCGTGAAGTCATCGTAGAGTACATAAGAGAATTTGGATTTATGGCTGACACCGCAAGCAATGGTGAAGAAGCCATTGAAAAGGTTCGTCAGTCATCCTATGACTTAATCATTATGGATTTAATGATGCCTGTTCTTGATGGTTTTAGTGCAACAAAAGCAATTAAGGCAATTACGAATGTTCCTGTCATTATACTATCTGCACGTTTTGAAGAAGCTGATAAGCTCTATTGTTTTGAGTTAGGAGTGGATGATTATATTGTTAAACCTTTTTCATTCAAAGAACTTGTGGCAAGAATGAAGAGTGTCTTAAATCGTCATTCTGTTAATATTAATAAAATTGAAACCATTGGAACTCTCGTCATTGATTTTGATGGTAAAACAATCACGATTGATCATGAACGAGTGGTGGTAACACCAAAAGAATTTGAGCTTCTTGTCTATTTACTTCAACACAAAAACCAAGCCATTTCTCGTGAAGTACTTCTTGAAAAAGTATGGGACTACCATTTCATTGGGGGTGTAAGAACTGTTGATACTCATGTAAAGATGCTTCGTAAGAATCTTAGACAATATCGCGATTTAGTAGTCACTGTAAGAGGAACTGGATACAAATTTGAATACTAAGCAAAGAGGATTATTAGTCATTATTTGGCAATCGCTAATGTTATTAACGATTGCTATTTTAGTCATGCTTTGGGTACTTCAAATCGTTTTTCTAACACCTTATTATCGAAATATGAAAATTAGTGATGTAAGGGGTGTTTCTTTTGCGATTGAACAAGCCTATATCAATGGAACGCTTAATGAAACGTTAGTTCCTATTGTGGTCAATAATAACGTTTGTGTGAGTGTCATTAAAGACAACACACAAGTGTTTTTTATGGATGCTTTAGGAGTTAACTGTATGATTAATCGTTCCAGTCAAATTGAACCTAATTTTATCGATAATGTCATTCGTGATGTTCGCATCCTTACAGGCACAGAGTTTACAAGAACTTATAATCCTATTGGTTATGAGAGAGAAATGCTTATTTTAGGACGAAATATCATAATCAATAATGAGAATATCACTTATTTAGTCAATTCTCCTATTGATTCAACAGAATCAACCATCGTTATCTTACGTGACCAGTTTGTTTATGTCACGATTGCAGTGTTTATTCTTTCTTCACTTGTTGCATTTTGGATTGCTTCTTTATTATCTAAACCGGTGGTTGAAATGGTCAAAGGAGCAAACAAGTTTGCAAGCATGGACTTTAAATTTGAGTTCCAACCAACACCATATCGAGAATTTAACGAACTAGCAGAAGCACTTAACTTTGCGAAAGAGCAACTATTAAGTATTGATCAACTTCGTAAAGATATGATAGCAAACGTTTCACATGATATAAAAACTCCTCTCACTACAATCAAAGCATATACAGAACTACTTCAAGAATTTTCAAAAGAGAACCCGCAAAAGCGAAAAGAACACCTTGCTATAATTCATAAAGAGGTGAATCATTTAGCTCTTCTAGTCAGTGATATGTTACTTCTTACTCAGTATGATAGTCCTAACCTAATCATCAATTTGAAACCTGTCCATGTAAAATCNNATTAAGTTTATAATCAATGTCGATGAAGCACTTATTGTTATGATTGATGAAATCAAGGTTGGACAAGTCCTATTTAACTTCATCAATAATGCGATAAATCATGTGGGTGAGGATAATCAAGTGATTATTAACGCATCGAAGCGTAAAGGTAAAATACGAGTAGAAGTCGAAGATCATGGTACTGGAATTTTATCGGATGAACTTCCTAATATATGGGATCGATACTATCGCATTGATAAAAACTTCGCTAGAAACCAACAAGGTACAGGTCTTGGTTTAAGTATCGCAAAGAGCATTTGCCTAGCCCATAAGTTACGATTTGGGGTTAATAGTACCATTGGTCAAGGATCAGTTTTCTTCTTTGATTGTGAGGAGGAATAAAAATGGATTATACTCCAAACCATCACATTCCACTAATTCAAAATGATAAGCTATTTAAAATGAACTCTGATACGACCGCACTTATGCTTGGAATGAAGATAAATCCAAAAGAAACAGTATTAGATATCGGAACCAATCACGGAGTTTTACTCCTTGAAGCTTCTGTTTATCAACCTTCATGGATGGTAGGCATTGATATCAATCCATTAGCCATTGAATATGCACATAAGAATATGGAACTAAATAATATTACAAACGTCACTTTAATTTGTAATGACGTCACAACCACTAAGTTTGATAGAAAATTTGACGTCATTATTAGTAATCCTCCATTCTTTAGTGAATCAACACATATGGCTTCTCAAACACCTGCGAATCAACTCGCTAAGTTCACTTCTACCTTAACCATTGAATCTTTACTTCAAGTCATTAAAAAAAATCTAAATCCTTCAGGAAGAGCATATGTCGTATTTAGAAGTGCTGCACTCTCAAGTTTCTTTATTGAAGCAAACAAACAAAAACTAAGCATTACGAATATCCAAGGTGTTAATGATGCACGGATTGAATACTATAAAGCGTGTGTTCTTACTATTGAACATGGAGCTTCTAAATCATTAGTATTATCAAAACCATTATCATTGTGAAAGGGAAGTTATGATAGGACCACTTGTAAATGCATTAGCCATAATCGTGGCATCTCTTATTGGTTTAGGGTTAAGACGAGTTCTTAAGACATCACTTCTTGATAGCACGATGAGTGTCCTTGGATTGATTGTTTTGGTCATTGGAATCTATGGGGTAACCATGGATATGACGATGATCTATGTCATACTAAGTTTAGTAATTGGACTATGGATTGGTGAATCACTTGATCTTGAACTTAAAGTAAAGCAAAACTTAGAAAAAGTCTTGAAACTACAAGATTCACAGGATTCACTCTTACACGGGTTCCTTACTGCTAGTGTTTTGTTTGTAGTGGGTGCTATGGCCATTATAGGGTCAATAGAGAGTGGTATTAACCAAAATCATATCATTGTCTTCACTAAATCAACGCTTGATTTTGTAGCTGCTATGATGCTCTCAGCAACCTTAGGAATAGGTGTTTTGTTTTCCTTTATTCCAGTGTTACTCTACCAAGGTGCTATCACATGGTTTGCGGGTGAGATTTCAGTCTGGCTCAATGATACAACACTCACAATTATCAGTAGTGTTGGAAACATTTTAGTTATGGGATTAGGTTTCAATATGCTCAAAATAACTCAATACAAGATGATTAACTTACTTCCTTCAATTTTAGTAGCGTTAGTTATTGCACAATTATTAAACTTCTTCCAATAAATAGTAAACTTATTGAGGTTACTAGTTTATTTTATAATCGGTAACATACAATATGCATCATTGTGTTCAGAAGTTTGCCACAACAATTTCTTAGTAGGAGAGTATATTCTTTCAAAGTTGTATATCCAACATGATTCACCGCTATTTTCACCTACTTGTGACTGTGATACTAAAATATAATGTTCCAATCCTAAATCATTGGTTGCAGAAAAAACGATTGAAAATAGTGATTTTTCAGGTAATGCTTTGCTTAATGTGAATTCTTTAAGATTGAAGACTGTGAAATCACCATTTTGTGCTGTTGGACTCCCTAGGTTTTGTTGTCCTACAACATCATTATCTAAGAAATAAAGTACTTTGTAATTATTGAATTTTACATCAGTATCAACAAACATTGAGAAAACATTGATTTGTCCATTAATGTTGACGTTGCGATCAGTTAATAAGCGAGATCCATTGAATTCTACATTAATGACTGGAAAAACACTGGATCGCAGAGTATATATATTTAATCTTGGTTCTTGGGTTACGACTTGTTTCTCATTGTCTTCAATGATAATCATTGGCAAAATGACATCTAAGAATATATCAATTTCCATACTTAATGAAAACACTGAATCATTTCGATTTAATTGCATCTTTTCATTATTAAACACAATAAATACAGCCGTAGTAGGAGTTAATTCTTTAGGTACTATGTTAATAATCACATCTACAGTTAAGCTTTCTTTATTAAATGTTCCATATGTAATTGAAGCGTGTTCAATCGGGCTACTACTTTCTGTGATTAGACGATTTAAATCACTTATTGAGAAACTAAGTTGACTGTTTAGTTGAGAATACAAGCTTTGATTTTGATTACGCAAATTTGTGATCTCATTATTGACTGAGTTTAATTGAAAAGTAAAGAAAAGCTGAGAAAGTAGAAAAACCAAAATTATCATCTTTGTATTTTTATTGTTCATAAGTAGCCCCCCATAGGTTGTTTTAACGTTCTTGTTAATTGTATCACAATCTATATTTTTGTTAATAGGATAAGTTTAATAATTGTAGTAGAGTAGGTAAGTAAAAACCTAGTGAAACCTTAACATTTTTGATAAAGTGTTGATACTTGTTGTGATTTATGCTAAAATTCTCATGTTGTACGTCTATATGACTACAACCGCACTAAAAAGGTCCCAAGAATGAGCACATCATCACCTTTCAGGCGAGTCTTAGACCCATAAAGGAGGTGCAAACATGTACGCAATTATCGAAACTGGCGGTAAACAACTCAAAGTTGAAATTGGACAAACTATTTATGTTGAGAAACTTGACGTCGCTGAAGGCGATGAAGTTATCTTTGATAAAGTTTTAGTTTATTCAAACCGCACAACCCGTGTAGGAAGTCCTTATCTAAAAGGAATTAGTGTTAAAGCTAAAGCCGAAAAACAAGGTAAAGCTAAGAAGATCATTATCTTCAAATACAAACCTAAAAAAGGTTCCACACGTCGTAAGCAAGGCCATCGCCAACCTTACACTCGATTAGTGATTGAAGAGTTTAACGTATAATGATTGAAGTCAAGGTCAAACGACAACCTAAACTAGAAATAATCGTATCAGGGCATGCCTATTCAGGTGATCCTGGACACGATTTAGTATGTGCTGCGGTTAGTGCAATTGTCTTTGGCTCATTGAACGCATTTGATCAAGTGGTCAATAATGCAACTTCAGATACGATACGCGATGGCTATGTCCACAGTGTATTCAACATTAATCACGAATCGCTTAATATTATGTTTGAAATGATGCTAATGCAACTTAAATCAGTTGAAGCAGCTCATCCAAACCACATAAAAATTAACAATAAGGAGGTGTAAGCCATGAAATACCTATTGAATTTGCAATTCTTCGCTTCGAAGAAGGGAGTAGGATCCACGAGAAACGGTCGTGATTCCCATTCTAAACGTCTAGGTTCTAAAAAATCAGACGGCCAATTCGCAACTGCTGGTTCTATCTTATACCGTCAACGAGGCACTAAAATCCATCCTGGGTCCAATGTTGGACGCGGAGGAGATGACACACTATTTTCATTAATCGATGGTGTTGTTAAATTTGAACGTTACGGAAGAGATAAAACTAAAGTTTCAGTCTATCCAAAAGCATAATCCCCGTTATACACGGGGATTTTTTAAAAGGTGAACTATGTTTATAGATAAAGTAGAACTACAGATTAAAGCAGGTAAAGGAGGAGATGGCCTTGTTGCTTTTCGTCGTGAAAAGTATATAGCACTAGGTGGTCCTTATGGTGGTGATGGTGGTGATGGAGGTCAGATTATTTTCAAAGTTGACACTCACAAAACGACACTACTTGATCTTCGTTACCAAAAACTAATTAAATCCGAACCTGGTGAAAATGGTAAGAATAAACTTATGCATGGAGCACGAGGTAAAGATACAATTATTCATGTTCCTTTAGGAACTATTGTGAAGGATAAAGCAACCAATCGTCTTATTGCAGACCTTGTTGAAGAAGATGCAGAAGCTGTTATTGCGAAAGGTGGTCAAGGAGGACGAGGTAATGCTCGCTTCAAAACTCCACGCAATCCTGCACCTGATTTTGCAGAAAAAGGTGCATTAGGCGAAGTTAAAGAGATTATTGTTGAATTAAAACTACTCGCAGATGTAGGCCTTTTAGGTTTCCCATCCGTTGGTAAATCAACATTCTTATCCGTAATATCAGCTGCAAGACCTGAAATTGCACCATATCCATTTACTACCATCAATCCTAAACTTGGGGTTGTTGAAGTGAGTGAAGGTCGCTCATTTGTTTGTGCGGATATGCCAGGTCTCATTGAAGGTGCTTCCCTTGGAAAAGGATTAGGACATCACTTTCTAAAACACATTGAAAGAACACGTGTCTTAATTCATATTATTGACATGGGTGCTGAAGATGGCCGTGATCCTGTTGAGGATTACGCTATTATTAACCAAGAAATTAAGAACTATATTGTTGATTTAAGTAATCGTCCTCAAATCGTGGTCGCAAATAAGATGGATTTAGATCCTGCTGTTGAAAACTTAAAACGATTTAAGGAAGCATATCCACAAGTTGAAGTGTTAGAAATGATTGCTCCGATTCAAGAAGGATTACAAGCTATCCTATATCGTGCAGCGGATGTTCTTGATGCTGAAAAAGCTAAGAAACCTCATGTTATTATTGAAGAATTTGTCTATGGTTACGAAGCAGAGCCTGATAAATATACAGTTTCTAAAATCGGACCAAATTTATATCGTCTTGAAGGAGAAGCTCTTCTTGCGAAATTTAGACAATCAACGTTTGATACTGAAGAAGGATCTCGTCGCTTTGCTTACCTCCTAAAACGATGGGGTGTTGATAAAGCTCTTAAAGCAGAAGGATGTGTTGATGGAGATATTGTTGCAATTGAAAATAATACCTTCGTATTTATAGATGAATCCTGAGTGTGGTATACTTATTAAAAAGGTGGATATATGATAGCTTTTTTAAGAGGAACCGTACATAGTATTGGTCAAGATTTTATCATTTTAGAAGTCAATGGAGTTGGGTATAAGGTTAACTTTAATAAAGTTGACCAAGTTAGTTTAAATACTCAACTCTTTTTGTATACTTTTCAGGTTATTAAAGAAGACTCCCATGCTTTATATGGTTTTCTTACCCAAGAAGAATTAGCATTCTTTGAACAAGTTATTAGTGTCAAAGGCATTGGCCCTCGCTTAGGTTTAAATATCTTAACTGCATCTTCATTTAATCGTTTACAAAAAGCGATATTTGATCAAGATGTCACATTCCTAAAATCCTTACCTGGAATTGGAGCTAAAACTGCTGCTCAAATAGTTTTAGATTTAAAAGGAAAACTTGTTAGTACTGATGATACTAATGAAAAGTCAGGACCTATCTCTGATACGATTGAAGCAATGAAAGCATTAGGATATAAAATAACTGAACTCAATGGACTGTCACAATCACTAAAACCTTATGAGCAAAGTGATGAGGCAACACGTCTTAAACATGCACTAGCATGGATAAGTGCAAAGAAAGGCGGCTTTTAATGGAGCGACTTTTATCAGTGGATGAAATACAAGTGGATGAAGATGCAACATTACGTCCACAATCACTACATGAATATGTAGGTCAAGAAGAAATAAAAAGCAATCTCTCAATTTTTATACAAGCAGCAAAACGCCGAAATGAAGCTTTAGACCATATGTTGCTTTATGGGCCACCAGGACTTGGTAAAACGACATTAGCTCATATTGTAGCTAATGAGATGCAAGGCAATATTCGAGTGACCTCAGGTCCTAGTATTGAAAAGGGAGGGGATTTAGCAGCAATCCTAAGTTCACTTCAACCTGGAGATGTTTTATTCATTGATGAAATTCATCGTTTATCAAAAGCAGTAGAAGAAGTACTTTATCCTGCCATGGAAGACTTTGTTATTGATGTAATTATTGGAAAAGATGCTACAACTCGTTCAATTCGCCTTGATTTGCCTCCTTTTACGCTTGTTGGTGCTACCACCCGAGCAGGAGATCTTACTGCACCACTACGTGATCGTTTTGGTATTGTTAATAAACTAAATTACTACACAATGGAAGAACTGACGACCATTATTCTTCGCACATCAAAAGTTATGGAAACACCGATTGACATGGATGCAGCTATTGAGATTGCTAAAAGAAGTCGTGGAACTCCAAGAGTTGCAAATCGATTATTTCGTCGCATTCGAGATTTCGCACAAGTATTGAATGACAATCATATTACACTTGAAGTTTCAATGAATGCATTAACAAAGCTAAAAGTTGATGAACTTGGTCTTGATGATGTTGATATTCGATACTTACGTGGAGTAATTGAACGTTTTAAAGGTGGACCTGTAGGACTTGAAGCTTTAGCATCTGCAATCTCAGAAGAAACAATGACTTTAGAAGACGTATATGAACCATACTTAATACAAATAGGATTCATAAATCGTACACCAAGAGGGCGTATGGCGACTGAAAAAGCATATGAACATCTAAAAATACAAAAAATAGGGACATTATTTGAAAATATTGTGTAAACCTATTGTATTTTCTTCTCAGTTGAGTAAAATATTCATGAGGTCTTATGATTATTTATGCAACTGAAGATATTACTCTTTAACAATACTGTTAAAGGTATCCTTGGTTACGTAAGTGATCATGAACTTTCACCCGCAAATTTGCGATATAGGAGAAACTTCATGTTTAATTTTGGTTCAAGACAAAAGATTAGTGCTAAAGATGCTTACGAAAACCTTCAAAAGGATCCAAGTATTATTGTATTAGATGTAAGAACAAAACAAGAATTTAAAAGGGATGGCCATATCAAAAAAGCAATCAATATTTCAGTTGATATGCTTAATGAAAATACAGTATCAAACCTCAAAGACAAAGATGCTACAATTTATGTGGTATGTTATTCAGGCTCACGCTCTGCAATGGGAGTAAGTATTATGAAGAAACTTGGTTATACTAAGGTATTTGATCTAGGTGGCATGATTTTTTGGCCATATGAAATCGTTCGTGGGTAAACTAATTATTATTGGTGCATTTTTCTTAATGATAAGTGCTTGCTCACCAACTCAAGTTATAAATAAGCTCACACATCAACAAGCCATTGAAGCAATGAGTCAAGATGATTCTATTGTTCTTGTTGATGTAAGAACTGTTGCAGAATACAACTCAGGATATGTCGCAGGAGCTATAAACATTCCTATTGATGATATTGCATCAACATTTGAGTCACAAATCAGCGACAAAGATACACGCTTATTCATCATCTGTCGTAGTGGTAATCGCTCAGCAATAGCAAGTGAACAACTTAAGAAGATGGGATATACGAACATCACAGACATTGGTGGTATTATTAACTGGCCACAACCACTAGTACAACCTTAAAACAACAAAAAGTCTCAGTTGATGAGACTTTTTATATTATTTCCTTATTGTAGAAATCATTGACTTGAACCATCATACGATCAAAGAGTTCTTGCACTGATGGACTATCATCAATAAGTCCTACCACTTGTCCTGCCCAACCATAACCTATAGATGAATCACCAGTATTAATGTATTTCTTATTAGTTTCTCCAGAAACATAATCTTTAAGTGCTTGATAATCATATCCTTGAGCTTCTAGTTCTAAAATCTTATTCGCATATTCAGAATTTAAAACACGTCCAGGCGTCTTAAGTGTTCGCTTAATGACTACAGTATCAGTTTCTTGTGCTGAGATAAGATCATTCTTATAGCCTTGGCTTGCTAAAACACATTCCTTAGTTGCAATAAATCGTGTCCCCATCTCAATACCTTCTGCACCTAGTGCTAAGGCTGCAATTAGACCTCGACCATCCCCAATACCACCACTTGCTATGACAGGAATAGACACACTATCAACGACTCGAGGAATTAAGACAAACGTTCCAGTATCTGTACGGCCTAAATGTCCACCACCTTCTTGACCCACCGCAATAACTGCATCAGCACCTAATGATTCTGCTTTTTGTGCCTGTCTAACATCGGCTACTAAAACCATTGATTTTATTGGTGTTCCTTTTATTTTCTCAAATACAGGCGAAGGATCGCCTCCAGTAATTGAAATAACAGGAACTTCTNNGTAATAGAAATAACAGGAACTTCTAATTCAATAGCAACTTCAAGTAAATGCATATAATTTTCACTAAATCGTGAGATTGCAAAATTCACTCCAAAAGGTTTATTTGATAAAGTTCTAAACTTATTAATCTCACTTCTTAGTTCATTTGCTGAATTTAAGCTTGTTGCTGTAATCTGTCCTAAACCACCAGCATTAGATACTGCTGCTGCAAGTATTGCGTCTGCTAAATAGGCAAGACCTCCTTGAATAATAGGTAATTCAATGTCAAATAGTTCTGTAATTCTTGTTTTCATAATACTCCTTGTTTTATTAAAAGTTTACTCTTTATTAAAGACGTGATCCCAAAGCTCTTTTGGATGATTTAAAACAATCACATCATCGACATTCTTCCATAATGGTTTTGCACTTTTTGCCCAATTCGCAGCAATAAAGTCCATATTAAGTCGCTCTTTTAAGTCAAGAAGCATTGGAGTATCATCGATAAATATGCAATCATCAACAGTTAGATTTAAATCATAAAGCTCTTTTAGTATTGATAATCGATATGGCTTACGAAGTAAGTAATATTGATCATGTGAGATAACACTCATGGGCACAAGATTAAATAATCGCTCATAATCCTGAAGTGCATTATGTTTTGAATTCATTGTGTAAACAATAATTACTCCACCAGCTTGATCAAAGGCAGTTAAAAAATCTTTAATACCGTCAAAAGTAGGTGCCTCTATAAGCGAGGAATGCTTCTTCCAATGCTCATATTCAAATTGAATTTCCTCAGCAGTGTAGTGATAAAGCATACGACACATCTTAACAAAACCTAGTTCATTGGATAGTTCTATAAATTTCTCGAAATCAACAGGGGTGACATTAGGTCTTAAAATCTTTAGAACATCCACAAAAAGAGGATAATGAATACTTTCTTGTGAATTAATGATGGTATCATCATGATCTAAAATTAAACATTTTTTTCTTAGTTTCATACGTGTATTATAACAAACTTCACTGTATGGTATAATATCAACATGAAAAAAACGATATTTATAAGCGCAGGAAGTAGTGGTGGACACATATTTCCAGCCATTACATTAGCTAAAAAATTAGAAGAATTAAACCATAGAGTTTACTTTGTTGCGACTCCAAGTAAAATGGAAGGCACTATTTTACCTGCGCATGGATTCGAAATTCTACCGGTTACAAGTCCAAAAGTAAGAAAACCATTTAAAGGTTTTTTGAAGTTTGTATTTGAAATCCATCGCTCTATTAAGGAATCTCAAGTTCATGTTAAGAAATATAAGCCAGATATGATTATTTCTTTTGGTGGATCTGTATCATTTTCTATTGGTATTGTATCTTTCATATCAAGAATTCCACTTTTTGTTCATGAGCAAAATGCAGTATTAGGATTAACTAATCAATGGGTTTCATTATTCGCAAAGAAATTGTTTACCCAATTTAGCTTAAAATCTAAACTATTTCAACATAAAATGATTCAAGTTGGTTCACCACGAACAAGTGAGTTTAAAGATTATCAAGTCAACCACAACGTGTATTCTTCGTTGAATATTGACTCAAGTAAACCTTTAGTTGTGTTTGTCATGGGATCGTTGGGGAGTTATACGATGCAGACGATGATTAAACATATGATTGAAACCTATCCTAACCCTACTTATCAACGCCTTATTATCACTGGCACAAGATTTTATGATGAATTCAAACACTTGAATGATGTTTCTGAGCAGACCATTATTGTTGATGCGATTTCGCTAATTGATTTATACCCATATATTAATCTTCTTGTTACCAGAGCTGGAGCAACTACCATGGCAGAGATTTTAGGTGCAAGAATTCCTTCAATCCTTATCCCATCTCCTTATGTGACACGAAATCATCAATTTATGAATGCACAGTATTTCTTAGAACATCAAGCATCTGTCGTACTCGATGAGCGAAAAATTGATGAGCATATTCTCATGAATGAAGTTGATGAACTTATGAATCATCCCCAACAATTACTTGCAATGCGACATCAGCTTGAATCAATGAGTGATCTAAGTGAGTTAGATAGAATGATGGAGCATCTTCCTTTATGACTAGAAACTCATCAATTCCCTCAGTCAAGGATATATCCTCAAGTATAAAAAGTAAACGGCGTAAAGCACGCCAATTATTTTTTAGAAGGTTATTTGTCTTTGTTGTATCAATCCTTGTTTTATCACTTTTTGGTTTTGGATTGTATACGATAGATCAAAGTCCCATCTTTCGAATTCAAGCGATTATAGTTTCAAACACACGATTATCAAGCGAAGAAGAGATTAGAAAAGTTCTCCCTTTTAAAGTAGGAGAGCGACAATGGATCTTTCATCCATGGTGGACAGACATTCCCATTAATGATGATGCTATTGAATCAATTAGCTTTGTTATGAATAACAAAACTATGATAGTAGAAGTTAAGGAATATAAGCCACTAGCCATAAATGAAACTAGTATTTTACTAAGTAATGGTCAGTATTATCCACTAAATACACGTCATCAATCAATTACTGCGTATTTACCAAATGTTGAAGGTTTTTCTGAAAGTGAATTATCTGTGAAATTAGCAAACGCACTCATTGAACTTGAAGATTTTGTGCTAAACTTAATGTCGAGTATTCAACAAACTCCATTATCCTATGACGAGGCAATGATGGTGATTACTTTAGATAATGGATTAAATATTTATAGTGACTTAAGGTCTTTAGTCTTACTTAATCAATTACCACTTTTTATTGACTTAATCAATGAAACTAATAATTGCTTATATCTGGATAGTGTGACATCAACAGCACGTGCTGCACCATGTCAATAGAGATTTGACCTTCAAAGATGTTTTAACTATAATAGAATAACCACATGGAGGAACAATATGGGGATTGAAAAAATCACAACGCTTGGAAAACTCAACGTTTCAGAAGATGCAATAGCCACTTTAGCAGGTGGAGTTGTAGCTGAATGTTATGGTGTGGTGGGGATGGCGTCACAAAAAATTCTAAAAGACGGCCTAGCGGAAATACTAAAAAAAGAAAATTTTTCTAAAGGTGTCGTGGTAAGACAACTTGAGAATGGGTATGAACTCGACTTATTTATTATTCTTGGATATGGAGTTAAGATCTCTGAAGTTATCCATGAAGTTCAAAAGAAAGTCAAATACATGCTCGAAAAAACATTGGATCAACCATTCTTAGCAATCAATGTGTATGTACAGGGAGTGAAGGTTATTAAATGATGGATAAACTTTTAACATTAAATGGGGAATCATTTAAACACTTAATTGAAAGTGGAGCTAATAACTTAACTAACCAATACCAAGAGATTGATGCTCTCAATGTTTTTCCAGTCCCNNAAACATTGGAGAAGTAGCAAAAGCATTATCAAAAGGTTTACTCATGGGAGCACGTGGGAATTCTGGAGTTATTCTATCCCAGATTTTTCGTGGCTTCTTTCAAGGCGTTGATGGTCATGATACGATTGATCCTACAATCATGGCATCTGCCTTTAATAAAGGAACAGAAATTGCTTATAAAGCCGTCATGAGACCGGTTGAAGGTACAATATTAACCGTACTTCGCGAAGGCGCAGCAAATTCAAGTGTACGTCTTAAAACATTAAGTCATCCAACGATTCTTGATTATATGAACTTATTTATTGAAGAAGCAACGATTTCACTTGAGAATACACCTAATCTTTTACCTGTTTTAAAAGATGTAGGAGTAGTCGATAGTGGTGGAGCAGGACTTCTTGTTATTTTAGAAGGTATGCGCTCTGCACTTTTAGGAAATCCAATTCCTTTACTTGCCGCAAAAGCAAGCAGTGGACATGTTCAAGCAGGACTTGAAAATGAAGAGTTTGGTTATTGTACAGAGTTCATTGTACGTGTTGCTCCTGAAAAACTTGAAGACTTCTCAGAACTAGCACTACGTGAATCACTGTCAAATCTAGGTGATTCAATCGTTGTTGTACAAGATGAAGACATCGTCAAAGTTCATATTCATACATTAACCCCTGGTGATGCAATGAATTTAGCTCAACGCCATGGAGAATTTGTAAAGATTAAGATTGAAAACATGCAAGAACAACATGCCGCACTTATGGATGATGATTCACATGGTCATACATCAAATCACATTGTAGAAGTTAAGAAAGTTCCATATGCCATCATTGCGGTGGCAGCAGGGGATGGATTAGCTCAAGCATTTAAAGATTTACGTGTAGATGCAATCATCTCCGGTGGACAAACTATGAATCCTTCAACTGAAGATTTCGTAGCCGTGATTGAATCACTTAATGCTGAACATATTATTGTTTTACCTAACAACTCAAATATTATCTTAGCAGCACAACAAGCAGAATCAATCTTAGAGGATGTCAGTGTACATGTCATTCCAACAAAGACAATTCCACAAGGTTTAAGTGCATGTCTGTATTTCTCACCAGAAGTAAGTATTGAAGAGAATCTTATGGAAATGAATTCAGCTATTGCGCGAGTTTCATCAGGTGCAATTACTTATGCAATTAAAGACACTACAATCAATGGAACTGAAATTAAAGCAAATGATTTCATGGCAATCATGGAAAAAGAAATCTTAATATCAACTCCTGAACGTATTGATGCATTAAAGTACTTATTAACTTCTATGGTTAATGAAAACTCTGAGATTATCACCTTTATTGTGGGTGATGGTGTTGATGAGAGTGAAAAGGAATTTATCTTAACCTTTATTAAAGATGAATTAAGAATAGAAGTTGAAGTCATAGAAGGCGGACAACCTGTCTATTCCTACCTAATTGGTGTAGAATAAAAGGGGAGTCCCCCCTTTTTTTATATGACACTAACTAAACTACAACAAGACATTCTAATTCGGTATGAAGTCTCGACCTTGTGCGAGTTTTTAAACGTGTTTCCAGCTCGATACGACATCTTTGAGTTAAGTAATGAACAATCACTTACTGATGGGCAACACCTTATTTTGGAAGGTCATATTGCTTCTATGATGAAGTCATCATTTTATGCAAAAAATAAATCAGTGACACACTTTCAATTTGTCTCACATAATGTTTATAAAGTTTCTATCTTTAATCGACACTATTTAAAAACTCCTTCAGATCCACTAAGAAAAGTAGTAATCATTGGTAAGTATAAACATCCCAATCAAATCATAGCATCTAATATCTATTATCAATCATTAGAGCAACTTGGTCAGATTCAACCTATTTATCCTATCAAAGAGAAGACACAATTAAAGCAAATTAAATCAATAATTCTTAAAGCACTTGCGGTATGTCATCAATACACCATTGATGTATTACCAAAAGATATTATTAAAGAATATCAGTTAATTCCTCAATCTTTAGCAATGAAAGAAATTCATCAACCATCTACAGTTGAACAACTCTCACAATCCATTCATCGATTTAAAGTTAATGAGTTTTTAGAATATCATTTACAAATCCAAAACAATCGATTAAAGGTTATTCACAAGAAACCTAATCGCTCATTAGACATAGATCTAATAAAGCCTGTTATAGATACATTACCTTATGATTTAACAGATGATCAAGTTGAAGCATTATCTGTTTTATTTAAAGGAGCTAATCAACCAGTGACATTGTCTGCTTTACTTCAAGGTGATGTAGGATCTGGTAAAACCATTGTAGCTCTGCTTTATGCTTATGCTTATATCAAAGCAGGCTTTAGTGTGGCATTTATGGTTCCTACGGAAGTTTTAGCAATGCAACATTACTTAAATGCATCAGCATTATTTACTAAATTGCAAACTGATATTCATTTACTCACTTCATCCACTAAGATTAATGAGAGAAAAGACATGCTTGAGCAAGTAAAAAGCAATCCTTCACTGCTCATTGGTACTCATGCATTGTATTCCAATGATGTGAATTTTTATCAACTTGGATTAGTTATCATTGATGAGCAACATCGCTTTGGAGTTGCACAACGCATGAAGCTAATTCAAAAGGGAGTAGATGTTGATGTTTTAAGTATGAGTGCAACTCCTATTCCTCGAACACTTGCTGCAGTCCTGTTTGCAGATATGCAAGTCATTACATTGCATCATAAGCCAAAACAACGAGGTGAAGTAAAATCTCATATTATTCAAGGCAATAGTTTTGCTCCTGTTTTAGATGATATCTTACAAAGTATTGAGCGTAATGAGCAAGTCTATGTCATTACATCCATGATAGAAGAAGAAGGTGATGCACGAAGTGCTTTAAGCATTTATGCTAATCTAAAAAAAGCATTTGATAAAAAGTTTAGGATTGGACTTCTTCATGGTAAAATGAAAACTGAAGATAAACAAAATGTATTGAATGCATTCTATCGTAATGAAATCCAGATGCTAGTGTCCACAAGTGTTGTCGAAGTAGGAGTAGATGTCCCTAATGCAACACGAATGATTATTTATGATGCTCATCGATTTGGATTAAGTTCGCTACATCAACTTCGTGGTCGTATTGGACGTAGTATTAAATCAAGTATTTGTTATTTGATTAATCCAAGTGAAGATATTCTCTCCATGGAAAGATTAAATGTGCTTGTAGAGAGTCATGATGGGTTTAAGATAGCCTCAGAAGACTTACGTCTTCGAGGACCTGGAGATTTAATTGGTTTAAAGCAATCAGGATTACCTTCATTTCAATTTGCAAATATTATCTTAGATATTGCATTACTAGAACAAACAAAAACAACAGCACTTAAACTTTTGCAAAGTCATGATACTGAGCATCATGCATATGTATTAGATGTAATTAAACGTAGCTTAAAGGGGATTGATTAGGAGGATTTATGAAATCACTACTCGAGTTTTTAAATCAAAAGGGATTAATTATTGACAGATTAGACATCATAGAAGAAGCGTTTACCCATACTTCGTTTGTGAATGAAAATAAGAATATTCAAAATGATAATGAGCGTCTTGAGTTGTTAGGAGATGCTGTTTTACAGTTGTATGTTTCTGATTTCTTGTTTCAATATACACCGTCACTTAGTGAAGGTGAGATGACTTCACTTCGCTCACGTTTAGTCAATGAAAAAACATTAGCTGCCATTACACGTCGATGTGATCTATTTAACTTCTTAAAACTTGGAGTTGGAGAAGAGAAGACGGGTGGTCGTAATCGAGATTCTCTTTTAGCTGATGTTTTTGAAGCTTTTGTTGCTGCTCTTTACTTACAACAAGATAAGGGCAATGTAAAGAAATTCTTAGATCCACTTATTATTCCTGAGTTTAAAAATATGCTTCAGCAAGAACATGACGACTATAAAACTCGTCTTCAAGAATATGTGCAATCAGATACTCGAAAAACTGTTGTTTATGAACTTATAAAGAGCATGGGTCCTTCTAATGCCCCAACATTTGAGGTTGTAGTTAAACTTGACGATCTTGTATTGGGTAAAGGAAAAGGAAGTAGTAAAAAACAAGCTGAGCAAAATGCAGCTAAAGATGCATTTACAAAACTTGTTCGCTAAATCTAAAGTCAAGACTTTTTCTTATTGAATTTATTCTTTATGATATCTTCAAGAGGTATTTATGCATCAACATGTTTTAGAATCACTAAATATTCAAAAAATAATTGTTCGCAAAAATCAACATCGCATGATTGTTTTTTGTGATTTTCCGGACTTTTTAGATTACAGCACATTTCAAAATACACTTCAAATATTGAGTAGAACATTTGATGGTCCTATTGAATTAATGAACTCAACTAAAACAAAGCGATATTCACTTAAAGACATTACTCCTTTAGTTCATTACTACTTTGATAAATTTCATTCTGTGAAACCTTTTATAACACTCGAAAATCAAACAGTAAAATGTTTAGTCGATGATTCTATGCAAGCAGGTGAACTTGATTCTGGATGCGATGGATGTGAGACATTCTTAAATAGACTTGGATTTGAAGTGTCATTATCAGTGGATTCATCAAAATATAATCACATTCAAAATGATATATTACTCAGTAAGCCATTGAATAAACCAATAGTTGCTGCTATTGAGAAGGTTCCTTATAGAAGAGTTAAGAAAGATGAAAAGATAACTGAACTTAAAGATATTCATGAAGGATTGAATGATGTTTGGGTAGAGGGTGAAATTATTTCAATTGAATCACGTTATTTCGCCTCATCTAATCAAACACTGGTTACATTTCTAATAAGTGATTACTCAGATGCTATTTTTACTAAAGTGTTCTTAAAAGAGAATGAATCGCTTCAAGTCAAAATAGGGCATTGGGTTAAGATTAAAGGCAAAGTCGTCGTTGATCGCTTCAAGAATGAAACGATGATTATGATTGATTCGATAGATATAATTGAGCGAGAAGTGATTCAAGATCATCATGAGATTAAGAGAATTGAACTTCAAACCCACACTAAAATGTCTGAAATGGATGGAGCTTGTGATGTAACTGCATTAGTTCAACGAGCTTTTGATTGTAAACATGTTGCCTTAGCGCTCACAGATCATAACTCCGTACAAGCATTTCCAAAAGCAGAAGCCAAAGCTAAGGCATTAAGAAAATCAACTGGACAAGCTTTAAAACTACTTTATGGTGTTGAAATGAATATGGTTGATTCATCACCTTCAATTATCAAACACTCAAAAGGTCAAAATCTAAATGATTCTACTTACGTTATCTTTGACTTAGAGACCACTGGTTTATCATCACAATTTGATGAAATTATTGAAATTGGTGCAATCAAAGTTAATCAACATCAAATCATTGATACGTATCATAAACTTGTTAAGCCAAATGGGGTTATTAGTGATTTCATTACTTCAAAGACTAATATTTCACAGTCAATGGTCAATAATGCTTCATCAATCGAAGAAGTGCTTCCTAGTTTTATTGACTTCATTAAGGATACTATTTTGGTTGCTCATAATGCATCGTTTGATATTGGTTTTATCCAAGAAAAAGCAAAACAATGCCAATGTGAATATGAAAATAACACTGTAATAGATACTTTAGAACTATCACGTGTTTTACTAAGTCATCGTAAATCCTTTAGATTAGGAAAAGTAGCACGTTATTTTAATATTGCTTATGATGAAGAAGTTGCTCACAGAGCAGATTATGATGTACGGGTAACTCATCAAGTATTTCAAAATCTATTAAACTTATTAAAAGAACATAACGTCACAACATGTGATCAACTTGAAACGTTTGATACTCACGATTCATTTAAAGTACGACCAAAATCTCATGTTAATATCTTTGCGAAAAATCAAGAAGGACTTAAAGCATTATATGAACTAGTTTCCATAGCTCATACAGATCGATTAGCTTTCTTTAAGAAATCAGCTTCAAAGAATAGTGATGAATTCTTAGCTGAACCTAGAATTCTAAAATCAGATATTCAAAGACTACGTGATAATTTGCTTATTGGAGCATCATGTGTCAATAATGAACTATTTGATATCGCTGCAAACAAAAGTATTGAAGCATTACAAGAAGCGATGCTATTTTACGATTTTATCGAAATTCAACCTCTTGATCATTATCAACATCTAATCGTTACAAACTCTGTTCCAAATCAACAACGAATCATTGAAATCTTACAAAAAATGATTCATGTTGCTCAGTCATTGAATAAGATCATTGCAGCTTCCAACGATGTTCATTATGTTTTTCCTCAAGAGAAAATTTATCGTGATATTCTAGTATCTTCAATGGGAATTGGTGGAGTTAGACATCCTCTGTATCTCTATGATGATCAAGATCGTGCACGTTATACAACTCCAACTCAGCATTACAAAACAACTCAAGAAATGTTGGATGACTTTGAATGGTGTGGTCCCGAACTTGCTTACGAATTAGTTGTTAAGAACCCACATCTCATTGCACAAAGTATTGAAGAAGTTACCATCATTCCTTCTAAATTATTCACACCAAAAATCAAACATGCCGATGAAAATCTAAAGAAACTGATTGATGAGCGACTCTTACAATTATACGGTTCAAATCCAGCCAAGTTTATCATTGATCGTATGGATAAAGAATATGCAGCCATCACATCCAATGGATTTGGCGTTATCTATTATATTGCTCACTTACTTGTTAAGAAATCTCTCGATGATGGTTATATGGTAGGATCTCGTGGGTCAGTAGGATCTTCATTTGTTGCTTTTCTCGCAAATATTACTGAAGTGAATCCATTACCTGCACATTATCGTTGTGAACATTGTTATCATGTCGAGTTCATAGAAGAAGAAGGGAGTGGATTTGATTTAAAAAGTAAAACATGTTCTTGTGGACATCCTTATGTTGTAGATGGTCAAGATATTCCTTTTGAAACATTCTTAGGATTTGAAGGAGACAAAGTTCCTGATATCGATTTAAACTTTTCTAATCATTACCAAGAATTTGCTCATGCCTATACTAAAACTCTCTTTGGGGAGAAGAATGTCATTAAAGCAGGAACTATAGGAACACTTGCAAATAAAACTGCATTTGGCTATGCCAAGGGTTATGGTGAAGATCATTATTTTCCTTTAGATACTAAAGATGCAAAATATTCATGGCTAGCAAGTGGAGTCGAAGGTGTTAAGAGAACAACTGGACAACACCCAGGTGGGATTATTGTTATTCCTGATGAAAATAGTGTTTATGAATTTACCCCAGTGCAATTTCCAGCAAATAATCCAGACTCTGTATGGAAAACGACCCATTTTGAATTTGCTGATATACATGATAATCTTCTAAAACTTGATATCTTAGGGCATTTAGATCCAAGTGCTATGAAGTTATTAGAAGAGACAAGTGGAATAGATCCAAAGACAGTGCCTCTCAATGATCCACTGGTAATGAGTTTATTCTCTTCAAATAAAGCGTTAAAACTAGATTCTCGCTATCCTTTTGATTCGACAGGAGCTATTGGCTTACCTGAGTTTGGAACATCATTTGTTCGTGAAATGCTACGTGTTACTCAACCTAAAAACTTTTCAGATTTAGTTCGTATCTCAGGGCTTTCTCATGGTACGGATGTATGGCTTAACAATGCAAAAGATTTAGTTGTTAGTGGAAAAGCACTTAAAGACGTCATTGGATGTCGTGACGACATCATGGTTACACTCATTCATCAAGGGTTACCTCCTAAAATTGCTTTTGACATCATGGAGAATGTTAGAAAAGGGAAGGGACTTAAAAAAGAATGGATTGAGATCATGGAAAAACATGGTGTCGATGATTGGTATATTGATTCATGTCAAAAGATTAAATATATGTTTCCTAAAGCGCATGCGGTCGCATACGTTTTGATGGCTGTAAGAGTTGCATACTATAAACTCTATCATCCTCTTGATTATTACATTTCGTTTTTAACTCTAAGAGCTAATGCCTATGATATTGATGCCATGCTAGGTGGTACACATAAAATACTTGAGCGTCTAAATCACATTCAACAACGTTTAAATGACAACACTCAGAAAAATCCAGTAACTAATAAAGAGCGTGAACTTATAACAAGTCTAGAAGTTTGCCTTGAAATGTGTTTGAGAGGTTATCGTTTCTCTAATCTTAGTGTTGATAATTCTCATGCTTCAGTGTTTATAAAAGACCCTAATGATCCTAAAGCACTCATTCCACCATTCATAGTCCTTGAAGGTTTAGGAGAAAACGTTGGTCGCTCGATTATGGAAGCAAGAAAAATAGCTCCATTTCTTTCCAAAGAAGACTTGCAAAGTCGTACTCAACTAAACTACAATCATATTAAGAAATTAGATGAACTAAAAGTTCTAGAAGATCTTCAAGAATCTAATCAAGCAAGTTTATTTTAATATTTGCAATTATTTAGTGCGTAATGTATAATATTATTACTCAAGGAGTGGCATTGCCACTCCTTCGTGTTTGTGTAAGGAGGACTCACTCGTTGAAAAGTGAAGCTTTAAAACTATTATGTCAACCGATTTTTTCTAAGCATCATGTAAAGTGTTACAGTATGACCTGGAAATCCATGGGCAAGGACCGTATCTTAGAGGTTTTAGTGTACGATCCCCATCGTGCTCTTGATCTAGATACAACGGCACTTGTTTCATTTGATGTTTCCGAAGCTCTAGATGAAGTCATTGATCAACTCCCAGATGAGTACATGCTTGATGTAAGTACCGCAGGAATTGAGCGTGAAATACTTGATGATGAGCAACTTCATGATGCAATCGACCATTCAGTATATATTCGTACATTGAGGTCTGTGAACAAATCGATTGAATTTAAAGGAATAATGACTCAACTTGATGAGAATACCATTACATTAGTTCAGAAAATTAAAGGTAAAGCACAAACACTAAGCATTGATCGTGAAAATATCGTTTTCATACGACATGCCATAAAGGATTAAGGACAATTATGAACATTAAAGATTTAATGCTACTTGTAGCAAACATTGAAACTACTCGATCTATTTCAAAAGATATTGTTGTTGCAGCTGTGGAAGAAGCACTTGCAAAAGCATATCGTAAGCAAATTGAAATTCCAGATGCCATCGTACGTGTGCAAATCAATGAGAATGGTGACATTCAACTTTATCAACGCTTTTTAGTTGTTGAAGAAGTTGAAGATGATGAACTCGAAATATCACTTAAAGATGCTCAACAACGTGTTGAAGGAATTGCTTTAGGGGATTATGTTGATGAGCGTCGTGAAATGAAAGAGTTAGGGCGTGCTGCAGCATTACTTGCTAAAAACGTACTTAAACAAAAAATTAGAGAAGCTGAAAAAGCTGCTATTTTTGATGAGTATGAAGACAAGAAAGATGAAATGGTTATTGCAGCCATTGAATCAGTAGAAGAAAAGTTCGTTGTTGTGAATCTTGGAAAAACATTAGCCATGATGCCTAAAGCTGCTCAAATTCCTAATGAGCGTTATGTAGAAGGATCACATCTTCGTGTTGTTATTACTGAAGTAAATAAAGAAACTAAAGGTGCTCAAGTATTAGTCTCACGTGCTGATGCTAAGCTTGTCCGTCGCTTATTTGAAAAAGAAGTTCCTGAAATATATGAAGGACTTGTTGAAATTAAAGCTATTGCTCGTGAAGCGGGTGAGCGTACAAAAATTGCAGTATTCTCTAAAAATTCTGATATTGATCCTATTGGAGCATGTATTGGACCACGTGGTTCACGTGTTCAAGTAGTTATTGAAGAACTTAAAGGTGAGAAGATTGACATTTTCTTATGGAGTGAGAATTCAGTTGAACTTATTAGAAATGCTTTAGCTCCAGCACAGATTTTAGCAATTTTCCCTCATGAAGAGAATCGTGGATTAATGGTTGTTGTTGATGATAGTCAACTTTCATTAGCTATCGGTAAAAAAGGTAAGAATGCTAAGTTAGCAGTTAAGCTTACTGGACAAAAAATTGATATTAAATCTAAGAGTGATGCTGAAGCAGCAAATATTGATTACATGGGTCGTTATGAAACTTATATGAACCTTGTAGAAACTAAGCTTGCTGAAAAACATCAAGAAAAAGCTCAAAAAGAAGCTTCACGTCGTTTAGAAGAAGCAGAAAAAGTTGCATTGGAGCGTCTATTCAATCAACAACAAGCTAAGTTACAAGCTGCAGAAGCTGCTGAAGTTACTAAGGAAGTTGTTGAGGAAGTAATTGAAATTGAAGAAGCACCAACCACTTCTACAGAAACACAAACACAACCAGTTACACCTAAAAAACCAGTTGTTGAAGTTGAAAAACCAGTTGAGAAGAGAGTTAAGCGAGAAATTAAGAAGCGTGATACATTTGTTTCTAAATTTGAGAAGCTTGCTGATGCGACAAAAGTGGAAGTTAAGAAAGAAGTTAAGAAGAAAAAATACTTTGATCGTGATAAGGATAAAGAAACTGAACACGAACCACGCATTAATGTAGCAGAAATTATGAAGAAAAAAGAAATTGCGGATGCAATTGCTAAAACACCAGTATTCACTGATGAAGAACTTGCAGAGAGAAAACTTCAAGAATTAGAAGAAGATTTACTTTGGAAAGACGATATTGATTACGATGAGTATGATGAATATTATGAGGAGGAATAATGAAAAAAATCCCTCTAAGAAAATGTGTTGCAACACAAGAGCAACTGCCTAAAAAAGAGTTATTACGTATTGTGAGAACTCCTGAAGGCACTGTTGTCATTGACACGTCCGGTCGTATGAATGGACGTGGGGCTTATCTTAAAAAGAGCCAAGAAGCAATTGATATTGCGATTAAACGAAAAGCGCTCGAACGTGCATTAGAAGTGACCCTAGACCCATCTTTTATTGAACAACTGCGCTCATATATGAATGAATCATAGTCTCTACTTGTTAGGTATATGTGCAAAAGCGAATGGTCTAGTGACTGGAGATCAAATTCTTCCATCAATTCGCGCTAATAAAGCTAGTTTAGTCATTATTACCAATGATGCATCCAATAGAACACGTAAGCAGTTAAAAGACAAGTGTGCTTTCTATCATGTCGAAGTTATTGAAAGTTTTACTTCTATTGAACTTTCTAAGGCAATAGGGAAAACATCACGTGTTGCATGTGCAATTATTCATAATGCATTGGCTAAGCAAATTAAAGAAGCATTGAAAGAGGTGAAGGAATGAAAAGAAACAACTCAAGAAAACCAGCTAATCGTAATCGTAAACCGAATACTAATACTAATTCGGGTACATTTGCTCCAAGAAAAGTAGTAGAAACTGTTAAAGAAATTAAATACACTGATGGAATTACAGTTGGTGAATTAGCTGAAAAACTTAAAAAGAATGCAAGTGAAGTTATTAAACTATTATTTATGCTTGGGAAAATGGTTACCATTAACTCAATTATGGATGATGATTTAGTTGAGCTTGTATGTCTTGAATTTGGAGTTGAAGTTATTAAAGAAGAGATCTTTGATGAAACAAGTTTAGAAGATAGTATTCAAGATGATCCTGCAGATCTTATCGAAAGACCTGCTGTTGTAACAATCATGGGTCATGTTGACCATGGTAAGACCACACTACTTGATACTATTCGTAAATCAAAAGTCGTTTCTGGTGAGTTTGGTGGTATTACTCAACACATTGGGGCGTATCAAATTGATTACAGTGGTAAGCGTATTACATTTTTAGATACTCCAGGTCACGAAGCTTTCACAGCAATGCGAGCACGTGGAGCAAAAATTACGGATTTAGTTATTATCGTAGTTGCTGCTGATGATGGTGTTATGCCTCAAACACGTGAAGCTCTTGATCATGCAAAAGCTGCGGGAGTTCCTATTATTGTTGCTGTAAACAAAATGGATAAAGAAACTGCTAATCCAGACAAAGTCATGAATCAGTTAGCTGATTTAGGTTTAACTCCAGAAGAGTGGGGTGGAGATACAATCTATTTACGTATTTCTGCATTAAAAAATGAAGGTATTAAAGAAGTTCTTGAAACAATTCTTGTCTTAACAGAAGTTGGAAATCTACAAGCTAATCCTAAACGTGAAGCTGTAGGTACAGTTGTTGAGGCTAAACTTGATAAAGGACGTGGTCCAGTAACAACACTACTCGTTCAAAATGGAACTCTTCGTGTTGGTGATCCTGTTGTTGTCGGTGCTTGCTTCGGTAAAGTAAGAAAAATGACTGATGATGAAGGAAAAGAAATAAAAGAAGCAGGACCAGCAACGCCAGTAGAAATTATTGGTCTTAATGATGTTCCTCAAGCGGGAGATATCTTTAAAGTATTCCATAATGAACGTCAAGCTCGTGCCATTGCGGATAAACGCTCACAAGCTAAGATTGAGACTGAAAGAAGAAATTCTTCTGCGCTATCCCTCGATGATTTATCAAAACAAATCAAAGAAGGAAATGTTCAAGAAATTCCACTAATTATTAAAGCTGATGTACAAGGTAGTGCTGAAGCTGTACGATCTTCACTGGAAAAAGTAGATGTTGAATCAGTCCGTGTTAATGTTATTCGTAACACAGCGGGTGCAATTTCAGAGAGTGATGTTATGCTAGCTGCTGCTTCAAAGGCTATTATTATTGGTTTTAATGTTCGCCCTACTGCTGCAATTCGTAAGATTGCACAAGAACAAGGTGTTGATATTCGATTACACAACATTATTTATAAAGTAGTTGAGCAAATGGAAGCTGCAATGAAGGGGATGCTTGATCCTGTCTTTGAAGAAATCATCCTTGGACAAGCTTCTGTTCGACAAATATTTAAAGCATCTAAGATTGGTACCATTGCAGGATGTATGGTTACTGATGGTAAGCTAGTAAGAAATGGACATGTTCGTCTCATTCGTGATGGAATTGTTGTCTATACTGGTCGTTTAAGTTCATTGAAACGTTTTGCTAATGATGCTAAGGAAGTTACTTCAGGGTTTGATTGTGGTTTAACCATTGAGAACTTTAATGATCTTAAAGAAGGCGATTTAATTGAAGCATTCGGATCAGTTGAAGTGGAGCGTGAGTAATTATGACAATTAAACTAGAACGTCTTGAAGGGATTATTCGTAAGGAAGTCTCACTTATTTTAATGAGTGAGGTTAAAGACCCAACATTAAAATGGGTTACCATTACTGATGTACAACTTACTAAAGACTATTCAACTGCTAAAATATTTGTTACATTTCCTCAAGGTCAAAACAACCTCATGGATAATCTTGATAAAGCAAAAGGATTCATTCGCTCTTCTTTAGGTTCAAAGCTTAAAGTTAAAAAGATACCTTCGCTATTATTTGAGATTGATGATTCACTTGAACGTGGTAATCGTATTGATGAGATTTTAAAAGCTACACTAAAAGACTAAAAAAAATAGATGAGCAATCATCTATTTTTTATTTTGTTCTTATTATTTCTTTAAACTCTGGAACCATTCCAATCTTTTTAGGAGTATGGAGTGGTAGTTGATAAATATCATGACAAGGAAATTGATTTCCTTCAATTAATAGTGGTCCATTAATGGACAGTCCAACATCCCACCCAACTAATCTTACTTGATCAGTTCTTGTTGCCGCATCCTTAACTAGGTCTAAGCATTCATTCCAATAGGGTACATGAAATCCTTGTATTCGTGTATTAGTCACCGGATGTTGACGATAATAGTTACCAGACTTATCGACAGCCACATCATGGATAATACCTGTTTTAACATCAATAGGGACAACCATACTTCCACCATCATAGCTATTAACACTATGACTTTTACCGATTCGTAAATATGCTCTTACAATATGAACTTTATCATCAAGAAATATGGTCACAAAACGAATAGAGTTTAATGAATCTGGCTGTATTTGTTGCATTTGGTGGTGTTGGATAATTACATCTTCAATGATAGTGCATTTCTTATCTTGAAGATAATACCATAACGAATACATATCATCAAAATCCGCTATCACAATTTTTTCATTACAACATGAACCATTGATCGTATTTGATTTCGCTAGAATGTCTTTTCTTATTTCAACAAACTGAGCAAACTCAACGAATGTAGAATCTTCTAGACTTAACCATTCTCGTTTTATTAAATCACTAAACTGAGTATGAAAAATCTTCTTACTTTCAAATATATATCTAAACTTAGGATTATTGAGTTCTCGAATGAAAGCATTGTTGCGACCTCGAGTCATCACAGTTCTTCTTTGTTGTTCATTCAGGTTATACATTTCAAAGACATAGTAGTCAACATACCCAGCCATATGCCTTAATCCACACCAAATAATATCAATGATTAAAACAAGTCGGTTGCGTTTAGTCTTCTTATGCACTTTATTTGCAACATCAAAAATTCCTAATATATTCATTGATAAGATACGTTCAATCATGTACCCAATATTTCGCATATGAACCCCCGCAATTGTAATTTATCAAAGTATTAGACAAACCACAAGTACTATTAATAAAAGAAGTCAAATTTAACCGCTTTATCAATAAAAATATATAAAAAAAGCTCACTCTATGAAAGAAGTGAGACATTTTTTACAAGTTGTAATGGGGTAGTTAAACAAGTGGGACTAGCTTCAAAAGTTTCGATCGGTGAACTTACATGTAAATCATCATACTCAATATGTAAAACACCTTTAATATTCTTAGGTAACCAAACCCCTACAAACCCATTTTGAGCACTAGTTAAAGTTTCATCAATAATGACAGTACCATCATCTAAGACAACTTTAATTTGAAATTGTTCATTTCTAAGCTCACTTTGACATGATGTTAAGAAATGAGTATTACAAGGATGGGTATTAGTTATGTATGGAGCAAAAGATAAATAGAAACGATCTTCTGGTAACGCTACTGTAATTTTATCTTTTTCTGTTTCTAGAACTAGGAATTCAGAATTAATGCTTGCTACAAGTCCTGTAGTATCTATACTTTTTGTTTCAAGAGCTAGAACCATTGCTTCTACTGACATATCTTCTAGAGCATAGTTTTCAAGGATAGATTTTTGTGAACCAAACAATCCTAATTGAAAAGCAACGAGTAGTACTACACTGATTGCTGTAAGTGACAATAATAATCTTTTCATATTTCTCCTTTACGACATTCTTTGTCATGAACATTATCTCATTAAATTGATTTTGATTAAACGAAACTATGTTGCAAAGATGTAAGAAAAAAGACGCAAGTTGCGTCTTTCTATTGATGAACAATTCTTGCTAAGAATGCTTGTGTTCGCTCATGTTTTGGATTATTAAATAGTATAGAAGGGTGCTCTGCTTCAATAACAACTCCTTGATCCATGAATACAACCTTATCAGCAACATCTTTCGCAAAGCTCATTTCATGAGTAACTATAAGCATGGTAAGTCCTGACTTTGCAAGATCTTTGATAACATCAAGGACTTCTCCTACAAGTTCTGGGTCTAAAGCCGATGTTGGTTCATCAAGAAGTAATATTTTTGGATTCATACACAATGCACGAGCAATCGCAACACGTTGCTTTTGACCGCCTGATAGTTTAGTCACATTCATTGTCGCAAAATCAATCATCCCTACTTTTTTTAGGTTTTCATAGGCAATTTGCTCTGCTTCTTCCACTGTTCTCTTTAGTACTTTTCGTTGTGCAAGCGTACAGTTCTTTAATACATTAAGATGCGGAAATAGATTGAATGATTGAAAGATCATCCCAACTTTTGTACGATACTCATCAATATTGAATGATGCAGTGATATCTATATCATCCACAACAATCTTACCAGCATTAGGTGTTTCCAATAAGTTAACACACCGAAGTAATGTGCTTTTACCAGAACCAGAAGCCCCAATTAAACAAACAACTTCTCCTTCTTGAACATTTAGGCTGATATCATGAAGTACTTCTTGTTTTCCAAATGATTTTGAAAGATGTTGAATATCAATCATGATGAACCTCCTTTACGTTTAAAACCAAAGAAATTCTTACTCGATGAACTTGAAGCTCCAACTAAACCTTCCGGAGTATCAAGTTTCTTTTCAGCAATTCTAAGTAACTGTGTTGTTGTAAATGTTAAGAATAAATAGATCAATGCTGTGATTAAGAATGTATCTCTAAATCTAAACACAATACCTGCAACTGCAGTTGATTGAAAATAGAGCTCACTAACACCGATTACATTTAGTACTGCAGTGTCTTTAATGTTGACTACAAACTCATTACCAATAGCAGGGAATGCATTCTTAATTGCTTGTGGAAGAATAACAAAGACCATAGTTAATAAATGATTCATACCAAGAGAACGTGATGCTTCATATTGTCCATTATCAATGGATTGTATCCCAGCGCGAATGATTTCAGCCATATATGCTCCAGTATTAATCGATACAATGACAATACCAGCGGTTAATGGTGTCCACCCAATAATTGGTCTTAAACCATGATACAAGAAGATAGCTTGTACAATCATTGGTGTGCCTCTAAATATCTCAATATAAAGATTAGCAATCACTCTTAATACAACTTTACTAAACTTAACTATTGTATTATCTTTTTTATCAATCTTTAGTTGCTTAAGAGAAGCAAAGAATAAACCAATAAACAGACCAATAACAGTAGCACTAAGCGAAATAATAAGCGTGTTTCGAACTCCGAACCAAAACAGCGGGGCATATCGCTCATAAATACCTAAAGCCCCACCGATTAAATCAGGGGGCAAAGGAACACGATTCATTATTCTGGTTGTCTATCGATGGCATCAGCCATCCATGTATTACGTTGTTCGGAGCTAATATTACCCAAGATAGTATTAATGCTTGCAAGTAATTCTGTATCAACTTGTCTTAAAGCAACAGAAACTGTAGTGTCTTCAAAACTTGTTTGAAAACCGCTTCCTTGATTAAATCGAATAATAGTAAGATCTGGGTTATTCTTAACAATAGAGATAGCCACAGGATTTTCAGATACTAATGCATCTGCTTCTAAAGACATCACAGAGTTTACGAGTAAAGGGAAAGTTGCTAAGGGAGTCATGTGATTAACACTAGGGATTTGATCAACTAACGAATCATGGAATGTTCCACGTTGGGCAACTACATTAGCTCCAGTAAAATCAGCTAAACTAGTAGCACTAGCAAAGGTTGAATCTTTTCTAACAACTAGAACCATATCACTTGCATAGTATGGAACAGAGAAAGCAACACGTTGACGACGTTCTTCAGTATCAGTCATACCAGCAACAATCATATCAATTTCACCAGATGCTAATGCTGGTTCTAAACCTTCCCAACCAATTTGCTTAACAATAAGGGTTTTACCAAGTTCAGAAGCGATGGTTCTAGCGACAGTGATATCATACCCATCACAATAACCAATATTTCCTTCAATTCTTACAGATGTTTCTGTTTCTTCTAATTGTGTCCAGTTAAATGGAGCATAATCACATTCTAAACCTACAATAATGGAATCTTCTGTTGAAGTTGACGGAGCACAAGCAGCAAGAGCAAGTGCAATCATTGATACAAATAAGAATTTTTTCATAATTCCTCCTCAAACAAAAAAATCGTGAAAGAGCCACGATCAACGAAAGTTGTGATAGCGCCTCTTCTTTCGAAGGAGTGATGTATGTCTTTCATACAACCCCATGATCAATATTTGCCAATATCAATCATTCGGCGATGGTTACCTTTCGTAAGTGTCATAGTCTGCCGACTCAACTTACTACTCATTTGCATCGCTACCTCTAAGATTTAAATGTGAGTAAAGTATAAAAGAGAATTAATGACATGTCAAGGGATAGATGGTATCAATGTATTAGATTTGATATAATAACACCATGAAATCGTTACACGGCGTATTAGCCATCAATAAACCTAAACACATGACAAGTTTCGATGTGTGTCATCATATAAAACGAATTACAAAATCAAAAGTAGGGCATACAGGTACTTTAGATCCCGATGCGACAGGTGTATTACTCGTTTGTGTTGGAGGACCTACGAAGTATGTTCCTTTTCTCATGGGGCAATCTAAGGTATATGAATCAACACTAATATTAGGAACCCACACGCATTCATTGGATACTAGTGGGGAAGTTCTAGAAACTAAAGAAGTAAACCCTCAATCAAGCGAAACATGGAAAGAATTGGTTCAGTCTATGGTTGGAATACATCATCTTGCCGTGCCACAAGTATCAGCTATTAAAGTTGATGGTAAACGACTTTATGCTCAGAAAGACTTTGATTTAAGTCTACTACCCATTAAAGAGATGCGAGTTTATGACACACAATTAATTTCATGCGATGAAACATCAGTAACAACCCAAATGCATGTGAATACGGGAAGTTATATTCGAACACTTAATGTTGAATTAGCTCAACGATCATCGAATATTGGTATGACAAAGGATATTATTCGAATTCAAAATGGACCAATAACACTCGATCAATGTCAAGATTTACCTCAAAGTATAGAGGATTGTCAGTTTTTAGATGCTAAAATGCTCTTTTCTACCTATCCATGCATAGAATTAGATGACATAACACCTATTTTACATGGTAAAATAATCTCGTTTGAAAGTAATGAACCATTACTATGTGTCATTAAAGATGATTTACCATTTGCAATGTTAGAGAAAACTGATGTAGGTTATAAAGTGAAACGAGGACTTTGGTATGAAGACATTAGTGATTAATGAAAATTTACTTCCCCATGATATCGATGCATTTGTAGCATGCATTGGTTTCTTTGATGGAGTTCATCTTGGACATCAAGCATTATTAGATAAAACGATATCGATTGCCAAGGATAAAGGATTAAAATCTGCAATGATTACATTTTTTCCTCATCCTTCGTCTGTTTTACAACATAAACAAGTCATGTATCTAACTCCAAATGCACTCAAACAAAGCATTCTTGATACTTATGGCTTAGATTACTTAATCATTGTAAACTTCACAACTGAATTTTCTAAGCAAAGTGGAACTGCTTTTATTGAAGAAACTCTATGTCATTTACCATTAAAACATCTTATTGTTGGTTTTGATTTCAGATTCGGCTATCAAGGTAAAGGGGATGTTCATTTACTTACACAATCACAATCTTGCTTTGAAGTGAGTGTAATCGAGCAAATCAGTGATCAACATAATAAAATATCGAGTACATTAATAAAGAGTCTGATTTCAAATGGAGAAGTAGAAGTTGCTCATCAATATTTATCTCGTCCTCATCAAGTGAGAGGGCAAGTTATCAAAGGTAATCAAAGAGGAAGAACGATTGGTTATCCTACCGCTAACATTGATGTCTTTGAAGATGTCGTCATTCCAGCTAAGGGAGTCTATATCGCCAATGTGTCGATTGATTCTAATGTATACCAGTCCATGGTTAATATTGGTCACAATCCAACATTTAATGCAAAATACAATGTTTCAATTGAAGCCTATATTCTTGATTTTAATGAAACAATTTATGGTAAAACAATTACTATTCATTTCTTAAAACGTATTCGAGACGAGAAGAAATTTGATTCAATCCAAGAACTTATTGCTCAGTTAGATAAAGATAACCAAGAAACAATAGACTATTTTACTAATGTAAGTGGTTTCAAACAAAAATAATGACAAATTATTCATAAATCTCTTGCATCTTTTTCTTACTTAGGTATAATAACTACATTACTTAGAAGAAGAGTAGTAATGAGAATGAATCATATTAGCGACTTGTGAATTGGTGAAAGACAAGATGAAATCACTCATGAACGTACTTTGGAGTAAGAGAAGGGATAATCTTCTCTCGCAACCTTCAGCGTTATGAAGAAGTGTTGATCAATGTTTTAATTGGTCAAAATTAAGGTGGTACCACGATACAAGTCGTCCTTTCGTTAGGACGACTTTTTTTATTTTTCAAGGAGGCAACTATGAACATCGATTTTACCCGAATTATTCCTCGTATTCCTTATTTATTAGAAGGAGTCCAAGTAACATTAATGATTGCGCTTGTAGCCGCACTCATTGGATCTGTTTTAGGATTTACAATTGCTTTAATCACAAGCAAGAAAGGTCCATTAGGAAAACTACTCTTCTTATTTGTTGATTTCTTTCGAGGAACTCCACTGTACTTCCAATTATTCTTCTACCATTATGGCTTACCTCAAGTCATTCCAGGTTTTCTACCAACAGCTTATCACAGTGCCTTCGTAATCTTTTCAATCAACTCAGCTGCATATCTTTCTGAAATATTCAGAGCTGGAATCCAATCGATTGATAAAGGACAAATAGAAGCAGCTAAAGCACTCAATATCTCAACATGGGATATAGTTGTTGGAATCATTATTCCTATTGGTGCAAAAAACGTCTTACCTGCCATTATCAATGAATTTATTACATTGATAAAGGAAACCTCAGTCGCTGCGGTAATCTCTGTGAATGAGATTATGAGACGTCATACTATCGTGGCAGGAACAACATTTAGAGCATTTGAAAGTTTAATTATTGTTGGTTTGATCTATTACACAATTACCAAAACACTTTCAATCTTGGGCAAAATTGTAGAAAGGAAGTTACGATATGATTTACGTTAATCGACTTAATAAACATTTTCAAGATTCTCATGTATTAAATGAAGTGTCCATAACTTTTGATCCCCATATCACTTATGCAATCATTGGATCAAGTGGAAGTGGAAAATCAACACTGCTTCGCTGTCTTAATGGATTAGAAACACCAACGAGTGGAGTTATCAAAATTGATGATGTCGATATCTTTGCTAGTAAGGATAATCTTGCGAAGGCAAGAAGTAATATGGGTATGGTGTTTCAAAGTTTCAATCTATTTGAACATAAAACAGCCATTGAAAATGTTATGTTTGCGCTAATCAAAGTCAAACAACATACAAAAGAAGAAGCATTTAAGATTGCATCACAAGCTTTAGATAAAGTTGGACTTTCACACCGTTACAACAATTACCCCCATCAATTATCAGGAGGGGAGAAGCAAAGAGTTAGTATTGCACGAACACTTGCTATGAGTCCTCAACTTGTTTTATTTGATGAACCAACAAGTGCACTCGATCCTGAAATGACCATTGAAGTTTTAAAGGTAATCAAGGCTCTTGTAAAAGATGGTTTAAAATGTATTCTCGTGACTCACGAAATGACATTTGCAAAAGAAGTAGCAGACATGATTGTGTATATGGATCAAGGAAAAATACTTGAAGTAACTCCAAGTGATGATTTCTTTACACAACCACAAACACTTAGAGCTCAACAGTTCTTAAGTCATACTCAATTTAAAGGAGAAACACAATGAAAAAAACACTATTAGCAGTATTAACACTCGTCTTCATCCTCTCAGGATGTGTCCAACAAAATAATACAGAAACAATTACTATCTTAACTTCTTCAGGATATCCTCCCTATGAAATGGTAGATGAAGATGGAAACCTTATTGGATTTGATATTGATTTTGGTAATGCTTTAGGAGCACAACTTGGTGTTGAAGTGAAATGGGAAGATATGGATTTTGATGGCATTATTGGTTCATTAAACTCAAGTCGTGGGACAATGGCGATTGCTGCAATGTCACCAGATCCTGAACGTGATGTTGATTTCTCAGTCCCATATTATATTGGTGCTGAAGAAAGTCCATTCTTTATTCTTACATTAGCTAGTGGTGGTGTTGTAGATTCTAATGATTTAGTGGGTAAAAAAGTAGGAACACAAATTGGAACAATTCAAGAAAGCTTATTGAATAAGATTGAAGCAGAATTTGGTTTAGTGACTGATCCTAAGCAAAACGTATCACAACTTGTTCAAGAAGTTATTACTGGTCGTTTAGATTTCGTTATCATTGAAGGTCCTACAGCACGTGAGTATGTGCTAGAATTCCCAGATCTTACTACATTCGAATTATCACATCCAGAAGTAACTAAATACATTGAAGAAGTAGCAGGTGTTTCTGTTGCATTACCAAGAGGTTCTGAATGGACAGAAAAAGTTAATGAAGCTATTGAAGCATTAATTGCTGATGGTACGATGGATGCATTAATTAAAAAATGGTTTACTGAATAAAAATATCGTTTCTTTATGATATAATATCATCAACGAGGTGAACTTATGTCAACTGAATTTATTAAAATCCAAAGTAAAGAACAATTAGGTGAAATTACACTTACCAAAACTGCTTTTGAACTCATAACACTTCATTCAATTGAAGAGGAAAAATCAGTCGTTGTTCCTCAACAGTTGTTAGCAAGACCGGTTGTGGTTAAGATCAATAACAATCAATTGAGCATAACATGTGATGTTCAAGTTAAGCATGGTAAGAATGTAAATAAAATATTATCTTCACTTCAAGAACGCATTTTCAACAATATTGTCATGATGACGGAAGTAAAACCAACATCAGTCGACATTAAAGTAACAGGCTTTGTATTCTAAACCCCTCAGGGGTTTTTCTTTGTGCTTTGTTTGATTCATGATACAATAATTTCGGAGGTTCTATGACAAGAATTCAAAAAAGAAGACAAAAACGAATCAGTGCAATCATGTGTTTCTTTCAATACTTTGCAACAAAAGATGACATGGAAACCATCATAGAAACGTTTGAACAGGACATTGTTCCTTATAATCATAGTGAGTTTTTTGTAGTCTTTGATGATGACTTTAAATCACTATTAACCATTGCAATTGAGTATGAAACTCAAATTATTGCTCGTATTAATTCTCTATTAAGAGATGGATGGAAATTCGAGCGTTTACCTATGATTGATCGCGCTATTTTGTTTATGGCTATCTCTGAAATTACACTAGAATTTGATGATCGTGCTATTATTATTAATGAAGCGGTTGAAATATCTAAGATATTCTCAGAGGAAGACCAATACAAATATATCAATGGACTCCTTGATAAACTATGAGTATAAAAACATCATTCACTGTCACAGACCTTAATCGAGTCATCAAAACAACGTTAGAAGAAACGAAGTTTTTTGAGCGTGTCAGCGTACATGGTGAACTTTCTAATTTAACTAAAGCTATTTCAGGGCATTGGTATTTTACCTTGAAAGATTCAACATCACGTTTAACTTGCGTGATGTTTTCTTCTGCTGTTCGCCATTTAGGACATAATTTTAAAGAAGGAGATCAAGTTGAACTTGTTGCTAAAATTACCTTCTACGAGCCTGGTGGGACTTTACAATTAAATGTGTCTCATATGCAATTGTTTGGAATTGGATCACTCTTCGCAAAACTTGAAGCTTTACGATTACAGCTTCAAAAAGAAGGTTTATTTGATAGTTCACGTAAAAAGACTTTACCAAAATATCCAAGAAGCATTGGAGTGATTACTTCACTAGGTTCTGCTGCTCATGCAGATATTTTAAAGACTCTCAAAACTAGATGGCCTATTGCACACGTTCAATCCTATGGCACGCTTGTGCAAGGTGAGGGAAGTGTCAAGGAAATTATGGATGCATTAATGAAATCAGATCAAAATAACCATGACCTCTTAATCTTGGCTAGAGGAGGTGGTTCGATTGAAGATTTATGGAGTTTTAATCATGAATCATTAGTAAGACTTATAAGTACCCTTAAAACACCGATAGTTTCAGGGGTGGGACATGAAAGTGACACAACTCTTGTAGACTATGTTGTGGATGTTAGAGGACCAACACCAACAGGGGCTGCGACATTGGCAACACCACGTGTTCAAGAAGTGTTATCCCATTTTGATCAGTTATCACTAAGACTTAATCAAATTATAGAAACTAAACTAAATAATGCTTCAACAAGGCTTAACCATCAGAGCGCAACACTACAAAGACTTAGTCCACAAAAACTTGTGGAAAGACGTCGCTATCTTGTAGAACATGCCAAGATACGACTTAATCAAAGCATTAAACGACCTCAAGATCATCAACAGCTCACTAGATTGCATTTAAAGTTTAATCACACTATGCAATCATATATTGATACGCATCATTATAAAATCAGTACTCTTCAGCAACAATTACTTTCGTTAGATATCATGCAACCATTAAAACGTGGTTATGCATTTATCTATGCTAATGAGAAACCAATTACGAGTATTAAAGATTTATCACCATCTCAAAGAATTGAACTAAAGATTCATGATGGAGATGCTCAAGCCATTATCCAAACAATTAAGGAGAATAATCATGACTGAACAAACATTTGAATCTGCTTTAGCCCGTCTTAACGAAATTATTGTACTTCTTGAAAAAAATGAAGTGACCTTATCAGAAGCAGCAACACTTTATAAAGAAGGACAGGCATTATTACAATTTGCTCAACTTCAGCTTACTCAGTTTGAAGACATGATTGACATTAAAGGAGAATGACATGAAACATCTCATTGATTTAACATTTAAAGAAGAACATCCTTCTCAAGTTTTAGAAAGTGCGTTATATACACTCAATGCTCCAAGTAAACTCATACGTTATCAACTTGTTCATACCTTGTGTGATGATTTAGGAGTATGTGAAACTCATGCTAACTTATTTGGTTTAGCACTTGAATGTGTTCATGCATATTCACTTATCCATGATGATTTGCCATGCATGGATGATGAT
>DITO01000275.1 GCA_002422065.1 Erysipelotrichaceae bacterium UBA6182 | reverse complement strand
CACATGTTGGTCCTTTTCATTTAACGATTCAATATAGACTTCTAATAACCCATCTTTTCAAGAAACCTTTGAACATCATTAACGAATTCAGTTTCTGCTCCCCAAGAGAAGTTAAATATTGCTCCTTGACCACCACCTGAACCAATCGCAACCACATGAGTACTTCGACCGTCCTCTACGACAGTAAGGCTAAGACTTGCTCTAGAACTATTTCTCATAAAATACTTATCATATACCTTAATAGAAACTTTATAAGGATACGCTTCAAATACACTTTCATCGACAAGTTTCATTGACATGGCACTATTCATAATAGCTTGATCAAGTTCAAAAACTAATTGTGGAACAGCTTGATAGATTGTTTTTTCAAATTTTGACATAGTGATACCTCTTTTGTAGTTTAACATATTCAAGGTTATAAATAGTATAAATTATGTGATTATTACTATAGTTATATATGTGAAAAATATATATTTAAAGTGCATTATATTGCATTTAAGTGTTAAATTTTGACAATTAAGTGTAATTAATTGCATATTATAGTTAAGTGCTTTATACTAGATTTAGGTGAACAAAATGAAAATATTTGGAAATGAAACGAATGAGATAATTATTAAAGAGATAGGTCAAAGAATTAAATCACGACGTATTGAATTATCCATGACACAAGAAGAACTTTCTATGGAGTCGGGTGTCTCTTTAAGAACAATCGTAAATATTGAAAACGGGAGGAATGTAGCATTTCAAAACATCATCTCAGTTTTAAGAGCGATTAAACTGTCAGAGAATCTTGATCTTCTTGTTCCTAAACAAGTCCCAAATCCCTTTGATTTAATTGAGTTAGGACATCCACGTGAAAGAGCATCTAAGAAAGGTTTAAAGAAATCTCCTTCTTGGAGTTGGGGGGATGAAAAATGAATGTTGCTGAAGTTAAACTTTGGAAAACTAGAATAGGTGTCATTGCTCTTGATGATACTTCCCAATACTGCACGTTTAAGTACGATCCGAAGTTTTTATCGAGTGGTATCCAGGTTTCTCCACTCATGATGCCTTTGTCTAATACAACATATCAGTTCAATAGTCTCTCTTATGAGAGTTTTAAGGGACTCCCTGGTTTAATTGCTGATTCACTTCCAGATCGATTTGGTAATGCAGTCATTGATGCATGGCTGGCTTCAAATGGAAGAACTATAGAATCATTTAATATTATTGAACGTTTATGCTACATCGGTAATCGCGGTATGGGAGCACTTGAGTTTTATCCACTTAGTCACAAAGAACTTGAAAAAACTCAGATTATTGAGATTGAACGACTAGTTGAATTGAGTAATGAAATAATGCGTAATAAAGAAGCTGCGACAATCCATGATAGTCATGATCTTAAAGAAATAATTAAAGTTGGAACTTCAGCTGGTGGTGCTCGCGCAAAAGCAATTGTTGCTTATAATGAAGAATCAAATACTTTTAGATCAGGACAAATTAATGCTGGTCTTGGCTATACTTATTGGATACTAAAATTAGATGGTGTTGATCAAAAAGAAGAAACATCCCATACTCGAATTGAGTACGCTTATTATTTAGCAGCTATTGATGCGAAGATTAAGATGAGTGAATCACGACTTGTTAACAAAGGCAATCATTATCATTTCATGACTAAGCGCTTTGATAGGATAATTTTAGGTGATGGAAGTGTTGATAAAGTACATATGCAAACCCTTGGAGCACTAATGCACCGTGACTACAATGAACCTGGGACAGTGAGTTATGAAGAAGCAGCACATGCTATGGTAAAAATGGGTATAAAACAAAGTGATATTGAGGAGTTTTTTAGAAGATTGGTTTTTAACGTCATGGCACGAAATCAAGATGATCATGTCAAGAATATTTCATTTCTTATGAATCGACTTGGGGAATGGAAACTATCACCTGCATATGATGTAACATACTCGTTTAATCCAACTGGAAAATGGACATCGGTACATCAAATGCTTATTAATGGTAAACGAAGTCTTATTAGTTATGATGATTTACTATCCTCAGCGAATGCTATGAGAATCAAAGAAAAAAAAGCGATAGAAATTATTGATGACGTAAGTAAATCACTTAAAAAATGGAAAACATTTGCACAAGCAGCTTACATAAGCAATGAATTATCAGAAACACTAGAAAAAACATTCATAATATTTTAGATAATACGCAAATAATTACATATAAAAGTTAATAATTGGGTTTAATGTGCATATAATTACTAGTTAAATACATTTATTGTTTAAACATGTTTAGTTGAACTTCATAAACTTGATATTGGATATGTTAGAATGTTCTATGACACAAAAAACGCACGGAGGTCTCATGGCAGTAATACATACTAATTTCTTATCAAAATCACTTGGAAGACAAGTTAGCTTTAATGCAATTATTCCAACTTTCTCAATTGAAGATGCTTTTAATCAAAAAGAAAATGTTTACACACCAAATAAGAAGTTTAAAACATTATGGCTTCTTCATGGTTTTACTGGTGATGAAAATGATTATTTAATGTATACCAATGTTGCTTTATATGCTCAAAAACACCAAATTGCTGTAATCATGCCTCCTGCATGTAATCAAGGCTATAGTGATGACCCTAATGGTGCTAAACACTTTAGTTTTGTGACCAAAGAAATGATTGAGGTAGCTCGCTTCTTATTTCCATTAAGCGACTCAAGAGAAGATAACTTTCTTGCAGGTTTATCCATGGGTGCACTAGGAGCAATGAAAATATCATTAGCTTATCCTGAACTCTATAGTAAAGTCTTACTCATGTCAGGCTGTGCTATGGGAGTCACTGGTCAACCTTATTCAGTAAAATGGTTTGGATCATCAGATGACTCTTATAGTGGCTATATCATGGGTAATGAGATGCACTATAAAGATACTATTGAAGATGCATATTACATGATGAAGAAAAACAAAGATGAAAATAAAGTTCTTCCTGATTATTTCTTAACTATTGGAAGTCAGGACTATTTACTCGATCGTTGTCGTACTGCTAAGGAAAGATTTGAGTCTCATCAATATCCATTTAGGTATGAAGAAGTGGATGGCTATGGTCATAACTGGGATTTTTGGAATCTAAAACTAAAAGAAGCATTTGAGACTTTCTTTAAGTAAAGATAAATCAAATAATAGAATAATGACCTAAGAAACGATATTTCTTAGGTCATCTTAATAAACATACATAAACAAAAGAAAAAGACTGAATTCTTTCGAACTCAGTCTTTTATTATTTAACTCGTTTGTATGAATGTCGATCCATATTTTTAAACTTAGGATGTCGCTCATTCATGAGATTCTCTAAGAAATCTTTTAAATCTTTAGCATCACTCATATGATCAAGATGCAACCAATATCGTCCTTTAAATAATCCAGCATCATTGAGCCGCACATACATGCGTAACCCACGTGATACAGGTCTCACATTAATGCGGGTGATGTTTTCTATGGTATAGGTATGATGCCACCAGAATGCACGAAATTGGATGGTGTTTTCATCGATGATAACATTTGTAGGGTGTGAAAGAGCAACAAAGTGATCAAGAAATAATAACAAGCCTAATCCAAATAACGCTCCAAACCAAGCAACATCAGTTCCTGTAATTAATCCAAAAATCCCATAGATAGAGGTGATGGCAAACACCAACGTAGGAACAATAACAGCAAGAAGTGCATGAGGTCGATCAAGGGTGAAGTGACGCTTCATGAAGATTATTTTTCCCCTTTAACGATACGTAAACGGTTGATATAAGCCATAGCAAGAGCAATTGCACCTAATACAGCAATACCGATATAACGAAGTTCAAAGAGTTTAACAAATGCCCAACTTAATGGTGAAGCACCATCTGCAATCGATGAAATTAAAGTTGCGCCAACAGGCATTGTGAACTGTGCATCAATTGCAGCCGCTGTAAGAAGTGGAGCAATATCAGAAGCAATCCATAAACCAGTGACAACAATAAATAATCCAACGATAAGTGTTCTAAATAAATCACCTTTAGTAATTGGAACAACTAGAACAAATAAGAATGGTAATACCGCTAAGTCTGCGAAAGGTAAGAAGTTATTACCAGGAAGTATGACTGCGATTAAAACTGAAAGAGGAACTAAGATTAATGAAACTGCGAGTGTTGTAGGATGTCCAATTCCTACTGCAGCATCTAGTCCAATGTAAATCTTTGAGTTAGATTTGAAACGTTTTTCAACAAATTCTCCAGCTGCATCTGAAATAGGAAGTAAGCCTTCCATAAGTAGTCCAGCCATACGAGGAATAAGTACTAATGCAGCACCCATAATAATGGCTAAGTTTAATGTTGCACCAACGTCATATCCAGCTAATAAACCAATAATAGCCCCTAATACAGTTCCAACAAGAATTGGTTCTCCAAAGAGACCAAAACGTTTTTGAACCATATCAGCATCAATATTAATCTTATTGATACCAGGAATGTAATCTAAAATCTTGTTGATGACTAATGCTACAGGAACCATGGCTACAGATAATCCATGAGGAATAGAAACCCCTTTTAGACCAAGTTGTTCTTCAACACCTTTTGCAGTCCAGTCAGCTAGAACTAATGTCATGACTGCTTGAATGATTGCTGCAATAACACCAAAGACAAAGCTGTCGGTTGCGAATGTAACTAATGCTCCTGTAAATGCATAATGCCAGAAGTTCCAAACGTCAATGTTGACTGTTTGTGTTGTCTTAGTTAAGATCATCACAACGTTAACTGCTAATGCGATAGGAATAATGACTGCCCCAACGCGAGATGCGAAAGCAATCGCTGCTGCTGCTGGCCAACCCACGTCAATGACAGTAAGGCTTAAACCATAGTTAGAAACCATTTGCTGAACAGCAGGTCCTAAATTACCACCTAATAAACCAATAACTAGATTTAGACCGATAAACCCAACACCTACTGTAAGCCCTGCACGAAGTGCTTTACCAAAACCTGCCCCCATAATTAGACCGAGAATGGTAATGATGATTGGCATCATAACTGATGGGCCTAATCCGACGATGAAATTAATAATTTCCATAGTGAGTTCTTCTCCTTTTTATGAATCAAATCCTAGTGTTTCAAAGATTTCTTTGATAACACTTTCTGTACCACGACCAATTAGAAATGCAATGCCCATAATGACTTTAACTGGCATCGGTTTGCTTACATGAGCCGTTGTTACAATTAAATCAAAATACTTAGCTTTGGATTCCATTTCAGCCACGGTGCTCGTTGATATCTCAACTTGATCCCCATAACCTCTGTCCTTAAAAACCGCTTCTAACTTCTTTGCCACGGCAACTGATGTTGCAACACCAGTACCACATGCGACGAGTATGCGCTTCTTTATACCATCACCTCCTATCTAATGGATATTTTCATTCAGAACCTTTAATAGTTCTGATTGGGACCTAATTGACTTGAGCTGTTCTAATAGCTCATTGTTCTGAATAACACCCATAAGTTGACTAAGCACATTAACATGAGCATAACCATCTTTAAGTGCCAACATGAAGATGATTTCAACATCAAGATTTTCATCATGATTACCCATCATCCTAAAGTTTACTGGTTTATGACAAACACCAATCGCAATCACATTTTCATTAACAAACTCAGGATCTGCATGCGGTATGGCCACATTAATGCCTTCTCCTGGAAGTCCAGTGGCAAAGTTTTCTTCACGCTCGACTAAAGCTTGATAGTATCCCTCTTTGACATAGCCCTGCTGTGTTAATGCATTGGACATGACTCGTAGTGCATCATTTGCATGGTCTGGATATAGGTCTGTAAAGATGAGTGATTCATGAAATAGTGTTGACATAATTTACTCCTTAACGGGGATAACCCCACATAAATCTTGATTGAGTTGATGCGTAAGTGATAATGGTTCACTTATTAATAATAGTGTTGACTCCCATACTAGGTCTTCTAGTTGATTCATGAGTTGAATCATAAGATGCTGATGACTTTCACTGTCATGGTGTGTACTTGCGACTAGTAAGACTTGGCTTATGGATTCTTCCAGTGCCCAGTGAATGGGTGTCTTGAGTTTAACCCACATGACGACAGATTGAAGGACATGATCACTATATCCATGAGGGATGGCTAACGTTGGTGAAACTAAGGTTGGTCCTAAGGCTTCTCTTTCCAACATGGAGTCATAGAATGAGGTTTTGACATAACCTTCCTTAACAAGCTGATTACTCATGAGTAATAGTAGTTCTTCTTTACTCTTTACTTCAGGTTCTATCCAAACATGATGAGGTAGAAATCTTAGATTACTAAATTGAATTGTTTGAACATCATTGAGTGAATGTTTAATCATTGAGATGTCGTAGTCCGTTAATAATGGACTAATCACAATGGTCTTTATTGGGGTCTCTAAGGATATGGTTGAAATAACAAGGTCAATATCATTCTCTTTATAGCGATGGACATCAAAGGATGAAACTACATCCACGATATGCAGGTTATTAAAGGTTCGTTTTAGTTTAGACACAATAAGTTGTGATGTCCCTAAACCACTTGCACACATGACTAAGGTTCTAATGAGGGTGACATTACGCTCCTTCGCTGCTGCGAAGTGTAAGACTAGATAAGCTATTTCATTAGGAGGTATATGAATATGATAGGCTTCATTAAACATATGGATGTTTAGCTCAATCGCACGATAGATCATTTCATAGTTAAAGCGTATTTCTTCATAGAGTGGATTTTGAAGTGATAAACCATACACTAAGCGATTAATAGTTGGTTTTAGATGAAGAAGTAAGCTATTAAATAATGCTGCATCATTTTCAAGAAATAAACCCATGGATGATTGAACCTTACGTATGAACTTTAGAATAATGCTTTCAAGTTCTTCTGTATCCGATGAGATTGACATGTGTTTGAATTGTAGTTCCTTAATGCGTTTTGCCCCAAGGAAATGCAAACATAAATATATGGTTTCAGATGACGAAAGTTTGACATCAAAGGATTGTTCAATCCTTAAGGATATTCCTCTCGCAATGTTATATTCTTTTTGTTGTTTCAAGGTATCTACTAGTTCATGACTCAGTGTGACATCATAACCTTGTTTAGCACGCTGTATTGCAATGGCAATATGAACAATCAAATTAAGTGATGCTTCAATTGAGAAGGTGTATCCAAGTAAATCTTGAGCTTCATCAACAATAGCTTCAATCTCATAGAAATCAAGATTTAATACATCATTGAAGCGTTGGATGAATGTCATTTTACTCTTGACACTTCCATCCATGACATATTCAACAAGGGGTTCTAACGGTCCAAAGTGAGCCATCACTTGGCGTTGTTGAGCTTCACTCCCAATAAGCTTTAAACCATGTTGTTTATCATAGTAGATTTCACATTGAAATGGTTTTAAAGATTCATTAAGATGGGCAATATCAGCATGTATCGTCGCTCTTGAGACATAGTAATCAAGTTCTAAGTCTTTCATTCGCTTTGATGTTTGATTAATAAGCAAGGAGTGCAACAAATGTTGTCGTCGTTCTTCAGGGGTGAGATAGGAATGGGTTGTGTTTTGTTTTAACGTGTTGAGAAGTTTTTGCTTATCAAAGAAATCCCCTTCAATCGTTACGCCAACGCCAGGTTTACGAACCATGTTTAAGTGATGTTCATGGATTAATGGTTCAAGAAAAATTAAATCGTTACGAATGGTTTTAGTGGATGTTTTTAATTGCTTTGCAATAAAATCAACACTCACAAAATCCTTTTCATTTAAAATAATTTTGATTAATTCTTCTTTTCGATTCATCGCAACCCTCTCTGTTAACACGTCCTTGGTCACCCTCATTGTATCAAAGGTTACCACATGTTACATATCTACATTGTCACATTTTTTTCCACATTGACAAGGAAAACTCCAACAAAATAAAACGTGTCATTTCTGACACGTCTTTATTTATTCAATACTTCAATGATTGCTTTAACATAATACGGTAAATCAGCTGGACGTCGACCCGAGATTAGAGTTCCATCCACTACAACAGGTTGATCAACCCACGTTGCTCCAGCATGCATTAAATCATGTTTAATGCCAGGCGTAGAGGTGACTGTTTTCCCTTTTAGAATATCCGCTGAGGAACATACCCATCCGGCATGACAAATCTGTCCAATAACACGATTATTTTTATGCATGAATGTTACAAAGTTTAATACTTGATCAAAACGACGTAATTGATCCGGTGCCCATCCACCTGGAATTAGTAATGCATCATAGGTTTGAATGTCAACTTGATCAAAAGTTAAATCAGGTTGAATAGAAAGACCATATTTACCATCCACTTTATTTAAATCTTTTGCAGCTACATGAATTGTATATCCTTCTTCTAGAAGACGTAATATTGGATAATGACACTCTAAGTCATCATAATCAGCTGAAACTACTGTTAGAATTCGTTTACTCATAATTTCCTCCTTCTATTTATTATATAATGATATCATACTACTAACACTCAAAAGATGCGAGTCGAAGGATATCGAGTAAACAAAGATTATTTCCCCTTAAACATGTTAGAATATTCACGAGGTACTTATGAACTTTCAAATGATTAACTTTGCAATGAAGCTAGGATGTCAGATTGATGGTGCAGACGAAGGGTTTAGCACGTTAATTTCTTCCTCATGGCTTGAAAAAAACATGGTTGGAGTCATCCACGTTCCTATTGTTCATTCACCATCACAAATCATTGATGGTGATGTCACAATCATGAATGCAGCAAATTACCATCAGAACATTGTTTCTCATTGTCTTGAGAATCATATCTTTGCTTGTTCTTTTGGTGGAGACCATACATGTGGCATCGGTGGTCCTAGTGCAGCACTAGAATACTATAAGGATGATGTCACAATCATATGGTTAGATGCTCATGCTGATACCCATAATCTTCAGACATCACCCTCAAAACACATCCATGGCATGCCATGTGCCATCTTACAAGGAATGTGTGAAGAACCATTAAAACTATCAACTTATACACTTCAACCAGAAAGACTTGTCTATGTAGGCTTAAATTCTTATGAAGAAGAAGAATTTAATCATATTGATAAGAATCACATTGCCACACTCTTCGCAAAAACAATCCGTAATCAAGACATAAACACAACATTAGAATGGATACGATCTTCCATAAAAACAAAGTATGTATATCTAAGTTTTGACCTAGATGTACTATCTAAAGATGAATTCTTTGCCGTTAATGTCAATCATGATGAGATTTATTCAAACTCTTTAGGACTTACCCTCTTGCAAGTTCATACCATTATCGAGATGTTGTTTAAGGAGTATAACTTTGTTGGATGTGATCTTGTTGAATATAATCCAAGACTTGATAAAAACCATAGTGACTTAAATAAGGTTATTAAAATATTAGATTTGCTATTGAAACGTGTGAAGGAGGATGGACATGATAAGAAGATTATCTGATATTTTCCCTGATGCTCCTAGCATTGAGTTTAATGACATCAAAACTAATGTTAATGATATCAATCCTTATGATCTTTATGTTTGTGTACGTGGAATCAATGTTGATACTCATGACTTTATCCCTCAAGCGTATCATGCGAAAGCAGCAGGAGCGATTGTTTCTAAAGAAGTAACTACAGATTTACCTACTTATAAGGTTGAAAGTCCAAATGAAGCCTTATTGGAACTTGTAAAAAAGGTATATCCTTTTGAAGAATTAACTCTTATAGCAGTCACTGGAGCTCATGGAAAAACGAGTATGGCTAACATGCTTGGTTCTTTTCTCAATCATCATTCCTCTGCAGGTGTGATTGGTTCTAAAGGGGCATTTAGTCCGAACTATCACAACTCACTGAAAAGTTCATCCTTTGAAATTGAAGACCTATATCGTTTACTCCATACTTTTTATTCCAAAGGAGATCGCTATGCTATCATAGAAGCTGGCTATGATAGTCATTATCATGGACGCACTCAAGGATTAAATCTGGATTGTATTATATTTTCAAATCTCGCATCCGATTATCAGAAAGCCTTTGATCCAACACAAATCTACTTTGATGCTATGGCAAAACTATTTGAACAAATTAAACCCCATGGTTATGCCATTATGAATCAAGATGATCCCTATGCTGATGAACTTAAAAAATACACTAAAGCCAATATCATCACCTTTGGGCAAGCCATGACATCTGACTTTAGAATTAGTGATCTTGTTGTAGAAAATGATGCAACACACTTTGTATTACACCACAATCATCAATCATTTCCATTAAAAACTAATCTTATTGGAACATTTAATGCATACAATCTAGCTGCAGTATTTGCAGCAATGTCGATTAATCAATGCGATTATCGTAGCGTGTTTCCACTTCTTCAAAGTTTACATATTCCAGGACGACTCAACAAAGTAGAGTGTGGTCAACCGTTTACAGTGATTGTGGATGATGCACATACCCCAAACGGTTACTTAAGAGTACTTAAGTATGTCAAATCAATGAAAATTCAACACTTAATCGTCGTTGCTGCAAGTTCTGGAGGTAGTGATCAAAAGATAAGATCATCTATGGGTAAATTACTTAGTGATGAAGCTGATCGTGTCATTATTACCAGTGAAGACCCTCGATTTGAAGATCCTTATGATATTGCTAAGATGATGGTGAAGGATGTTACTCGTAGTAATGTAGACATTTTTGTTGATCGTAATGT
>DITO01000276.1 GCA_002422065.1 Erysipelotrichaceae bacterium UBA6182 | reverse complement strand
TCTTTCCCTTAACCCCCTAGGGGGTCGGCCGCGACGAAGAATCCCCCTCATCGAATTGAATCTTGTCTTTGATACGATACGATCTTCCGGTTATTTTTATAATGCTCGAATGATGAACTAATCGATCGATTATTGCTGAAGCGATGGTGTTATCATTGAAGACTTCACCCCATTTTGAAAGAGGTTGATTTGTCGTGATAATAACAGATCTTCGCTCATATCGGCTAGCGATCAATTGAAAGAAAACATTTGAATACTCTTTTTCGATTGGAAGGTATCCGATTTCATCGATAATGAGAAGTTTGTATTTGGAATAGTGTTTGACAACTTGTTCATGTCGATTCTCTGCGTATGCCTTTTTGATTTTAGTGATAAGGTCATTAAAATGGATAAAATAGGTACTTACTCGTTTCTTACTGGCTTCGATACCTATCGCCGTTGCGAGGTGAGTTTTGCCAACACCAGACGATCCAATAAACAATAGATTATCCGATGTTTCTAGGAATCGAAGTGTACAAAAATCAAGAATTTGCGCCTTATTAATGGACGGTTGATAACTGAAGTCAAAATCTTGAACCCCTTTTTGATAAGGGAAGTGGCTAATCTTTAAGTTGATGACCGCTGCGCGATCTTCTCGAAACTCAATTTCCTTATCTGTTAACTCTTTTAATGTCTCGGTTAGAGATTTGGTTTTATGAATCGCTTCATCAAGATATTGAGGCAGATATTCTCGAATCTTTGTTAGTTTCAATTGTTCTAAGTTATTCACTAATTGTACATAAGTGCTCATTGTTTTCCTCTCTTCATAACTGGTCGTAGATTGCTAGGCTTTGGTCAATATAACGTTCAATTTCAGTGTCAGACTTGAAAGGGAAGACTTCTAACTTTAGTATCTGAGCCATATCTTCCCGATGGTAGTGATAAGCTTTATGACTTATTTCGTGAGTTTTAATCAACTCTTTGTTATAATAGATGCGAAGTATTTGGGATTCGACACTAATCTCAACGGTCTTTCCAACATACTTCGGACTTACGGAATATTTGGATTTGTTATAGACAATCATCGACTCCTTGGATACTTTCCTTGTCACGGGCAAAGTGTTAAAACTTTCCAAGATGTCTTTGTTGGGTAACGAGTTTAAGTATTCCTTTTCCTTTTGAAAGCGGCTTTGTGGGGTTTCTTTCGTTGCTTGTGAAATCGTGTGATTGAGTTCTTCATTGAACTCCCGAACGATTTCATCCAGCTCTTCTAAGCATTCAAACTCATGATTATATACGCGTAATCGCTCTATAGATTTCGCCAGATTCTCCACTTTTCCTTTAGTCTCTGGTCGAAATGCACGACAGGCAATCACTTCAAATCCCATGTCTTTACTGAATTCATAAAATCGCGAGTTAATCACCGCTTGTCCATACGCGCTTCGGGAATGATCCACCACGGTTTTCATATTATCAAACAAGATTTCCTTTGGAACACCCCCATAGTATCGAAAGCCATTCACCATAGCTTGGAAAAGAGTGTCTTGATTTCGGTTTAGCGTTAACTCGATATATTTGTATCGTGAGTATCCTAAAATCATCAGAAATACATTGATTTCAAACACCTCTCCGTGCTTAGAAATCAATCGCATCGACTCCTTCCAGTCGACTTGACCTTGTAATCCAGGAAACGTTTCATAGCGAATCGTTACTGCTTTTTGCTTCTCTATTTTTAAACTCTTGCAGTAATCTTTGACAATGGTATACTTTCCCTCATACCCTTGTTTCTTAATAAACTCGTAAATGCTCTTTGCTGTGGCGGGAATCATTGCTTTTTCTTCAATCATCTGTCGATATGGATCTAGCTTAGATGGTCGTTTTCGTTTCACTTTTTCATCATCTGGATCTTGTTCATAGTACCTTTTTACCGTTCGATAGTCGCATCCATATCGTTTGCCTAGGGCAGTGTAATTGGGTTTGATTCCTTGTTTCTTCAAAATAGCAATTGCCTCCTTGATGTCCTTCCTCATTTTGTTATCCTCCAGTATGTATTGACTAGATTATAACAAAAAATGGAATTGTCGAAAACCGACATTTTTCACCGGCGATTTTCTTCAATTCCATAGTATCATTTACAGGCAAATGCTAGTATAGTCAAATATACGCATTTGCCGTATATTCTTATTAGGCTATTTAATAGACAAAATATGTGCTAATGAACATATAGATAGAACTTAAGAACTTTCTCTTTGAAAAGATGGGTTATTTGATTATCAAATAAATGAAATCTGTTTTCCTTTTTGGGTAAATTTTTGATTCCATCTCCACCAAGAGAAACTATCAAATGTACATCAAATCCTTTTACAACAAATGATGAAAATAAATCCTTTGCTAAAACAATATCAAACTCTTTAGATAGTTTTCTAGCTATATTGATATATCCATCAATCATTTCAGATAGTTTTGTTAATTTTTCTATCCTTAATCTTACATCAGAGATTTGTCCATACACTTCAAGTCTTTCACTTAGTGGTAACCCGTCTAAACTCTTATAAAGCCTTTCTTTCTCCAATTCCAATTTGGATAAAGTGGGCTTTTTCAATTCCTTCAGTCTAGTTGTGATTGCTGACTTATTATCAACCATGTATTTAGCCATTTGCATCACGCCTTCTTTGATGTATTCGAATCGAAGATATACTCTTTGTCCATTTTTACTACCTAGCAACATCTCAACTTCATATTTCTTATTATGTTTTTCTACGATTCTTGTTAAGTATTTTCCTAAATCGACTGAATAGAAGTAGTAAGCATAAGGGCTGATAACATGAGACTCACCTTTGTGATCGTTTTTAGTTTTTGAATTTCTAATCTTCTGAATCATTTCAAATTTATCCCTTGAGATAATCCCTGGGTGATTATTTCTAACTAGATACTGATTGACTCTGCCTAATCTGTGATCATGATTTTTTATTGATTTCCCATATAAAGTCTTTTGTAAGAGACTATCACCAGAATACTTCTCATTGGTGAGCATCGTTTCTAGAGTGGACTGGCTCCATCTCTCACATCCCTTTGGGGATTTAATTCCTTTTTCATGCAATATGTCAATCATAGCTTTATAGCCCACGCCTTGAAGATAACTATCAAAGATGAATGAAACGACTTTCGCTTCATCCTCTTTGATTGTGAATATTTCCTTTTCGATATGATAACCATATAGCCTTGTCGTTGTATTACCACCACGCTTCATCTTTTTCATTATCGACCATTTGGTATTGGTCGATATCTGATGTGATTCCTCTTCAGCATAAGCAGCAAGTATCATTAACATGAAATCAATGGTTGGATCTAATGTTGACATGTTCTCTTTTTCAAAATAGATTTCAATTCCAATTTTTCTTAATTCTTGAATTGCTTCTATGACATTAATCGTATTACGACCAAATCTAGAGATGGCTTTAGTAACAATCAAATCAATACCACCAGCACGTGCTAAATCCATCATTTTTTGGAGACTAGAGCGTTTGTTTGTCTTTCCCGACTCTTTATCAGCATAGATGCAGATAAGCTCGTAATCGGGGTTTTTGAGGATACTTTTAGTGAGTTCTCCAACCTGGAGTTGATAGCTAGAATCTTGTTTACCTTCTAGCGTGGAAACTCTTGCGTAAATGACGACTCTTTTCTTTTTCTTAATACCAGGTACTACAGGGATTGCGATAACTTTATTCATGGAGGATTACCTTATAGTTAATGCCTTTCTTTAGTTTGTAATCAATGTGTAAGTTTTCTAGGAAGACTGGATGCTTCGTCTGTTCTTTCAAGAGAGGAAGTAGTTCATGGGTTTCGTGTGCTTTTGATAAGATACAGATGAGTTCACCGGATTGATGAATGATAAGTCCAAAGAGTTTCTTATAAAGCAATAGAGGAATGTCTTGAGTTAAATCCTTCTCTAAATCTCTTAAGGTATTGATGGTTGAAGTATTCCGATGGTGATGTAACATATCCTTACGAATCTTTTTAATTTCTCCATCTAGCATCTTTTCTTCATGTTCAATTTTAGGTAAATCATAGGCTTCAGTACTTGCTTTAATATTGGTTAGTTCAACCATTTCTTCAGATAAACGCTCTAATCTTTTATATAGAGCATTTAAAGGATATGTTGGTGTTAAATAGTCGATGATTCTCTTAAAAACTTTTGAATCAGATATCATTTCCTTTATCGCTTGATCAATGGTGTCTTGAACAAGATTTGCATCTAACCAAGATGCATCACAAGATTTTGGATTTCTGGGGTTATGTTTACAATCTAAATTAATCTTAGGAAGACGTCCAACTTCACCAACATGATGACGTTTTAAACTCCTACCACATTTCTTACAGTAGATGAGATTTGTTAAAGGATACTTTGTGACTAGGTTCGTTGAATATCTTTCTTTATCGTTGTAAATCGTTTGAGCAATCTCAAATACAGCAGAAGGGATAATCGCTTCATGGGAGTTTTTGATGTAGTACTTATCTGCAAGATTGTTATTAGGGATTTGCTTATGGGTTAAATAATCCAGTGTGACCGTTTTTTGTAAGATAGTGTTCCCAGTGTACTTCTCATTGGTTAAAATGCTTCTAACACTGGAATAACTCCATAAAGGTTTTGTACTTGAAGTGATTCCTTTATCTTCTAAAATCTTTCTGATGTCATTGATGTTATAACCTTCGATGAATAAAGAGAAGATGAGCTTAACAATTTCTGCCTGAGATTCATTCACGATTAAACTTCCATCTTCTTGTTTGTGATATCCATAGATTTTAGGAACATGAATTTGTCCTGCTTTAAACCTTTTCTCAATCGACCATTTCACATTGGTCGATATACTTCTGGATTCTTCTTGTGCGATTGAAGAAAGAATGGCCAATGTAAAATCAATCTTTGGATCATCTGAATATAGATTTTCTTTTTCAAAGTAGATGA
>DITO01000205.1 GCA_002422065.1 Erysipelotrichaceae bacterium UBA6182 | reverse complement strand
ATATGGAGTGAAGTTACTCGCTTACTAAATCCATCGATTTATTATGTCGATTTAAGCCAAGGATTATACGATTTAAAACAAGAATTAATACAAGCTGCAATATCAAAAAAATGAGTTCTCATATGAGAACTCTTTTTCTGTTTATCGTTTTCCTTTATCGTAAGGTTCACCAAGGGCTTTAGGAGCTACTGATTTTTTAGAAGTGAACGCTAAGACAAGGATGGTTGTAAGATAAGGAACTGATTTAAATAAGTATCCTGGAATACCTAAGCCTACCAAGATTGGAATGGATGTATAGGTAGCAGCAATTGTTTTCATAGTTCCGAAGAAGAAAGCTGCAAATACAATACGTGAAGGTTTCCATTGTCCAAAAATTAGAACTGCAAGGGCTAAGAAACCATATCCTGCAACACTTCCACCGAATGCTGTTGTGGTTGGAATTGTAAGGATGAGTCCTCCCATACCTGCTAATAGACCTGAAATTAATACTCCATAGGTTCTCATACGATAAACATTGATCCCAGCTGCATCAGCAGCTTGAGGATGTTCACCACATGCACGTAGTCTCAATCCAAATCGTGTCTTATAGAAGACAAAGACAGCGATTGCTAGAATTACAAGTCCGATATACGTAGAAATATAGGTATTAGTGAAGAACAATGGTCCGATGACTGGAATATCACCTAATATTGCAACTTTTGGAATGCGATATTGGTTTAAGAAGTAGAGTTGATTAGATCCTGTTTGATTACGCATTGTAAAGTTAAAGAATGCAGGTGCAAACATATTTAAGGCTGTACCTGAAATAACCTGATTAGCTTTCTGATAAACCGAGGCATAGGCATGGAGTGAAGAGAAAATCATTCCAGCTATACCTGCCACAAGTAATGCAAGGATGAATAAAAACTGAGCAGGAATAATTCCTACAAAGATATTTAATACCAGGATACCCATAAAGGTTGAAAAAATCATAATCCCTTCTAAACCGATATTAATAACCCCACTTTGTTCAGAGAACATTCCACCTAATGCAACAACCATCAAAGGAATGGCAAAGAACATTGTTTGCTGGACTAAGAAAGGAAGATTCATGCGTTTTTTCCTCCTTTCTGCTTAAGATACTTCTCTAAAATTGATTTAGTAATCATAGCAAAGGCTGAGAAGTAAATGATAACGGATACCATGATATTAATAATTTCTGTAGGAAATAATGTTTGCATATAGAATCCGCCAGTATTTAAATGTGCTAATAGTAAGCTACTAAAGATAATCCCAATAGGATTTGAAGATGCTAATAAAGCAACTGGAATCCCATTAAATCCTTGAAGTGGAATCACATCGACGACTTCGATATGGACTCCGGTTGCGGAAAGATAAAGTAGTGCTCCACCAAGTCCCGCTAATGCTCCCGCAATCATCATGGATAATACAATGTTGCGTTTTTCATTTACACCAGCATATCGAGCTGCATGACGATTAAAGCCGACTGCTCTTAGTTCAAAACCAAATGTCGTTTTTTCTAGAATAATCCATATGATGATGGCAACGACAATAGCAACGACATATCCCATGTGAACTCCTGTTCGAGGAAATAAATCATTAAAGAATCCTCGAGGAATGAAAGCATTGGTTGGAGATAATGATTCATTGCGAGTTTGATTAAAGACTGTTGCTACAACTAAGAAATTGACTAAAAACACTGCAACATAATTAAGCATAATTGACGTAATAACTTCATTCACGTTTCGATATGCTTTTAAAGCACCTGATATACCCGCCCATAATGCACCAGCAACCATTGCACCTAGTAAACCAACAATCCAAGCGATTGAAGGTGGTAAAAATGTCCAACGTACTCCAATAAATATTGCGGCAAAACCACCTACAATAAATTGCCCTGAAGCCCCTATATTAAATAGTCCGGTTTTAAATGCAAATCCTACAGATAATCCTGTGAGTAGAATTGGTGTTGCTTGATAGAGCATTTCACCAAAGCTGCGAGGTAAGCGATTGAAACCCCCTAATAAAGCTCGTTGAAATCCTAGAAAAGCATTACTAGGATCGGTAACTAGTAAAATCAATAACCCCATAATTAATCCAATTAATATTGAGACAACTGAGGCAAAAATCGTTTTTAATGCTTCTTGATTCACATTTTTAAACATGACTTGCCTCCTTATCTTTCTTTGAACCTGACATATATAAGCCAAGTTCTTGTTGTGTCGTTTGCTTTGGATTTAATTCTCCAACAACTTCACCTTCATACATCACGATAATTCGATCAGAAACTTCTAATACTTCATTGAGTTCAAGTGAAATAAGTAAAACTGCAATTCCTGCATCACGCGCTTTAACAAGTTGCTTGTGAATGTATTCAATTGCTCCTACGTCAAGTCCACGTGTTGGCTGAACTGCAACAATGAAACTTGGATTACGTTCAAATTCTCGGGCAACAATGGCTTTTTGCTGATTTCCTCCTGACATAGAACGTGCATTAGTTTTTGCACGACGACCTGCACGAATATCGTATTGATCAATTAGTTGATTTGCACGCTTAGTACGTGCATCAAACTTAATAAACCCATTGCTTTGTAGGTCTTTACTAAAATAAGTTTGCAATGCAAGGTTTTCTGCTAAATCAAATTCTAGTACGAGACCATGTTTATGGCGATCTTCTGGAATATGTGACAATCCAGAGACATTTCGCTCACGAATTGATGAGTTAGATATATCTTTTCCATTAAGTTTAATGGTGCCCCCTTTTTGCTTTACAAGGCCAGTAATCGCAAAAACAAGTTCACTTTGACCATTACCTTCAATTCCCGCAACACATAATATTTCACCAGCACGTACTGTAAAAGATACATTATTGACTGCATCTTTATGTTGATGATGTCCTGCGACTGTAAGATTAGCAACTTCAAGGACTGGAGTGGTTGGTTTGGCTTCTTCTTTATCTAAAGTGAGAGAAATAGGACGACCAACCATCATTTCTGACATTTGCTCTTTTGATGTTTCAGATACATTAACAGTACCAATATATTTTCCTTGACGTAAAACACTAACACGATCTGCAACAGCTTTGATCTCGTTAAGTTTATGTGTAATAAATATAATGGACTTACCCTCAGAAATAAGTAACTTCATGATTTTCATAAGTTCTTCAATTTCTTGAGGTGTGAGAACTGCAGTGGGTTCATCAAAAATTAAGATATCGTTATTGCGATATAGCATTTTTAAGATTTCAACACGTTGTTGCATTCCAACACTGATATCTTCAATGAGAGCATCAGGATCAATACGTAATCCATATTGATTCGATAAATCAATGACACGTTGACGTGCTTCTTTCATTTGAAGAACTCCATACTGAGTATCTTCAATACCTAAAACAATATTTTGTAACACAGTAAAGGTATGAACCAACTTAAAATGTTGGTGGACCATTCCTATTCCTAAATTGTTCGCATCATTAGGATTCGAAATTTTAACTTCTTTTTCACGAATCTTTATAATACCTTCTTCGGGTTGATATAAGCCAAATAAAACCGACATTAATGTCGATTTTCCAGCCCCATTTTCACCTAACAATGCATGTATTTCTTTTGGCTTAACTTGCAAAGTTACATGATCGTTGGCAACAACACCAGGGAAAATTTTTGTGATGTTTAACATCTCAATGACATATTCCATGTGATTACTCCATTTCTTGAAATAATTATATATGAAAACGCTTAGATTGAGTAGTAATAAACAAAAAAAAGGCCTTTCGGCCTTTAAATTATTTAGTCAACTAATGTAACAACAACTTTAGTTACAACGATTTCTGATGCAGATGCAACATCTGTATCTTTCTTAATGTTTGAACGAACGTTGTTTGTGTTTGCAACTAGTGCAGCATAGATATTGTCATATTGTGCTTTAGTGAATGTAGTGAAACGTGAGAAGTCATCTGGTAAGTTAACTCCACCAACAGTAACATCTAGAACTTCACTGACTCCACCCTTGAATGAGTCATTGTAGAAGCTATCAAGTGACATGTAAACAGATGCGCCTAATTCTTTCATAGCAGAAGTAATAACAGTTGCTGATTCATCTTTTTGGTTGATGTCAACTCCAATTACTTTACCATTGTTTGCTTCTGCAGCAGCCATAACTGAGTTACCAGCTCCACCAGCAGCAGCGAAGATTACTTCAGTTCCGCCTGTAAACCATGAAGCAGCTTTTGTTTGGTATGCTGTATCAGGTCCAAAACCACCTAAGTAGTTGTATAGAATTTCAACAGTTACATCAAGTTCAGCAGCAGCATATTCAGCTCCTTGAACAAAACCATATCCGAAACGAACTACAGCAGGAACTGCCATACCGCCCATGAATCCTAATTTTGTAAAGCCTTCTTTAACAGCAGCGTATCCAGCTAAGAATCCAACTTGCTCTTCAGCATAGAAAATTGAGTGAACGTTGTCTTCAATACGGAAATCAGTATAAGTTCCATCTTGTGGGAAACCATCAAGAAGAACGAACTTAACTTCAGGGAATAAATCTTGAGCTTCGAAAATTGCTGGTTCGAATAAGAACCCTGGAGTTACTACGATTTTAGCTCCATTATCAACTGCTAATTCAATTGCTGCAATGTATTCAGCCGTAGATTTACCAGTAGGCTTGTAATATTTGTGTGAAATGCTCTTTTCAGTTGCATACTTCACAACACCTTCCCAAGCACCTTGGTTAAATGATTTATCATCGATATCACCGATGTCGGTAATAAGCGCGATTTCAAATGTTTCTGGTGCTGCAGGTGCACATGCACTTAATGCTAGTGCAAAAAATGCAATAAAAATAATAAATAACTTCTTCATTACTTTTCCTCCATGCAGAATAATCTGCTTATTATTATTCTAACTGAAATTGAATACGTTTTCAATTGAAAATCATACTATATGAAATTTTCGTGAAAAAGCCATGAACTTGTCATGGCTTAAATATCTTTTCGTAAGATTTCTCGAGGTTTTGATCCATTTGAAGGACCAATGATGCCTTCTTGTTCCATTAAGTCCATAAGACGAGCTGCTCGATTGTATCCTAATGCAAATCGTCGTTGGATAAGAGATGTGGAAGCTTTATTGGATTGAATAATGAATTGTTTCACTTCTTCATAGAGTGGATCATCACTGATATTGATAAACCCATCATTATGTTCTACCCCTTCTAGATTGATGAATGCATCATCATAGATTGGTTTTCCTTGTGCTTTTGCAGCTTGAGCTACCTTATTAACTTCATCATCACTGATAAAAACACCCTGAACACGGATATTCGCTGTTTCTCCAATTGGCATATAGAGTAAATCACCGTTTCCAAGTAGTTTCTCTGCGCCTCCAAAATCGAGGATTGTTCGAGAATCAATGCTTGATGATACTGCAAATGCGATACGTGAAGGAATATTTGCTTTGATTATTCCAGTAATAACATCCGTACTTGGACGTTGGGTTGCGACAACAAGATGTATACCAGCAGCACGTGCAAGTTGGGTAATTCTTTGAATCGATGATTCTACCTCTTTACCTGCCACCATCATTAAATCTGCAAGTTCATCAACAATGACTACGATATATGGCATAATCGATAAATGATCTTCAGGGTAAGCTAAAACTTTTTCATTGTATGATGTAATATTACGTACCCCAACTGTTGCAAAGACTTCATATCGATTTTCCATTAGGGCAACAACAGTCTTAAGAGCTTTGGCTGCTTGCCCAGCATCCGAAATCACTGGTGCAATAAGATGAGGAATATCGTGAAATGCAGTAAACTCAACCTTTTTAGGGTCAACAAGTAATAATTTTACTTCATGTGGACTTGTTCTTAAAAGAAGCGTGGTGATGAGTGAATTAACACAGACAGACTTACCACTCCCTGTAGCACCTGCGATAAGCAAGTGAGGCATCTTATCAAGTTCACCAACAATGGTTTTTCCCATTAAATCCTTTCCAAGAAGAAATAGAAGTTTTTTATTCTCTTTTTCTTTTGGAATCGTTCTCATAAGTTCAATGAGTCTAACCATACTCATCTCAACATTAGGAACTTCTACACCGACTGCATTTTTTCCAGGAATTGGAGCTTCAATACGAATATCTTTAGCTTGAAGTTCCATTTTTATGTTATCGGCTAAAGCTGCTATCTTAGAAATCTTAATTGATGAATCTGGTTTGACTTCAAATTTAGTGACTGAAGGTCCAATGTATGTTTGAACAAGTTCTGCTGGTATTTGAAATTTATCAAGAATTTCAATGAGTTTCTTCCCTTTGATTCCTGCCGCATGACTATTAATTTGGTTACTTCTGCGTGATTGTGGAATGTCTAATAATGCTAATGATGGTAAAACATAATGTGTAAAATGAGTAAGTGTTCCTGCTGATTGCGTCTTAATCTCAGGTTGTGGATTAGCATGAACGATTGGTTCATAGTTCTCTTTTGGTTTGCCCTCATCAACAGATACAAAGACACTTTTCTTAGACTCTTCTCTTGTTGGTTCATCAAAAAGCGTGATTGTAGAATTATGCTTAGGTTTTGATTTAGGTTTGAATTTAAAGATCTTTAGTATTGAAGCGTTAGGAGCAACATAAGTAATAATAATCACATAGGTTGATGCTAAAAATAGCAATAAAATAATAATCCATGTTCCAGTAATATCCACAAGACCGGTTAAGAGTGATGTGATAGCTACAATGAAAACTCCTCCATAGGCATATTCACTCACTTGGATAAAATTGCTCATTTGTGACATAAAGGAAGAAAATAATGCTGTTCCTGTTAAACCATCTGACCACTGCAAAGTGAAAATCATAAGTAGTGATATGTAGAAGCCAAATATAGGCAAGACTAATGATTTACGTACATACTTGAATGGATGAGGTACAGTAATAAGTGGTAGTATCGTGAATAGGATTAAATATGTTAAGATACGTTGTCCACCAAATAAAACAGTAAAAACAAGATCAATGAAGATTCCCACAGGTCCTGTTTTAAATAGACCAAGTAATAAAATCGCACTAAAAGCAAGTCCGTTAAGAACTCTAATAATGCGTTGTTGATGAACTTGTCTAGATCTTGATTTTCTCATGTTAATCGATGTTTATCTCCACGATGACAGGTAATATAACTGGACGTTTTGCAGTTTCTTTATACACGAACTTAGCAATTTTATCACGTGCTTCTTTTCGTGCTAATGCATTTTCATACTTGTTGTTTTTAACTAAGTTCTCTATGGTTTCTTCAAAGAGTTGACCAACACCTTTCACAAGATAATCAGCATCCTTTAAATAGATAACTCCGCGTGATTGTACATCTGGTCCACCTATGATTGCTTTAGTTTTGAAGTTCAACGTTACAGCTGCAATCATTACGCCATCAGAAGCTAAGGATTCACGATCTTTTAGTACTTGGCCACCAACGTCTAAGGTATCCATACCATCGATAAACAACTCTTCAAATGTAAGTTGGAAAGTTTGCTTTGCAAGCTCACCATCGACAATCATGCTGACTTGTCCATTATCTAATATGACAATTCGATCTGACTTTAGTCCAGCATTTAGTGCAAGATTAGCATTCGTAATCATATGACGATATTGACCTTTGATTGGATAATAATATTTTGGTTTAAATAGATTTAATAACATCTTAATATCTTCAGCACTACCATGCATAGAAAGGATTTTACGATGATCAAAAGATATAACGTTTACGCCTTCTTTGTATAGTTCATTTTCCATACTTGACGCTTCAACTTCAGTATGAGGAACAGCAGGTGATGCAATAATGACAGTATCTGTTTCTCTCAATGAAATATGTTTATCTTCCTTGAGTGCAATATTGCTTAGTACTTTAAAGACATTAGGTCCCCCACTTGAGACAATCACACATACGTTTTCATCATCATTTTTAAGGTTCTCAAGTTTAATTTCACTATTCAATGGGAGTTTATAGTAACCAAGAGTTTCTAAATGCTGGATATAACGACGTTGGGTAGCGTTGTGAAAAACAACCTTACGACCATGGCTTATAGCTGAATCAATGACTTCCATTAATCGGAAAAGATTTTGCTTATATAAAGAGACAATAACACGTCCATGTGCACCATCAAAGGCAACATCAAGTTCATCACTCAAACGATGACGAGGTGATGTAAATCCTGCTTTATCAGCTCCAATAGATTCAGTAAGAAGAGCAAGAACACCTCTTTTACCAATTTCAGCAAACAAAGAAATGTCACATGAGAAAGCTTGATGTTTGATGTCAAAATCAATTAGAAATTCCGATGTATAGACAATGTATCCATGCTTTGTTTCAATAGCCAAACCAAAACCATCTGCAATGGATTGTGTTAACCCAAAAGTGCGAACTAAAATATTACCGAGCTTTAGTTGTCCTTGGCGTTTAATGACATTGATTTTTGATCCCTTAATGTTATTCTTTTTAACTAAATCCTCAATCAATAAGCTTGTAAGTGGTGTTGTATACACCGGGATTTGTTTTTGTTTTAAAAGATATGGTAAAGCTCCCATGACATCATCATGAGCGTGTGTAATAAATATTCCTTTAATCTTATCTGCGTGTTCCACAAGAAATTTGAAATCAGGAATAACAACTTCTACACCAAGTTGTTGCTCATCAGGATATTTTATCCCTGCTTCTATAACAATCCATTGATCATTAATATCAACCACAAAACAGTTCTTTCCATCTTCATCAAGACCGCCTATGGCAAATAGTTTTATTTGTTCCATATAACCTCCAACACTTTAAGTATACCTTAAAATGATTCTTTTGTATTTTAGATTTTCTCTCCGAGTAAAAACCATGTTTTTGCGTCTGTGATTTTTACTTTAATAATATCTCCGCTATGAATATTCTCCGCTTTAAAGTTTACAAGTTTTTGATGGGGTGTGTATCCTGAGTATACACTTGCATCTTTTTTAGATGGACCATCCACTAATACATCAACTTCTTTACCTAACATGGCTTGATTATGCATCAATGCATAATGTTTAACTTTTTCATTAAGACGTGCTAAACGCTGCTTCTTAACTTCAAAAGTAACATTGTCTTCAAATTTTGCTGCTGGAGTACCAGAACGCGGTGAATATATGAATGTAAATGCGAAATCAAATTGTACCAAATCATAAAGATTAATGGTATCTTCAAATTGCTCATCACTTTCATTAGGAAAACCAACGATAATATCCGTTGAAAACGTAAGTGA
>DITO01000164.1 GCA_002422065.1 Erysipelotrichaceae bacterium UBA6182 | reverse complement strand
CATGTTGTAAAGCTGAAAGATAGTACACGCCATGATAACGCAGTATTCTTTGAATCACTCAATGAAGTACCTACTCATGCGATATCTATGGGAATAGCTAATATCATGCAAGCAAGAAAGATTGTACTACTTGCGATTGGAAAAAAGAAAGCACAAGCCATCGTTAATATGATCCATGGTCCAATCAATGAATCGTGTCCAGGATCCATCTTGCAAAACCATTCTGATGTAACGATTATTATCGATGAAGTTGCAGCATCAAATCTAAAATAAAAAAAGAGAGCATTGCTTGCTCTCTTTTATAATCCACATTTAAGTTGGGCATTACAATTAGTGCATGTATTACATCCACCAATCTCTTCCACAACACCTTCTAAACAAATAGGACAAATATCACCAACTTCATTTCCTATATCACGATCTTGGCGATCAGATCTTAAGTCTGTCTTCTTCTTTGCTTCTTGTTGTCCCTTGACATCCACACCGAAGTCTTTAACGATATCTAGTTGAGACCATGCTACATCTTCATCATTAGTTAATGAGAGCACTTGTGACTCACGTGAACCATCCACATAGACAGTACCACCTTTAGCACCATTCTTATATAAACGTTCATAGATTGTTTGTACTTGACGCACTGAGTATCCACGTGGTGCATTGACAGTCTTAGAAATTGAGGAATCAATCCAACGTTGAATTACACACTGTGTATCGGCATGCTCTTCTGGTGTTAATTCCATTGCGGCAACGAAGATATCAGGAAGTGTTTCTTTAGTATATTGAGGGTTGTATTGTAAGAACTCTTCAACAATTGCGGCATTGACTTCAATGAACTTACCAAGACGACCTGAGCGATAATATGAGAAACTAAAGTATGGTTCAAGACCAGTGGATACACCCACCATAGTTCCAGTAGAACCTGTAGGAGCAATTGTTAATAAGTGAGAATTGCGAATACCATATTTTAGAATATCATCACGAATATCTTGTGAAAGAGTCTTCATAAATCCAGTATTAATGAATGCTTCGCGATCTGTTAAGAAAGGGAATGATCCTTTTTCTTTTGCGATATCCACAGAAGTACGATATGCGGTTTCCGCAATCGTTTGAAAAACAGTATTGATTACATCAAGTGATTCTGGTGAACCATAGCGTACACGTGCCCAGATGAGCATATCATGTAAGCCCATGACACCTAAACCAACTCGACGTTCTCCAAGAGCTTGTACTTTATTTGGTTCTAAGAAGTACGGTGTGTCGTCTATGACGTTGTCTTGCATACGTACACATGTAGCAACACTTGTTTTGAGATTATCTAAGAGTAAACGACCTGAAGCTTTATCAACGAAGTTTGCTAAGTTAATTGCTGCTAAGTTACATACGGAATATGCAGCAAGAGGCTGTTCACCACAAGGGTTTGTTGCGACAACTTTTTGCCCATAAGCACGTGCATTTGTTTTCTCGTTTGCATTATCAAGGAAGAAAATACCTGGTTCAGCACTATAAGTAGCACAGAAGTTAATTAAATCCCAAATATCGCGAGCTTTAACAGTACGATACACTTTTACAGGGTATCCCATGGCTGCCCATTCACGAACATCACCAATGTTATACCACTCACGATCATAGAAAACTTTTTCTTCAACACTTAAGTGTTCAAGATCAGGAAAGCGTAAATCATAGGTAGAATCATTCTCTATTGCATGCATAAACTCATCAGTTAAAGTGACAGTAATATTTGCTCCTGATAAAAATTCAGGATTAACAACTTCAAGAGTACCACCATTAAGTAACTTTTCACGAGCGTGAGAAGCAACATGTTCAGGGACATCTTTATTATCAGCTAAAGCCTCATACATTTCTTTATCAATTTTTGATAAAGGATGAAACTTAAGTTTACGAAGTGCTTCTTCACGAACGACTGAATCATTGGAATGTTCAGAAAGCCATTTTAAAACACGTGGGTTTTGCATTTTAGATATAATAAATTCAATGATATCAGGATGCCAATCGGCAAGCATAATCATTTGAGCTCCACGACGCGAACCACCTTGTTCAACCAGGTGAGTTAAGTTCGCAATATCATTGAGCCATGATACAGCCCCGGAAGATTTACCACCGACACCTTTTGCAGGTGCAGCTTTTGGACGTAGGGTTGAACCGTTAGTTCCTACACCACCACCACGAGACATAATTTCCATAACTTCTTTACGATGATCTGCAATACCACCACGAGCATCTTTCACAAATGGCATTACAAAGCAGTTAAAGTAAGTCACTTGTGTTCCACTACCTGCGCCATAGAGAACGCGACCAGCAGGAATAATATTTAAATCTTGTAGTTCTTTCGCAAAGACGTTTCCATAGTAACTACGAGATTCTGTTGTTTTCTCTGTGGTTGCTAAGGCATGACCAACACGACGAGCAATTTGCTCATAGAATATTTCTAAAGGTTTATCGACCTTCTTAAATGGTCGAGTAATAATGCCGGTGGCAGCTTCAGTTTCATTTTCAAGCGAACCACGCCATTCTTCTTCTAGTTTAATGACCAATACTTCATCAATATGGTCTACCGCAATGACTTCCCCTACACCACGTGAAGGAAACTTTGGATCATCCTTAACAATGGTTACCACAATATCTTTTACCCCAATAGTCTTTAAACTTCTATCCTTCTGAGAATAACGATCAAGCATGACAAGACGAGAAACTCCTTCATGCGTGGTGCAGAAATCCTCTTCGATGGGAAAAATATGAGGAAAATGAGAAGAAATATCCTCGTTTAATTTAAGTAAGGTTTCATTGGAATATTTCATGCTTTTCTCCTTCGCTAACTGTTTTTAATTTTAACACAAACAAGACCTTGCACAACTTTGAAAATAATTACATTATAGAATTACTGATTAATCAAAATGAAAACATAGTCTGAAAACCGATTAATATAAATACGTATGATTGGGCGATCCCCATGCTCTTTAAATGCTTTGATCATGACACGCTCTAAGCGGCGAATGATGGTACGCAAAATATTCAAGCGAGAACGGTAAGGATCATCAAATGGCCATACAAAACCATTGCATCGTTCTGCAACTTCCTTAATTCTTGATTCTAGAGTATCGATGTAGGATTGTGTGAATTCACTTTCATCCACAAAACCAGCCACAATCGATGCGATAAGGCTCAATTCTTTGTGTCTGTCTTTAAATTCTGCTAGCTCGTGGGGAGCCATGGATTGGTTGTAGATGACATGAGCCATGGCTTCATCAAGATGCCCAATAAGATCGACCAAACTGCTGTCTTTCTCTACTCGTGCATTCTTAACGCCTGTTTGTCCTTGATCACCTGTTTTTGTTGTGACTTTCATATCTTTCTCCTTGATACTGTCGAGCTAATTTACATATCACAATCGATAGTGGTGTAAACGCAAGACTCGTAATTATATAATTCGATACTCCGTGAATGATGTCAAAACTTATGCCCTGAATATAATAAGCAATCATGGTGTTGAAGCCATAGAATATACCATGATGAATGGCAAATAATGCTCCAAACAAGAATCCCCATAAGCCATTGAGTAAAGCCCAACGATCAGCATGATCTTTATTGATGGATTTGAAAGCGTGGATAATAAGTACCCATACTGGCCATATCCAAAGATATCCAATGACCCAATCACCCATACCCCATAATAACATTTGTAGGATTGTAAACAATAAAGACACAATGAGAGTAGAAGAAAGAGGTAAGAACAAGGATATCAAGATAAAAAGAAGGCTGACAAACTCAACGTTGGGTATGGATGCTAACGCAACTTGAGCTACAAAAAGACCAACCGCTAGAAAACTAATGAGTATCCATGTTCTTAAACTACGCATTACTCGAATCCTTCAAACTTAAAGATAAAGATATTTCCATCTTCTAATTGTACAAAATCTACACCAGAACAAAAACCATCACTGATACATTTAGTGTTGTTTGGTGAAGTATATCCCCACCATTGTGGGCCAACGGCCATACTTTCTGATTTAATTTCATTAATACCTTGAAGTGCTCTTCCAAAAGGATCTGTTTTTGCTCCTGAGAAAGTAATTGTAAGTTTTTCATCCTCGTGTAACTCTTCAAGAAGTTCTGCGAGGGTTAATGCATTTGTTTTAACGGTTAACGTTTGTCCAATCACCTCTTGTTCGATGGTAATCGTAATTGTTTTATCGCCTTCAATGCCTTGTGGTCTTAGTAGATGTTGTGTTCCTAGAAACAACGCCACTCCAACGACCAATACGGAAACTAATTTTATCCATTTATTGTTCATTATGGACTCCTTTCAATAAAAAACACACCCAAGGGATGTGCAAAAAAGACAAATGTTTGCCTTTATAATCTTGCACCCAGAAGATTAAGGTTGTCAGTCCATGGCAGGTCTACTGGCTAAAACGTCGTCCTCCATACTCCCTTCCCATGTCTAGGCACAGTGGATTGAGTATTTCGTCAGTTTATACAGTTGCTGGGGCAGCTTTGGTGATCCAAATTCCCTATGAAGCACAATGTGCACCACGTCTGATGATTCAATTATAGAGTGGAAGACACTGAAGAATCAATGAAACATTGTGAACTTTTTCATTTCACATATTCTACAATGTGTGTTTAAGATGTGATAGAATAGGGGCGAGGTATATATATGAATTATGCTGTATTATTATTAGCTGCTGGAAAAGGTACACGCTCAGGTCTTGGGTACGACAAAATGTTTATGGTGCTCAAAAGTGGCAAGACTGTGCTTCAACATTCTTTAGAACTTTTCTTATCTGATCCTCGTTGCAAAGAAGTTGTGATTGTAACGAATAAAAAAGATATGCCAAAAATATTGAAATCAGCTGAAAGAGGTCATGTGGTCATGGTTAATGGGGGAGTCAGAAGACAAGATTCCGTAATTAATGGACTTATGGCAATTAAGGAAGATACTGTCCTTATTCATGATGGTGCAAGGCCATATTTATCTTTGAATGAAATAGATGCTTTACTTGAAGCAATGGAAACTGAAGAAGCTGCAATACTCGGTGTAGCACCACGAGGGTCTGTTAAGAAAGTCGTTGATGGGTATATATCATCTTCAATTGATAAAACATCACACGTGATTGCTCAAACACCACAAGCCTTTAAAACACCATTCATTATCAAATGTTATCTAAGAGCAGAACAACTACGATTAGAAGCTGATGATGATTCTCAAATTGTTGAGCTCGTCTCACAAGCGAAGATTAAAGTTGTATTAGGATCGCTTAATAATGAGCGTATCAACGTTATTTCATAAGTATTAAGTCATTATTCATCCTTTAATTACGAATATAAAATATAAAGATGAGGGTTCCTCATCTTTCAGACTGTAGACAAATACGGGGTTAGAAATTCATCTGAAGGAC
>DITO01000235.1 GCA_002422065.1 Erysipelotrichaceae bacterium UBA6182 | reverse complement strand
CCGTGCTTGTGATCGTCAAGTCACTTACAGCAGGAATGCTCGAAGTGATATTCGTGATTGTGACAGTCTTTGTTGTTGTATTCCCCGCTTCGTCAGTCGCTATGAAGTCGAAAGAACCATTCTCAGTAAAAGTATGACTAGAAGTGTTTAAACTCCCTTCATTAGTACTCGCAGTGACAGTTATGCTCTGATTTGTAAGCGAGGTGATATATGGTTCAATAGTAATTATTGGAGCAATCTTGTCTATGACAGTATTTATGATGTATGTTCTTAAATTACCATTGATATCTGATATGTCAATTTCAAATCTACCGGATTGATTGACTATATAACCTGAATTCACTTTTATGCCATTAAGATTTACACTAATCCCTGAAAAATTAAGTAAGACGTCATTATAATATGTCTTACCATTCTCAATATTAGGTAAATCACCGGATTGACTAAATTTAACAATTTGTGGAGACAATAATTTTAGTGTAACACTATTCCCCAACTGACCAACTTCGTTACTTCCCCAAGCGTACAATTCATGATTTGAGTTTATGACTAAATTAAAGTTATTACTAGATTTTGTTGATATGATATCATTGAGTATTTTTTTAGGAGACTCAATTAATCCTCCAGCGTATTGATACAAGCCTGAACGCTCTCCTCCAGCAAAACCCCAGTAATAGAGTTCATTCTCTATTGTTAAAGCAGTGACATGACTATATCCAGAAGAAACACTCTTAACGTTATCAAGTATTTTGATAGGAGTCTTACTGTCAACCCCAGTATATTCCCCACGACCAAGTTTATAATCGCCATCCTCCCCCCAACTTAATAATTCATTATTCGTATTGATAGCAAAAGATTGACGCGCATGGCTCGCAATAAATTTTATATTATCCATGATTTTTGTTGGTTTAGGATAAGGTTCATCAAATAAAACACCCAAATCATTAAGTATTCTTGAATCCCATGTCCATAGACTATTATCATTTTTAATAGCATAATTACACCACCCATGTGAAAATTCGAAAACATCAGCAAGTATTTTCACAGGGTTGTTTCTGTTTATGTTCGTTCCATCACCTAATAATCCATTTGTGTTTGCACCCCAAGCATATAGATCTCCATTACTCTTAATTGCCAAAGTCATATCTTGACTAGCACATACATCAATAACATCATCCATTACAAATCTTGGAAGATCCATATATTGCGAAGAACCAATACCAAGTTGACCATAAAAATTCGCTCCCCAAGCATACAAATCACCATTTAATAATATTGCGAAAGATTGGTCAAAGAAAGCATCGATTTTCCTTACATTGCTTAATACCTTTTTTGGAGTGCTATTATTTTGTAATGTTCCATCACCCAATTGACCATTATGATTGTCTCCCCAAGTATATAAATCGCCATTTGCAGTTAAGGCCATACCATGCCGTATACCCGTAGCGATATCATATATGTCATCTAGAATTTTATGTGGTGCTGATCTATCAATATTGAACTGATTGCCTAAAAATCCTCCACCCCAAGTGAAATAATCTCCCTCTTTAGTGTATATTGAGGATCCACTTATCGAAATTTCCTCAAACTCTAAATTCAAAAGAGTAGGACTGGGAATGATTTCATCATATCCCAAACCCAGAGAGCCATTTGCATTACCACCCCAAACATACTTTTCTCCTTCAATTGAGAATGCAATATTGTTTTCTTCGTCAGCAATTGCATAAATTACGTTTTCCATTATCTTGAGTGGAGATAAAACATCTGGCAAGGTTTCAACATATCCATTACCAATTGCCCCTGATTGATTATCACCCCAAGTATACAAATCCCCATTATTAGTTACTGCCAACGAATGTAATGTGCCAGCTGAAATGAAACTGACATTATCCATAATCTTCTTTGGAACATTGGTATTTAAGTTTGTGCCGTCACCTAATGTTCCAGATCCATTCCATCCCCATGCAAATAGCTCATGGTTAGAATTCAACGCCATAACATGATATCCTCCAACTGAGAAACTATTTATATCATCCATGATTTTGACAGGAATCTTCTGTTGCTGTTCTGTGCCATTCCCAATTTGACCGTAATAATTTGAGCCCATCGCCCAAATTTCATTATTAAAAGTTTGATATACTGAAAATTCAAATGAAGCTTCAGCTTTTTTTACATTTCGAGAAATAAGAATAGGGTGAATTTCATCACTAGATGTCAAATAACCCAATTCACCATGATAGCTTAGACCCCATCCAAACAAATCTCCATTATTCTTTACAGCCAATGTATGACTACTTGAACAAGAAACACTACTAACATCATCTAAAATCTTTATTGGGAAGTTTCTGTCAATTCTAGTGCCATCACCAACTTGACCATGATAATTGTAACCCCAGCCCCATAAGTCATTATTTTGATCAATTATAAAATTATTTGAGCAAAGCCTGTTTTTTTGCGTTCTTGTAACTTCGAAATCAAACTCTATTTGCGAAATTCCTTGAAAACTATCTACGTTCCCAGTTGCATCAAGTAAATATATCTGTTGAAAAGTATATTTTCCAATCTCAAAAGTATTATCTACATCAAAATTTAACTGATAGTAGTTATTATAGATATTTGAAAAAATACCTGAAATACTCTTCTCATTTTTCGTAATTGGTGAAACGTAGTCAAGATGATATATTGTATCTTCTGCTATTAAGCTAGAAACATTCTCACTAAACTCAATAACAATTGATACTGTATCTCCAACAGTAACCAATTGCTTACTAAACTGTACACTTATTATATCTATAGTTAGCGAGTTAGCAAAAGTGTTTATAAATTGATTATTAAAAATTAATAGTAATGAGATAATGTAGATCAAGGCTTTTTTCATTTTTCTCGTCCTTATTCTTGAAATTGTTTATCAAGGTATTTTAAGCAAAGAGTGGGGTTTAGTATATCTCCACATTTATTCATAACTTTAAACATTAATCATAAATATCAGTTCACTAATTACTAGAAATGTGAATAACTATTGGATCATACAATCTGATGCTAACTTCACCTTCCGGCGATTGACTAAAGATTTGACCTGGACCAAGATTATGTTCGTCTTCTACAAAGCTATAATTTCCCAAACCATTATCCCTAAAATAATCTATTAATTTAGATTTTGTAGTATCAACTCCTGTTGAATCACCAACCAAACCTGCTAAATGTGGTAAAACAATAGATGAATTAAAATCTATAGATTCTATCTGTGAATACTTTCCATAGATTTTAGCAGTTCCAGACATTCTGTAAGCTCTAATTCTGTAATTATAAATCGAGTTTAAACTCAAACCCGTATGGTTCGTATTGAGACCACTCACACTTCTTAACACCGTATAGGTCGTGCTCGTTCCCTTGCTATATGTGACCTCATACCCACCTGCGCCTTCCACTGCACTCCAACTTAGATTAGCGGTTGTGGCGTTTGGTGCGACGACTGCTAAGTCGGCTGGAGCCTTTATCACTGTCTTACTATTGATGACCGCTGTACTGTAGCCTGAAATGTTGTTATATGTAACGGGAACCACTTTATAGTAATAAACCGTATTGTATTTTAAGGTTGGAAGGGTTTCAAAGGAGGTTTCTGTCACAGACGCTAACTTCGTTGTAACCGCAGTCGCATTCGTACCTTGATAGACATCGTAATGATCTGCCCCTTCAACAGAATCCCAACTTAAACTGATTCGGTTGTAGTTCACATCACTCATCTTGAAGTTACTTGGAACTCCCGGTACAGGGATCGCATTCACGGTACTCGAATCATTACTTCTTAACTCTCCATTGATCGTGACGAGTTTAAAGCCATACGATTCCCCTAAGTTCAGTCCACTGACATCCGTACTGATCGTATTGCCATCTTCGATGGTGGTGTATTCGATTCCATTCACATCAAGCACATACCCTGTTGCGTTCGTTACCTTTGTCCAGCTCACCGTAATCGTATCGATACTCTTACTCACCGCTTTGATCACAGGTGCCGCAGGGGCTGTCATATAACTTACCACGGGTGTGTATTTCCCGTACACTTTCGTCGTTCCCGACAGCTTGTAGGCCCTCACTCGATAATTGTATCGTGTGTTCACACTTAAACCCGTATGGTTCGTACTGAGTCCACTCACACTTCTTAACACCGTAT
>DITO01000156.1 GCA_002422065.1 Erysipelotrichaceae bacterium UBA6182 | reverse complement strand
CATTGAATATTCCAAGTTCAAGGGTTCTTAGTGTTACGTATACTCATAAGCATGCCCATCGTGATCAAGTTTGGCCATCTGCAGTATTATGTCGCTTAATGCGATCAAGTATGAGAATTGGAACTATTCAGTTTGCATCTAAGCATTTGACACTTAATGAGGTAACACTATGTCTTGATGTTGCTATTGAAACACTTTGGCCTTCACTAAGTAGTGTTTCAGATAAATATGAACAATTTGCATTGCAATGTTTGACTAACTGGGCAAAACTTGTTGCTCAGTGGCAAAGTGTAGGTTTTGTTCATGGAGTGCTTAATACAGATAATGTTTCATTGGCTTATGAAACCATTGATTTTGGTCCATGTGCATTTTTAGAGAAGGTACAACTCAATAAAGCATTTTCTTCAATTGATGTTTATAATCGTTATGCCTATGCTAATCAGGAGAAGATGATTCGCTTTAATGCAAAGATTTTTCTAGATTCAATGATGGGTGTATTGAAAGATACCCAAGAATCCCACGAAGCATATCATGCTCGATATTTATCTGTGTTTGACACAACCTATCTTAAAACAATGGAATCCTTAAGTGCTAAGAAACTTGGACTTATTAAACCTGATTTAGTGTTATGGAATGATTTACTTATGTTATGTGAAACACTAAGCCTTGATTTTACTCAAACGTTTGCTCATTTAACATTTAATCCAAGTGACCTGTATGGGATAGATGAAAAATTAGATGCTTGGTTAAATACGCTCAAAGAGCGAGTTGAACATGAAGGAATGAATCCTATTGAGCGAGAAGCGATGATGGTGAGTGTAAATCCTATGATTGTTTTAAGACATGATTTAGTCAATACAATTATTGAAATGTGTTTAGATCATGACTTCTCATTATTGGATGAAGCGATGGAAATCTTAAAGACACCTTATGATTCTAAACACTATAATCATCCACTCTTTAAACCTTCATTAACAGATATTGTTACCACGTGTGGCACTTAGTCTTGTTTTTGAGTATAATAAATGAATAAAGAGGTGTTACTATGATTGATGATTTCAAACCTTATTCTAATGATCTTATTGAAGTTCGGTATTCTAAAAGCCGTTGTACACATGCTGCAGAATGTGTTAAGAAACTTCGTCCTGTATTTAATGTAAGACAACGTCCATGGATTAATGTGGATAATGCTAGTGTTGAAGAAATTATTGAAGCTGTTAATCTCTGTCCAAGTGGGGCATTACAATATACTGTTAAACAACCGATAAAGACTGATTCAAATGATATCGATTGAATTTAACAATGATTTAAAAGCGTATCTTAGTCAGTGCCAATACAATTTAAAGAAGCAAAATAAAGATACTTTCTTAAATAAAAGTGTATTTTTTAAGACGCAAACATCAGTCCAAAAAATGATGGCAAAAGCAGGTTTTCATGAGTTTAGAGGAGAACCTAAGACTTGGCCATCACTTTTTATTTCTACACAATCGTTTAAGAATAATCTTTACTATAAGACAGTTCCTTTAAAGTCATCGGTTGAGCATCACGTGGAAGTAAGTTCAATGATGTTTGAAGCAAATAAACTCTTTAATCTTTTAAGTATTGTGGATGATCCTGATTTTGTCTTAAATGATTCTATGGTGCTTCGAGCATTAGATCAACCTTTAAATACTAGAGTCTTAATGAAAGATAAAGAAATTTGGATGATGAATGTTCCTTCTGAATCGATGACCATTGATCCTATTGCTAATTTAGTTTCGAAGAAGGTGCTTACCTTTGGATTAGGAATAGGCTACTTTGTGTTTATGGCACTTCAGAATAAGCATGTTGATACCATTGACGTTGTTGAAAATGATATTCGTGTGATTGAATACTTTAACACTGTAATAAAGCCTTATTTCCCACATCAAGAAAAGATTACCATTCATCATGGTAATGCTTTAGATTGGATGAGTAAGAATTTAACAAGCTACGATCATTTATTTATTGATACGTATCAAAATGATGAGGATGGTTTATATTGGTGGTTACAAGGATGTGAACGTATTAAAGGATTAAGTCATAACCAAGTTCATTATTGGATTGAATCATCGATTACTTCAATCATGAGACAATGTATTCTAGATGTTATACTTGATCAACATCATCAGTATCAAGGACTTGCTCAACGATGTATGTTAAAAACGAGAGCATACTTTAATAAGAATGATATTCACATCGAGAGTGTTGAAGCATGTAAAAAGCTACTCTATAATCATGAGTTGTATCGTAAGATTGCAGCAACTCCTTTATCGAATGATTTTGTATCCAATAAATCCAAAAAGCGCTAATCCAATCCATGAACCTATAAGGCCAGTTGCCTCATAGCCACGTTGACCGAGGAAAACAAATGAAGTGAAGTAATTTCCTCCAATTTGGATACCGATGATTAAACCGACAACAAAGCCTGTGAACATAAAAGCAAGGACGAATAATACTTTAAGTATTTTCTTCAGCATATTGCTCTCCTTTTAGACACAGATCACATGCTGTGTCATGATCATTTATAATTCCTACTCCTTGAAGGTATGCTTGAATAATCTTGCTGCCAACATATTTCATACCTCGCTTTTTAAGATCTAAACTGATTGTGTCACTTAAACTTGATGTAGCATCCCAACCTTGAGGATCTCTATGTGTAACAAGGGGTTTATGATCCACAAAAGACCAAAGATAGTTTGAAAATGATCCTACTTCTTTTATGATTTCATTAAGTACTTGTGCTTGTATGATTGAATTTCTAATCTTTCCTTCATGTCTTATTACCTTGGATTCTGTCAATAAGAACCTTACTTTGTCTTCATCAAACTTTGCAACAGTAAGAGGATTAAAACCTTCATAAGCAAGGTCATAATCATGTTCACGCTTAAGTACTATTTCCCAGGAAAGTCCAGCATGAGCACTTTCCATCACTAAGTACTTAAATAAAATATGGTCATCAAACACAGGGACGCCCCAAGTTGTGTCATGATAAGTTTGAATTAATGGCGAAGCATGAGTCGCCCATAAACAACGTTGTTTCATAGATAAATTATATCATACAAATTTTAAGGAGAAATAGTTATGAATCACTTAATCGAAGGCATTAAAGAGCACTTAATTCTTAATGATGAAGAAATCTTGAAATGGGAAAAACGTTTTGCTGAAAACAAAGATATCCTCTATCTCTATGATGAAGATCAAGTTATTGGGTGCATAGCCTATGAGCTTTGGAATTATGCTGAACACCAAAGTCTAGAACTGCTTTTTTCGTTTAATAAAGAGGAAGTAAGACTTCCAATCCTTAATGAAGGGTTTAAAAAAGTCTTAACTATGTTTCCACAAGCCACCATGATTAATACGATTATTAATGAAAACAGAAAAGACTTAATATCCATGATGAACATTCATGGTTTATCCGTTTGGTATGAATATATGGTGATGCTTGATTATGAAGCAGTAGAGACTATGACACCACATCAACTTACCATTAGAAACATAGAAGAACACGATTTTGAAACATACTTTCAAACCATGGGTGAATGCTTTGTTTGGATGAGAGAAACAGTGGATATCCAACCACATAATGTGGTGGATAAGCTTTGGAAAACACCTGAAAAGAAACATGAAAGTTATGAAGATTGGATAAAACAGAAAGATCAAACATGGATGTACTTTGATCAAGATATTTGGGTTGGGAGTGGTTTAATAGTCAATCACGAAGATATTGATGATGTGTTTGTTGTTCCCTCACTTCAAGGAAAAGGTTATGGAAAAGCAATTATCCTTGATCTAATCCAACGTATAGAGAAACTAGGAAACTCTCCTACCATTGGATTTGTGAAAGTGAATGAGAAGGCAAAGCAATTATATCTATCCTGTGGATTCAAGATTACCCACCATTTCATGCATATGCGACGACTTTAACACATTCTTAACGCAGTCTCAAACTAATAAACATAATATATATCTAAAATAGTCTCAAGGAGATTACCATGAGACCATTAAAAGTACTATTCGTATGTGTTCATAATTCATTTCGCTCTCAGCTTGCACAAGCGGTTGCTCAAAAACGTTTTGATTCAAGAATTCAAGTATTAAGTGCTGGACTAGATAGTTCACGTCCAATCAATCCACTTGCTATTCAAGTAGGTTTAGAACATGGATATGATTTATCCTCACATACCGTTACAGATGTCTTTGACTTATACAAAGAAGGTCACACCTTCGATTATGTCATTGCGGTATGTTCTAAAGAAGCCTATGAGCGATGTCCAATATTTCCAGGGGTTCACCAAAGACTTCACTGGCCACTTGATGATCCAAGTTCCATGGAAGTGAGTGAAGAAGAACGAGTTTATTTAACTCATAAACTCATTGAACAACTCGAAGTGAAAATTGATGTTTTAATGACAAGTATTCAAGTACAAGAACAAGCTTAATGGCTTGTTCTTTTTTGAACCCATTTAAAGATGGCAAAGATGAGAGTTGTCGCTGGTAGTGTAAGTATAAGTCCTAGTGAACCAATCAGTCCCATCATCAATTCAAATGCATAGTATTCACTATTAAATATAAAGAAGGAAGGTTGACCATACACTGCCATTAAGACAAGCATACTTAAAGATGCGCCAACATAGGCAAGAATTAAAGTGTTTGTCATGGTTGCAATCATATCAGCACTCATGTGATACGCAGAAACTACAGTCGATTTGATTGATTTATGTGGTTCATCAATTTCTTGTAAAGCACTAGATAAAGACATACTTACATCCATGATTGCTCCTAATGAACCTACAGTAATACTAGTAAATAAAAGACCTCTTAAGTCAATATCAATCCCTTGAAGATTAAGTAAGAAAAAGGATTGTTCATCAAGAACACCACTCATCTTAAGTGAGGATAAGAAGAAAACTGCTAACAGTGAAGATAACGTAATTCCAATAAGTGAACCAAGCGTAGCTTGAATGCTTTTATTAGAAAGACCACCAATGATTAAGAAAGATCCTATTAAAATATAGATACTATAAAGAAATGAAGGTAAGATTAGTGACTGTGAAATTAGCACTGTAGGAATTAGAAGACGTAAAATGACATGAATACTAAACACTAAAGCTAGTAAAGAGCGTAGACCCTTAAAACGACCAATTAACACAACAAAACCAATAAATAATGCACCTAACCAAAGTAAACCTTTTTCACGCTGATAAGTGACGACACTAAAACTCATCTTATCATCAACCACGAGCATGTTGAGTAAGAGTTCATCATCCTTAAATATTGGATAGATTTCAGTTTCAATATTATGAACTTCAATATCAATATCTAGAATATCATTCTTATAAGGTTGAGAAGTAACTAAAACACGTAAAGAAACTTGGGTAACTTCACCCCCGAATCCATCATCGATGATGGTTTCATCGATGACATCAAGCACAGTGACTTTCAAAAAATCATCATTAGATAAAACATGCTCCAAATTAAGTTCTTCAACTTGTTGAGTTACTTGTACATCAAGTGAGTATGAAAATATCCCCATCATTACAAATGAAACAACAAGGATAATCGTTTTAATCTTTTTCAAGTAATCTCCTTTCATAACCAAAGCGAAGGGCATGGTTGGCGACATAGACTTTACCAGTATACTCAAAATGATGTTTAAGAATAAGAGATTGCATTAATAGATTATTAGGATGGGTGTCAATACGACATCCTAACATATTGTGTTTAACACAATCCTTTAAAGCATAATCAATAAGTAAACTTGCACATCCTTGATGGCGTGCTTGTGAACTAACACATAAGCGATGAACAACACCATAAGGAGAAGGGAAAGACCATGATCCTTCTTCTATAATCTCATAGTATGGATCATCTTCAAATAAAAGTGCCATAGTGGCAAGGACTTGATCATGATCGTCAACCAATACATAAGAACCTTTTTTTTGCATGTCTAGATTAAGACTATCAAGATTAGGATATTGATTTTGCCACTGATCAATGCCTTGATCATGAAGAAAAAGACTTGCATCACGATAGCAAGCTAAGACTTGAGGGATATGGTGGGGAAGCGTGTTTATCATTTTCATAAAAGTATTATAAGCGAATAAAGAAAAAACGTGAACAAACTTGTTCACGTTTTATGTCTACTCAAGCACACTTAGTACGGTTGGAGTATAAGTATCAGTAATAAATGCTTTAATCTTTTCAGAGTTCAATACTTGAATTAAAGCTAATGTTTTAGGATCTTCTTCTTTGCCTTCTTTAACAACAAGTCCATTAGCGAAGGTTTGAGCAGAAAGTGATTCTTTAGATTCTGTAGTAAGAACACTACCAGCAATATTTGCACCTAAAGCATAATTACCATTGATAATTGCAAAATCAACATCACTAAGTAGGGTTGTTAGAAGTGCACTTTCAACTTCAACAAATTCAATGGAGTAAGGATTATTTACGATATCAAGTGGTGTAGCAAGTTCTTCTTTGCCAGCAGCAATTTCAATTAGATCTAAATCAGCAAGTAAACGTAGTGCACGAGCCTCATTGGTTGGATCATTTGGGATTGCAACACTTGCTCCACCTTTTTTGAGTCCTTCAATGGAAGCTTCTTTTCCTGGATATAAACCAAGTGGCTCAAAATGAATAGCTAAGACAAAGGAAAGTTTAGTGCCATTTTCAGCATTGAACTTATTAAGATAAGGACGGTGTTGAAAGTAGTTGGCATCTAAATCATTAACATCTAAAGCAGTATTTGGTAATACATAGTCTGTAAACTCAACAATTTCTAAAGTGTAACCTAAAGCAAGTAAATCATCTTTGATTACACTAAGAATTTGAGAGTGTGGAGTTGGAGATGCTCCAACACGAATAGTTTTATCATCGTTTGTGGAAGCAGTACATCCAATAAGGGATAGTGTTAGTAATAGAATAAATGAAATTGTTATTAATTTTTTCATGAGGTTCTTTCTAGCGATGATCCATCGCATGGGATAAATAGTTAAATATCCACTGTATAATTTGTACGATAGCAATCAGTATAATAATGGTCATAATCATCACATCAGTTTGATAACGATGCAATCCATATCGAATGGCTACGTCACCAAGACCACCACCACCCACAGCACCTGCCATTGCTGAGTAACCTACGAGGGTAATCATTGTAAGGGCAATGTTTTGAATGATAGAAGGTAAGGATTCTACTAACGTCACTTTCATGATGATTTGAAATGGTGTTGCTCCCATCGTTTGGGATGCTTTAATAAGAAGGGGATCAACACTGTTGAATGAGGATTCAATAAGACGAGCTACAAAAGGGAATGCTCCAATGACTAAAGCTACAATAGAAGCATTGACACCATAAGATCGTCCTACAATTAAACGTGTTAAAGGNNAGGAAATAAAGCAATGATCAATATCATGAATGGAATTGATCTTAGAGTATTAATCATGGTTGATAAACTATGATAAATCCAAGATTTACTTAACAATCCTTGAGGTTGAGTTAAGTAAAGAATAATTCCTATCGGTGCACCACATAAGAAGGCAAAGAGAGTTCCTAATGAAATCATTCTTAAAGTATCAAAAGTTGCTTGAAGAAGTAATGTGCTCATAGTCCCTCGCTTGCGCTTAATATTAAGCGTGTATGTGGGTGACTTGGATTTTTGAAAACTTCACTCACAAGACCATCTTCAATAAATGTTCCTTCATGCATCACAATGACGCGATCACAAAGTTTTTCAACCACATGCATATCATGAGTAATGATAATGAGGGTGACTTGAGTATGCTTATGCACATCATTGAGACATTGAATAATAGATTGTGTTGTGAGCGGGTCAAGCGCACTGGTAGGTTCATCACACAACAAGACTTCAGGTTGTGTCACAAGTGCACGTGCAATACCAACACGTTGTTTTTGTCCTCCAGAAAGTGTATTAGGATATGTATTTATCTTTTCACTAAGTCCAACAAGATTTAAAACATGTTTTACCTTTTCATTGATGTCCTCGTTAGAAACTTTATCAAGTGTAAGTGGAAATGCAATATTATCTTTCACTTTCTTTTGGAGTAAGAGATGAACTCCTTGGAATACAAATCCAAGGCGCTTACGCATTCGATGCAAGTCCTTTCCTTTTAAAGTTAATAAATCTACTTCGTCGATAAATATAGAACCTTGATCAGGTTTATCTTGCATTGAAAGTAAACGAAGTAAAGTTGATTTGCCAGCACCACTAAGTCCAATAATGCCAACCTTTTCACCTTTTTGTATTGTTGCACTTACATTAGAAACAGCTGCAAGTGTTGCTTTATCTTGCGTAAATGATTTTGACAGATTCTCAAGTTTAAACATAAACTCCTCCTTTTAAAATATAAAAAACACGCTAGTCCTAGTAAAGGACGAACGTGCTCGTGGTACCACCTTAATTTATCTGATATAATCAGACCTCGTTGAACTTACATTTGAAAAACATAAGTTTACATGAGGTAACGATCATTACTCGTTTGTGTTTACTACGTTAGGTTCAACACAACTCTCCAAGGCCATTAGATCCATCAACACCGGTTTGTTTACACCAGCCACAAACTCTCTATACCGTTTGATGAAACCTCTTCTTGTCATTGATTTTCAATAGATAGAATTCTATCACATTTATAACGTGTGTCAATACATATCAGTAAATTTCTATTAATTTTTTTGTTTAGTGTTACTAAACAAATTTAGTGGCAAAAAATAATCCCTCATTATGAGGGACTATGTGTTATCCAATTAGTGATTTTAACTGTTCTGCAATGATACTTGCAGCTTTTTTAGGATTGATTCTGGTGAACATATTGAGCATCTTAGAATCATTACCAGCATACACGTGATACTGATTATTTTCCATACCACCAACGATGAGTTCTGCGGCTTGTTGGGGTGATAGTGTCTTAACTTTTGATTTTGAGTTTTGAACATTTTCCATCATCTTACTTGTGTCTACTCCAGAATTTCCAGTGATATTGGTGCTTACACCCCCAGGGAAGACAACAGTTACATTAACGTTAGTACCACCAAGCTCAGAATGTAGTCCTTCACTTAAAAGCTTAACTGCAGCTTTAGAAGCACCATAAATCGTTTGTCCTGGTACAGGGATAAATCCTCCCATTGAAGACACATTGAGAATATGAGCTTCAGGACGTTCTAGTAGATGAGGGAGGAAAGACTTAATCATATATAGTGTGCCAAAGAAATTGACTTGCATAACACGTTCTATACGTTCGTAATCAAGTTGTTCAATCTTAATAAACGGTTGAATGATCCCTGCCACATTGAAAATAGCATCAACTTGTCCAAAAGCTTCAATTACTTGTTTAGGAAGTGCTTCTACTTCTTCACGATTAGCAACATTAAGTGTAGCGTATTTGAATGAATCTTGATTTGTAAGGGATAGTGTCTCAATAAGACGATCTTCACTTAAATCGACACCAAATACTTTTGCTCCTTTGGATATAAGATTTAAGGACACTGCTCGTCCAATACCGTTTCCTGCTCCGGTAACCACAATGACTTTATCGAGTGCTCTCATTATTCCTCCATGCGTATGGTAGCGCTTATTTAGAAAAATTATATCATAGATGCTCGAAAAAAAACCTTGGATGCTTCCAAGGTCATTGTTTCCATGTGTAGTATTCAGTGTCTTTTTGAGTATCAATCAATTCAACATCCTCTTGAATCATAACAAAACTATAGGTTTCATAAGTATGAAGAAAATCCTGTATTGATAACACTGCATGAAGATGATCGTTTGAAAGATGGATCATACTATCTTTAAACCAGACACTCGTCACAGGATGCTGTGTTGTTTGTAGGATAGCTCCTTGTTCAAGAAGCGGGAGAGCTTGTTGAATATTGAAGGCTACCATTATGCTACCTCAGCCAAAGCATCAGGGAGTGTAGAAGATGTTTCTTTAAGCGTATAAGTCTCTAAATGCTTCATTGCTTGTGAGAAGAAGAATGCTGTTAATAAGACTGAAATGATATCAGCAAATGGCGCAGCATAGAGTAAACCTTGTAAACCAAAGAATTGAGGGAAGATGAGGACGGCAGGTAAGAGAATAATGACTTGACGAGTGAGTGTTAGAAACATTGCAGTTTTTGCTCGTCCAATTGCTTGAAAGAAGTTTGATGCAATAATTTGAAATCCAACAAATGGTAAAAGTAGAAACCAAGAGCGAATGGCCATGACACCAAATGCCATGAGTTCTTCTTCTCGATTAAATATACTCACAAGCAGTTCTGGGAAAAAACGAGTGATGACATATCCTACAGTCACAATAATTGTGGCATAGGTAATCCCAAGTTTTACTGTTTCTCTGACTCTATCAAATTGTTTTGCACCAAAATTATACGAAATGATAGGTTGAATTCCTTGGTTTAGACCAATGATAGGCATGATCATAAAGGTTTGAATAGAGTTAATAACACCCATTCCTGAAACTGCAACATCTCCTCCATAAATATAAAGATTACGATTAATGAATGCATTGAGAAGACTTGCTGCAAGTTGTAAACTGAAACCGGGTAATCCATACGTAATGATGGTTGTGATAATATCAAATCTAGGTTTAATATCTTTTATTTTAATTTTGATATTTGAGCGTCCTTGGATAAAGTAGGAAACAACCCATAATGCAGAAACGGTTTGTGCTATGACGGTAGCATAAGCTGCTCCACTAATCCCCATATTGAATCCAAAGATAAAGATTGGATCAAGTATAATGTTGATTCCAGCACCAATGAGCATGGTCATCATGGCCATTTTAGGGCGACCATCAGCACGTATGAAGTTATTCATGGCTAATGCTGTCATTTGAAATGTTGTTCCAAAGAATATAATTCCCATGTAATCTTTAGCATAAGGAAGAATAACATCACTTGCACCAAAGAGAATTAAGATGTCTTCAAGAAACAGTAAGCCAATCATTGAAACAAGTAAACTCGTCACAATAACTAAAAAGAATGAAGTGCCAAGGGCATCTTTCGCATCACTGACTTTATTTTGACCTAGGCGAATAGAGAATAATGTTCCACCACCTATACCAAATAAGACAGCTACCGCAAGGACAATAAGCATAATGGGGAAGGCAATAGTTAATGCTCCTAAGCCATTAGCTCCAATATCAGCTGCATTACCAATGTAAATGCGATCGACAATATTATAAAGAGCACTAATAATCATTCCGACCATGGCTGGGATAGAAAACCGCCATATGAGTTTGCTTATTTTGTGATCTTTAAGTTGATTAATTTGATCCATAAATGACATCCTACCTTACATATCCGTTTATTATACACCCATTGCATAGTGATATCTATGAAATGACTAACATTTTAATCGTGATTTAAAAGACTATGAAATCGATAAATACTTAGATAATTGAACTTACTTAGTCTAATCCAATTTTCTTAAGTAATCTTTGTAGTTCAATTTCTTCATCATGATTTAAGCGATCAAGTCGCTTTCGCTGATCTCTCACATGCTTTGGATAAACTTCATTCATGATTTGCATACCTTTTGAAGTTAATGAGCATACTCTACGACGACGATCATGATGATCACTTTCAATGTGTATAAGATCCTTGTTTTCAAGTTGCTCAATGACATAACTAAGTGATGAATTCGCAATGAGTACTTTACTTTGCAGTTGGGCAACATTTATAGGACCTTTATGATACAAAGCCTCAAGTGCCATAAAAGATGTAAGTGACAACCCCATTTCGTTCACAGAGGATGAGATTTCACTTTGAAAACGATCAACAGCCCGAAACAAGATGGTGATTGTTTTTAGATCTTTCATTCAAAATACTCCTTTTTAAAGATTTTATTACTACGTGTAGTATCAAAGAGACGCACTTGTTTTTCAATGGCTTCACGTTGTGATCTAAAACGAGGAGGTAGCGCAAGGGTTTCTCCAAGATGTTCATAGTCTTCTTCATCATCAATAAAGCCTGGACCTTCAGTTGCGAACTCAAATAAAATATTCGGATACAATCGTGTATATAATGATTTAAAGTAAAAACGATCTACATATCCAGAATGACCTGCTCTAAAACTATTTAAGCGTTCAATCCAAGCCTCAAGATGAGCTTTATCTTCAATACGAAAGGCGACATGATGAACCCCTCCATAACCTTGATAGGCTTGTTTGAGAAGAGGTTGATAGTCTAAGATAACACTCGCACCATTACCACCTTCTCCCATTTCAATGAGAGTATATTGATCTTCTTGGGCAGTAAATCTCATCATCATGACTTCTTCAAGAATGGTAGACATGCGTTTTAAATCATTAACTCTAAAAAAGATGGGACCTAAGCCAGTAATTCCATATTCAACAGGAACGGGACCATTTAACCATGGTGTTCCACTTGAAACACCATGAACTCCTTCGTCTGAGAATAAAGCATAGTCTTGATCATCAAAATCACTGAAGAATAAGACTTTACGATTAAACATTGTTTTGATTGGTTCGTGTTTAATGTTGTAATGATTAAAACGTTTTGTCCAATAATTTAGTGCTGCATTATCTGCAACTCTAAATCCAGTTCTTGATATTTCATTCGTTCCTTTAAAACCTTTGTTCATCCCAGGAAAATCAAAGAATGTCATATCTGTTCCTGCACTGCCTTTATCATCGGCAAAAAATAAATGATAAGTATGGATATCATCTTGATTGATTGTTTTTTTAACTAAGCGCATGCCTAGAATATTTGTAAAGAAATCGTAGTTTTTTTCTGCACTGCTCGTAATCGCAGTGACATGGTGAATTCCAATTAATGGTTTCATAGGTTTCTCCTTATTGATATGACCTTATATTAATTCGAATTCGAAATAAAATCAAAACATATGCCTCAACAGTCACTATAGATAGCTTATTTTTGATTAAATTATTGGAATGATAATACAAAAGGAGTAGTTAGAATTGCGAAGTAATGGGTAGTCTTCTAAAACTTGCATAGAAGCAGAAAAAAGGGGCTGTAACGAATAAAC
>DITO01000086.1 GCA_002422065.1 Erysipelotrichaceae bacterium UBA6182 | reverse complement strand
CACTTCTCATTCTTGATAGTTTTTGGCGGTATACTTTTTCATCAATACCAAGATAAGAATAAATAATCTTTGCTTCTGGTTTCTTCTTACCATGCGTATGAGGTTTTGGCAACCACTTATATAAAAGCGATGGAGTGTCTTTTAACCATTCGTTTTTAATCATTTCTAATACGTATTTATCGTACGTTTTGTGTGTCAAGAAGTCTAATAGATAATCCCAACGTGTAAAGTTTGGCACATTATCAAGCACTCTCTCAACCACTGGTTTAGGTAAAATATCTGCAAGCACTTGTAAACCAATTTTAAATAGACGTCTTTCACCTTGCCCACAACGAATATCACCCAAGAATAGTAAACATCTAATAGCAAGTTCTTTATCTTCTGCTAATGCTTGACTAATCTTTTGATAAACAAGAGATTCCTCTAAATTACGACCTGCACCACCGATACCGAACAGATCAAGTACTGCTGATTTAGTTGTGCTGTATGCTAATGCGTTGTTTTCCGTTCTTGTTTTTGTTGTTTCATTGAATAATAGTTCTTTTAAGTCCATTTTCATTTCTCCTTTTTCTTAATTATCTTCAACACATCTTTGTGTGCTGATAACCTTGATTTGAGAATGTCGATGAGTGGTTTGATAGCAACGTCCGTAAATCCGTATGTATCACGCAAGTTCTTTTCGGTAAGGGGTATGTCAACCGTTACCACGATTGACTTAGCAAGTTCCTCATTCAAGAATAGCGATAGCAGTTTTCCTATCTCAATGTTCTCAAAGTAATGTTCTTGTTCAATTCTAACCTTACCACCCAACTCCTCAATACCATTCGCCAACATTCTCGCCATGATACTACGCTCTAACATATCCTTATGCTTTTGATACTGCTCGATTTGATATGTGTCCTCAATGTAGAATTGTATATCCTTCTTGGAAGCGTCTAACACGATTTGATGTTGTTGATTACTTTGTTGATTTTTCACTCCCACTCACCCCACTGTGTATGTTGCCGATGACTTCCCAATAATGTGAAACAATATAATTCAATTCTTCTTGAAAACCTATTGTTCTTCCTTTGTTTGAAGTTAATCTTTCAATAAACCATTGACATCTTTTAGGGTGATAAAATACCTTATAAGTTGATATTGATTTTTCATCTTTAGTTGGTTTTCCCTGTAACGTAACCATGTGTGCTACAACTTGAATAATATCCCCATCATAAATCTCAACACCGTTCTTGTCTTTTAAGCCTGTGAATTGCCCAACCGTTTCAGGTCTTACTCTAATCCACTGTTCAAGTTGCAAGTTATCTTCGGTTACTTCTACAATGCCATTCACGATAAAAGCCTTGTTTCCATCTACAATTAAGTTGCCATACACAAACTCATCTTTCTTAATATGAACATCAATAAAATCAAAGTCCACATCTTCATACGGTAATCCTCGATATTTATAGTTTCTCATTTTGTTCTCCTTTAAAATGGTGCATCTTTGTCAGTTATATTATCATGTTTTTCTTTTGGATATTTCACCACATTGAAATAGCAATAATCTTCTGGTATCCCAAAGTATGCTGAATATCGTGCGTAATGATAACCCTCACTTTGTACTAATATTCCATGTTCGCTGCCATCATAAGTTACTAAAATACAATGGTCTACATCCATATTATCTTGATACATACTTTCTACGTTATCTTTAATGAAATCTCTATCATCAAGTAAATCACTTGCAAATTCATCAAAATCATCTTTGTCTAATAATACCGTTAATTCTACGACTGCTTCATTTTTAGGCATTAGTTCGGCTATATTTTCAGCCTTTCTTCTCATAGTTACTTTCATTTCCCCACCTCGCCACTCATAACCTTAGGTTCAATGCTTATTTCAACCTTGCGATACATACCTTGTGTGAATGTCATAAAATCAACATGAGGTCTTTTGAACATGATTTCCCCATACACATCATAATGGACTGTTTTCTTAACATTCCCTTTGTCGATATTTCCCCTTAAAACCTTTTTAATAGCGTTCTTGATATCTCGTTCATGCACAATGCTCTGTGCGTTCTCTAACGATTTTTTGATGATATGTGCAAGTTTTAGCACCTTGATATCATGCTCATGCTCTCTGCGAATGAATAGCACTGGTGTGTACCCATAATATCTGTGTCTTGAATAAGCGTTTGTGATGTAAACCTTTTCCCTAATAATCTCACTTCTACTACCAACATTATCATCACTTTGATACGTTTGATAAGTTACAATGAATGTCGGTTGCTCTCGCACCTTATCCGTAAATATCTTAATCACTTTCGTTACTCTTAATTCGTTATCCATTTTTATTCTTCATCTCCTTGTAGTGTTGATTCAAATCATAAACGTGCTTTGCTATCTTCTTGAAATCATTACACGATATGCTTACTTCGTTTTCTATCTCAAATACAAACCCATCAACATATCTTCTTATCCTATGGTTGTGTCCATCGTAAACGGGTTTCTTACCTAATACAAATATAATCGATCCGACTCTCTCTGGTGGATTGCCTACATACACATTCCTTGAATCCTTAAAGTCATCTCCCAACCTTACATAACTTATTCCGTTTTTGTAAATTGCTTTTTCTGTTAGTTCCATTTATTCATCTCCATCTTTCTTTTTATAATTGAATAAATCTAAATGATTATCAATAATTACATTCCCTTGCTTATCATACCTTTCGACTTCCTTTTCTTTACCACTATCTCTTATAGAATTAAATGTTTGTGATAAACCAATTTTATAGCACAACCAGAAAGAATAGAAAGCAGCACCATTTTTACTCGATTTTACAATATCTTCTTCTGGATTATATGTTAAGAAATTCATACGTGATCTTGGCAATATAAATTGATAGTTTTCGCTAAAATCACAAAGGTAATTGACAGAGAATTGATTATTAAACATTTGTGTTGCTTGTAATATAATAAATGGTTTATCTAATTGATGCAGTCTATTGAAAAGATTTGTTCTGTTTTTGAAAGGTGGATTTGTGATTATCATATCATAGTGAATTGGTTCGTAATTGTAAAAATCTAGACCCATTTCTAAATTTGTCAATATAATCTCCCCCCCCCACATATTTTTCAGTGCTATGAATATATTTGATATTTCATTGTCAAAAGGCATCCATACAACAGTTTTATTTTTCAATATCTCGTTTTCTAATAAATATTTTACTATCTTATCGCTTTCTGCCCTCGTGGTGTAACACTCATCACTGAATACAGATTTACCCATATCTCTATAAACGTTTTTATTTCCCATTTATTTATTGTCCTTTCCTTTATCATCAAGCAGTTTATGAGTGGAAGTTCCTATGAGGTTGCCACTGTTTACATTGATACGAATGATTTGATCGATTTCATCAAGGTATCTTTCCTTCCAATCTTTTTCGAGGTATGGAAGGCTTGCAGTCGTAAGACCTACGAACCTACCACCCATTTTAGTAAACGCACGAGCCATCGCATGATACCCATTTTCTTCCATCTCATCACAAGCACGCTTCATATTAAAGTTGTATCTCTTAACGAGGTTGTAACCATACTCCCATGCTTCATCATCGGTGAGTTGCTGTCTTATGGTTATGTTTCTTGCGTGTTCAAGTATTCTTGATGGGTTTTGCGGTGGATACACATTACTCAAACAATAGGATTTTATAACCATTTCAAATTCGTCATCACTCACATTTTTAAAGACGTCATACCATAATTTGCGGACTATTACATTATCAAGGTCAACTTTGAAATATTCCTTTGTATAATATTTTTCTATGTATTCCATGCCCTCTGCAAATTTGATACCTGATAGTTTATTCTTTTCCATCAATAAATTTCTCCCAACGTTGTTTTAATTTTTGTTCATCGCTAATAGGCTTTGTGTAGTGAAGTTCATCATTCCAACCACCACGATTAAGCCATGTGAGTGGGTGAGGTATGAACGCACCTTTGACACCTGTATCTCTACTCACTTTAGTCCATTCAATGCTTGTCTTTTGTAGTTCGATAGCCTTAATGACTTCTTCAACAAATTCCTCTGTAACCTTGTGTGATTTGAACCAATTTAAGCATTTTGGTTTTCCTACTTTTCTTGGATACACTTCCCAAAATCTATCGAACATTCCTTGATAATCTACCTTTGGTTTTTTATCCTTAACAACCTTTTCAACGATTTCTTCTTCCTCATCTTCACAATCTTCTTCAACCTCATTCTCATTGTTTTCAGCATCGTGATTTTCAAGTAAGACAATGTCCTCACCATTTCCTAAAGTGTCTTGATTAAGCATTTTTTGTTTCTCACGATACTCTCTTTTCTTAACCGCCCATTCAGTTTCCACACCCAACATCATCTCGATTTGTGTCATGTATATCGTTTGGTCGTCCATAATTTCCATGAGTTTTAATTGTCTAAAAACGTTAATTGCGTTCTTCACAATATCAACATTCGTATTCGTTATCGTTGCTAGCATTTTCTCGTTGTATGGTATCGTTTCACTAAAACGTAATCTTCCTTCATGGTCGATACTTTCTAAGAGTAGTTTCATGTAAAATAGAATGTAATCTTTTCCATTGTCCATGTCCTCTACGATTCTTATGTCATGTCGCTTGAAAAAGTCTTTGTGAAGTCGCAACCAATAATACTTTTTTACTTCGGTATTGCTATTGCTATTATTGTTTTTCATAGTACTTTCGCCATTAGAAAGGCAAATCTTCTTCTGCCACACCTAATTTAACGGCTTCCTCAACTTCCTTTTCAAATTCTTTTCTGCTACTGTTTTCAAGTTCTTCGATACGTTCATAATTACTAATATGTTCTTTGATAATTTTCTTGTCTTTATCACTAAACATGTATAGTGGTATTTTCTTTTCTCTAGCAATTTTTTCAACGTTGCGTCTTGCTACCAACATGTCTTGCCATACTTCCTCACGTTTGAATTGAATGTGTGTACTGTGATACTTCACATTTTTATGGTCGAATGATAGTTTTGGTAGTTTACTCTTGTCTTTCAACCACTCCTCAACCTTGCTCTTTAATTCCGCTTCTTGTTCTTCCGTAAAGAATACCCAAAACATCGTTATTTGTGATTGATTACCCATGTTTGCAAGATAGATTCCTTGATACGTTTCGCTTTCAGGATATTCTTTCTTAACCGCTATATTCTCATGGTCTTTCATGCTCTTTGATTTCACTTCAATAATGAACGCTAATATCTTGCCATCAGCAGTCTTGACCTTAACACCTATGTCCATGCGACCACCAAATTCTTTGTTTCCCTTGCCAGTTTCTTTATCGTAGTTCCATTGGTCGCCATACTTGAATTGATGATTTGCAAATACGATAATCTCAACATTCCCTTTACCGTAAGATTTTTCAAAGAATGTCTTAACCGCTTCCGCTACAAACCTTTCAGCAATTTCACCACGAAGCATGTAGAACGGATCAATGTCATCTGATTTTTCAAGCAAGTTAAGAATACCCAATACTTCGCTACCTTGACTATTCCATTCATTCTTCCCTATCAACGCAGGAAAGTTCCTTGAATAGATTTTCTTAGCAAAGCATTTCTCATAATCTATTTCTAAATACGTATCGTCAACAATTTTTAATTTCACATCGTTTTTAATTCTGAATTCATTTCCCATAATTTTATTTTAAATACCTCCTGTTGCGTAGTTCCCATGTTCTTTACACACCAAGATTTTAAGGTCTTTTCGATGTAAAGGTTTTAGGTTATTTTTAATATGATAATAATACTTGATTTCATCGCCAGTAACACG
>DITO01000139.1:18474-18680 GCA_002422065.1 Erysipelotrichaceae bacterium UBA6182 | reverse complement strand
ACTGGAGTTTTAACTTTAAGTGTTGCCTCAATTGGGATGCTTGCAAAACTATTTGCTGAAATCATTGAAGATTTAGATTCAGGAATTATTGAAGCTCTTGATGCTAGTGGTTGTAATACCATTCAAAAAATTCAATACGGTATCTTTCCACAACTTATGTCTAATTTTGCATCCACAACGATTTATCGATTTGAAATCAACGTTAA
>DITO01000139.1:0-18364 GCA_002422065.1 Erysipelotrichaceae bacterium UBA6182 | reverse complement strand
ATAGAAGCAAAAGTAACGTTTAAGCATAACTTTGATGGAGAATTAGAGCTTAGAGAAGGAAGTGTCAGTATTGGCATGTTGCCTCATCAAGCATCACCATATAAATTACTCCAAGCAGCACTTATTTCATGTTTCCACTCTACATTTCTCGAGATCATCGAAAAGAAAAGACTATCTGTTGAATCTGTGAGTTACCATAGTTCAGGATTCAAACGAGATGAAATACCTGCCACAATTGAAACACTTCATATGGATATTCATGTGAAAGGTATTCAAAACAAAGTCGCAGTAGAGAAATCATTTGAGTTGGCTTCAAAAGTATGCTCAGTGTACAGTACTATTTCTCAAGTAGGTACAATTACCTACACGATACATTATCTTGATTAAGTGACCTCCTTAGGGAGGTTTTTCCTTTAATTTTAGTTATAGAGTCTATCTTGATTAGTAAATCATCCTCTGATTTCACTTGACAAGCACTTCAATTAATTCCTAAGATATAAGAATGAATCACATTGTTAATAGACTCGAAAGAAACACTTTTAATAGGCTTGATCAAATATAATCATATGAAAAGCAAGTGATTAAGATGATTGTGAATAGAAAACCATCGTTTCAAAGTATACATAGACAAATCTATAGATAAGGGGTATACTACTCGCGTACAACATTATGAGCACTCGATTCTTTGTAGATTCAAAACCGATTATTTTACGCCCAGCACAACAAATTGCGCTAGGCTTTTTAACTGTTATTTTTATTGGAAGTGTACTTTTGTCACTTCCGATTGCACAGCAAATACCTACTCCTTATCTAGATCATTTATTCATTGCAACATCCGCTGTTTGTGTTACAGGATTATCACCTTTAGTGGTTGCTGAGACATACACTATCTTTGGACAAGTAGTAGTAATCTTTTTGATGCAAATAGGGGGGTTATCCCTCATGACTTTTATTGCTTTATTTATGATTGCTATTGGGGGAAGATTAAATATTCATGAAAAAATAGTGATGCAAGAAACCCTCAACCGAACATCATTAGCTGATATCACAAAATTTATTGTTTTCATCATTAAATATACTTTATTCTTTGAACTTGCAGGGTTGATTTTACTTGCAACCCAGTTTATTCCTTCATATGGGTTAGGAGAAGGCCTTTACAAAGCATTATTCATATCAATATCTGCATTCAATAACGCAGGATTTGATATCTTAGGGGCTGTTTCATTACAGAATTATGTTAGTAATCCTGTAGTGAATTTTACCATTATGATTCAAATCATCATGGGTGGTTTAGGCTTTAGTGTTTGGTTTGATCTTCAGAAATCGTCAAGTTCAATCCTCAAGAAAGTACCAATAAAGCGAATATTTAATCAATTAAAGATTCATGTGAAACTCGTTTTAATCGTAACCGCAATTCTCATCTTAAGCGGGTGGTTGTTTATTTTCTTAGCTGAATACTCAAATCCTGCATCATTAGGATCTTTATCACTTATGGATAAAATTATGGCTTCTTTATTTCAATCAGTAACACTTCGTACTGCAGGATTCTCTACCTTAGATATTGGAGTATTAAGACCTGCTACACTTGTGGTTATGATGCTCTTTATGTTCATTGGGGGATCACCTGGAGGAACTGCTGGGGGTATTAAAACAACCACCATGGCATTAGTTATTCTTTATGTTATTACTGAGTTAAGAAATAAAGATTCACTTGTGTTGTTTAAGAAGACAATATCTCGTGACTTACTACGACGCGCAGTAACCATCTTAGTATTAAGTTTAATCATTGTATTTACCGGCATTATTGGGTTATTATTTGTTCAACAAGGTAATCCATTAGCCATTGTATTTGAAGCAGTGAGTGCTATGGGAACCGTGGGACTTTCTATGGGAATTACCTCTTCCCTTAATAATTGGGGTAAGATCATCATTATTTTACTTATGTTTGTTGGACGTATTGGACCAGTTGCACTTGCATATACATTGAAATCGAATCGTGTTATGCGTCGTGCAAATTTAGTAGAGTACCCTCATGGACAAGTCATTGTCGGATAGGAGACATCATGTCAAAAAATAAATCAAATGAGAAAACGTATGCAATCTTAGGACTCGGTATCTTTGGATCAAGCATCGCAAAGACACTTTCAGAAAACAATAATGACGTCATAGCCATTGATAATGATGTTGTCAATGTTGATAGAGCAGGGGAATATGCAACAAGTGCAGTCGTGGCTGATTTCACTGACATAGAACAACTTCGTGCTGTCGGTGTCGCTGATGTCGATGTTGCCATAGTCGCAACGGGGACCAATTTAGAGGCCTCTATTTTAGCGATTATGAATTTGAAAGAACTTAATGTTCCATACATTGTAGCCAAGGCAAAAAACAAAACATACATGACTATTCTAAAGAAAATTGGAGCAGACTATGTTGTTCGTCCCGAAAAAGAAATGGGAGAGCGTGTTGCTAAGACACTCATGTCTAAAAATCTTAAAGAGTTTCTCGATCTTGATGCAACCACGATGGTAGCGGAACTACTTGTTCCAGAGAAGTGGGTCAATCATTCTTTAAAGGACTTAAACCTAAGAGCTGTATATGGTGTTAATGTTGTAGGGGTTAAGCAAAATGGTCAATCCAAGATTACATTATCACCAGATGCCGAATATGTTTTAAAGAGCGATGATTTACTGGTTATCATTGCAGATAAAGAAGTTTTTGAGAAATATGAACTTCAAGGAAAATTGTAAGAAAGTGGGTTCCACTTTTTTCTTTTCTCATCGCTAAGATTGGGTTATAATAATGAAATGACAGGAGGACCCTATGAAACATCTAAATCGTTTTGATCAATGGCTTGTGATTATTTTAATCGTTGGGTCCACACTATTGTATGGATCAATATCATGGCTTATTAATGCATCAAATTCAGGACAAAGAGTAGCGATAGTTTCCTATAAAGATCAAGAAATACTTCGCATCGATATGTCTATTGACGCAAACTACGTTGTTCAAGGAACACTTGGGGAAGTCTTCATTGAAGTAAAAGATCAAAGTATTCGTGTTGAGAAAGAAACATCCCCACTCAATATTTGCTCAATTCAAGGCTGGGTGAGTTCATCCTTAGTTCCAATCACATGTCTTCCAAACCATATATTAATTGTGATTGTTGCCCCTAAAGAAGGGGATATCGATTTTGAGGTCAAATGAATAGTAAAGCAAATGTTAAAAATATGATGATTATAACGATGCTCATGGCAATGAGCATTGTTTTTCACTTAATTGAACCTGTACTTCCTATTCCTGTACCTGGGGTTAAACTTGGATTAGCCAATATTCTAGGTTTAATTGCACTTATGTTATTTGGGATAAAAACCATGTATGCAGTAAATCTATCTCGTGTACTCATTGCTTCACTCCTAAGAGGCATTTTATTTGGAACAGGTTTCTGGGTTTCACTTAGTGGAGTACTCATAAGCACAACCTTTGTTGCGCTTCTTTACAAAACAAATAAGTTTTCAGTAGTGGGTTTATCAATTGCGGCTGCAGCATTTCATAATGTAGGACAAGTACTTATGATTATGCTTATTTATTCTTCAGTGTTTATGATTTATTGGATGCCACCACTTATCTGGTTATCCATTCCAACGGGACTTCTTACAGGGATCTTAGCAACAGGGGCTTTACAACGTCTTCGAGTGTCGAAGTAGAAAGTGTAGCGTATGTCTTCTTATAAATTATTATTAAATCATATTAGAAAAACGGCTTGGATGGTTGGTGCTTTACTGCTGTTTACGATGTTGGTCGTGTTATTTACTCTCATGACACCATTGTATGTTTCTTTTTTTGTGGATACCATCTTGAACTTAAGTGAACCTTCTCATCCTATCTTTATTTGGCTTACCAACACCATAGTGAGTGTTGATGTTTTACGATCTAACTTATGGCTTGCGGGAATTATGTTAGTGTTAGTAACACTGCTTTCAGGAATATTTATGTTCTTGAGAGGAGCTTTTAATGCCATTCTCTCTGAGCGTGTCATTGAATCACTAAGAAATGCACTATACAAGCATGTTTTAAGCCTTTCTCATAAAGAATGGAGTAGTCATCATTCTGGAGATATGATTCAGCGTGTGACGTCTGATGTCGATGTACTTCGTCGATTTCTATCATCTCAATTATCTGAATTAATGTATGCCATCTTTATGTCAACCATGGCATTTGTCATCCTATTAGGTATTCAACCTAATCTTGCATGGATTTCAATGATGGTCATGCCGATCATCTTCACGTTTGCTTTCGTGTTCTTTAAACGTATGCAAAAGGCATTTAAAGCGAGTGATGAAGCTGAAAGTGAACTGACTACTACGATTCAAGAGAATATTCAAGGGGTGAGAGTCGTCAAAGCCTTTCATCAAGAAAGTCATGAGATGAGTAAGTTTGAATCAAGAAATGCAACTTATCGTGACTTAACATATAAACTCATTCATCAATTAGGGATGTACTGGGGTCTTTCAGATTTCTTTATATTACTTCAGATTGTTTTAGTAGTTGTTACTGGTATTAGTTTTGTATTAAGAGGGCAGTTAAGTGTTGGTGAATATACCGTCTTCGTTTCCTACGTGTCCATGGTATTATGGCCAATTCGAAATGTTGGTCGAATACTCAGTGATATGGGGAAAGTTGATGTGGCATTAACACGTTGTGCTCAACTTATGAACTATCAAATTGAAAATGTTAATGAAGGGATTGAGCATAAAGTGGTTGGTCAAGTTGAGTTTGATAATGTCTCACTCATCTATCCTGATGATCACAAGAAGGTTTTAGAAGGGGTTAGCTTTACGATTGATGCATACTCCACTGTAGCTATCATGGGAGCAACAGGGAGTGGTAAATCATCCATTGTCAGTTTAATGGCTCGTTTAGTGGAACCAAGTGAGGGTGTTATTCTCATGGATGGAGTACCATTGTCTGATATCTCTAAACATTCACTTCGATCACAATGTTCCATCGTTTTACAAGAACCTACGTTATTCTCTGATTCTATTCGCAATAATTTACTTGTGGCTAGCAGTGAAATGAATGATGAATTAATTCATTCAATATTGACTCAAACTTCTTTATCATCCATGATTGAGAATTTTGAAGCTGGACTTGAAACAAAAGTTGGAGAAAATGGTGTTACGTTATCAGGTGGACAGAAGCAACGTTTAGCCATGGCACGTGCACTCATTCTTCGCTCTCCAATGATAATATTCGATGATTCATTATCAGCCCTTGATGCTAAGACTGATGCGCATGTACGCACAGCCCTTGATCAAGTTGACTACCCACTCACCACACTCATCATTACGCATCGAGTGGCGAGTGCTAAACATGCTGAGAAAATTATATTCTTAAAAGATGGGCAAGTGATTGCTCAAGGAACACACGATCAACTTATGACTTCATGTGCTGACTATGCTCATGTTGTAAGTTTACAAGAGGAGGTGCACCATGGATGATCAAGAGTTTTCCTCGCTTCCGTCCTTAGATCAAGGACTGTGGAAGCGAATATTGAGTATACTATGGATTTTTAAAAGAGATGTTCTAATTCTATTTTCGTTTATGGTAACCCTCGCATTAGGCGATGTTATCTTCCCACTATTTAATCGTTTCGCTTTAGATGAATTTATATCAGCTGGACGCTATCTTGATCGCATTCCTTTGTTTGCATCATTGTATGTTATGTTAATTGTTGTCCAAACATTCATGGTTTATTTATTTATTAAGCAAGCTGGAAAAATTGAAATGAACTTTGCATATCATATGCGTAAGGTTTCATTTGAAAAACTACAACGTCTTTCTTTTTCTTATTATGATACGCATGCGTCAGGTTGGATCTTGTCACGGATGACTTCAGACATAAACAGATTATCTGAAATTGTTTCTTGGGGACTTCTTGATATGGTATGGGGATTAGCTATGATGATTGGTATCAGTGTCGTCATGCTTATTATCAATGCCTATTTAGCACTTCTAGTCCTTGTCATGGTTCCAGTTTTATATGTTATTGCACGCTATTTTCAAAAGCAAATTCTAAAAGCCTATCGTGATGTACGTAAGATCAACTCAATGATTACTGCTGATTTCTCAGAAATGATTTTAGGGATTAAGAGCATTAAGACATTAGCAATTGAACCTAAACGTGAAAAATCGTTTTCTACATTAGCTACGAGCATGCGTCAAAAGTCAATTCGATCAGCATTATTTTCATCACTTTTTATGCCTATTGTCTTCGCTTTTGCTTCCATCTCAAGTGCTTCTCTCCTTAGTTTTGGAGGACAAGCTGTCCTTGTAGGAACTCTAGGATTAGGAACATTATTACTTTATGTTCAATACGTCAATGCTTTCTTTGAACCTTTAAGAAACATTGCGCGTATCCTTGCAGAAATGCAAATGGCACAAGCAAGTGCAGAGCGGGTATTATCTTTATTAGATGCCAAAGAAGATATTGTTGATGTTAGTGTCACAAATGAGCATATTCCACTAAAAGGAGACATTGTCTTCGACAATGTTAACTTTCACTATATTGAAGGAGAAAATGTCCTTACTGACTTTAATCTTAAAATCAAAGCAGGACAAACAGTGGCTTTAGTTGGAGAGAGTGGGGGTGGTAAATCTACCATTGTCAATCTGTTATGTCGCTTTTATGAACCTACTTCAGGACAAATACTTATTGATGGTATCAACATTCAAGAACGACCATTGTCATGGCTTCGCTCATCCTTAGGATATGTCTTACAAACCCCTCATTTATTTATGGGTACGATTGCTAGTAATATTGCATATGGAAGACCCAATGCAAGTCTTGAAGACATTATCTCAGCAGCTAAAGCAGTTCATGCTCATGACTTCATTATGAAACTTGAAAAAGGATATGATGAGCCAGTACTAGAAGGTGGAGCTAAGCTGTCTGTTGGAGAGAAACAACTTATAAGCTTTGCTCGTGCATTATGTGCTAATCCATCATTAATCATTCTTGATGAAGCGACAGCATCCATTGATTCAAATCATGAAGCCATCCTTCAAGATGCGATTAAGACATTACTTAAAGGTAAAAGTGCAGTTGTTGTAGCGCATCGCTTATCTACTATTGTGAATGCAGATTTGATATGTGTCATTTCAAAAGGTCGTATCGTTGAATCGGGAACTCACAATGAACTTATTAATCTTAAGAAACGATACTACGAACTTTATACTCATCAATTTGAACAACTTGATGATTAGAAGGAGGAAACATGATCATTGACACATCCTTGTATATGCCTTATCAACGAGAACTCGATGAGCGTATCTTTACAACCCATCAAACGAATCGAGAAAATACACGCATTGATCGCACTTTAGCATTATGTGTCGAACTCTCTGAGTTCGTGAATGAAACCCGTTGTTTTAAGTACTGGAGTCATAAACCAGCTTCAGAACTATCAATCTTACTTGAAGAATATGCTGATGGGCTTCATTTCCTTAATTCCTTATGTATTGATTTAGATTATTCACCAGTCATTGAAGCATCCCCATCATCATCAACCTTAAGTGAAGCAACACTTCATGCCTATCAGTCAATCATGTTATGTGTCGAATACTTTGATGTAGATCACCTTAAGAAAGCCTATCAAGCCTATGCAAATATTGGTGAACTGTGTGACTTTACTTCTGAAATGATCTTTGAGGCCTATATTAGTAAACATAAGAAAAATCATGTTCGTCAAGACGAACACTACTAGGAGGAACCATGTCAAAAAAAGTATGGAATGAAACCATCGATTATTCGATGATGAAAGAAGTGGCTTTAGCTGATGGTATTGCTGGGAATGAAAAAGAAGTTTCACGTGTCTTAAAACGATATGTGAGTGAATGTGTTGATGAAGTCTTCTATGATCATTTAGGATCTATTGCATTCAAGAAAAAAGGATCTGGATCTAAGACAATTATGATTGCTGGCCATACTGACGAAGTTGGGTTCTTAGTCAAACATATTGATGATCAAGGATTTATTAAACTACATCCAGTCGGTGGATGGTGGGGCCATGTATTACCTTCTAAACCTCTCACAATAACGACACAAGCAGGAGATAAAATTATTGGGATTGTTGGCTCACAACCTCCACATGGAATGAAACCTGAAGTTCGCAAACAAGTGATCGAAGTCAACGATCTATTCTTAGATTGTGGCTTTACGAGCTTACAAGAAGCATTAGATGCAGGGATACAATATGGAGACATGGTCACTCCTCATAGTGAGTTCTTCTCACTTGGTGATGGTTCTATGCTTGCGACTAAAGCTTGGGATGATCGTATTGGAGCACTTATTATGGCTCAAGTGATGATAAATCTTAAAGATGTGACTCCAAAAAGTCATGTGGTTGGAGTAGGTACTGTTCAAGAAGAAGTCGGACTTCGTGGAGCTAAGACCGCAGCGACTATGATAAATCCTGATGTTGCAATCACACTGGATGTGACGATTGCGACCGATATTCCAAAAGGGGATAAACGTATTAAGATGGGACATGGGGTTACATTAGAAATAGCAGATGCATCTCATTTTGCTCATCGTGGTTTATTAGCTCATGTGGCAAAAATAGCGAAAGATTTAGATATTGATGTCCAATACGAAATGCTATCAGCAGGTGGTACTGATTCTGGAGAGATTCATAAGTCTGGAAAAGGTGTTATTGCGATTACTATGTCAATTCCTAGTCGTTATATTCACTCTCATTATGCACTTGTACATCATAAAGATGTTAAGGCTACTATTGATGTGTTAACACACTTTGTGACTCACTTTGGAGATGATGAATACGAAGCTTTAGTTTTAAATCAATAAGAAACAAGACACACCTCATTAACAAGGTGTGTCTTTTTTAAAGCAGTGTTTTAAGTAGAATGACAAAGATAGATCCGATTGCAAGGGTAATCATAGGTTTCTTTAAAGTTAAGTGTACTCCAACCATGACCATTAATCCGCTTATTTCAATCCACTGTAGGGAATTAAAGAATGTATCTGAGAGTGATAACATAACAAGCACACCTAGAAGTAATGAAGGCATCACAAGTGCGAAAGATTTCCACCATGAGGATTGTTTGAAGGTCTTGTAGAACCAAAATGGTGCAAAGCGAGGGAGTAAAGTACTTAACATTAAGATGATAAGGATAATGGTTGTATTTCTACTCATGGGTACCCTCCTTATTTGTTTGGAATAATGCAAGTATCACTAACACAATAAGACTTACACCCAACGCAACTAATCGAGGAAAAACGATAAAGCATAGTAGACTAATGACTAAACCTTGAAGGGCATACTTTTGCTCTTTACGATCACTGATACGATTTAATAAAGCACTAAAGAAAAGTGCAGTTAACACAAAATCTAATCCTTGAAGTGTGAAAGAGACATTGGAAGCCAAGATATGACCAAGAACACCTGCACCCATCCAATAAAAATAGTGCAAGGTACTAACCACCACCATAGACTTTGAAGAAAGATGAGGATATAATCCCCAAATCGTAAATGTTTCATCACTTAGTGTAAAGATAGCCCATGGTTTAAACCATGACAACTCCTTAAAGCGTGAATGAAGACTCATGCTGTAAAACACATGACGAATATTCACTAGGATACTTATAAAGAACATGGTGAAAAGAGGTAAAGGTGTCACAAGCCATGGGATGGCCATGTATTGAATTGAACCGCCATAGACAAAAGCACTGAATAAAAGTGTGGTTAGTAAATTCATTCCGATACTTTGCATAATAAAACCATAACTGATACCAAAAAAAAGATATCCAAGCAAGGTTGGAAGCGAAATGATGAAAAGTGAGGGGAAAGTTCGAGTAAGGTTGTTCATAGGTTATTTTTTATCATGTTACATAGTGTATCAAGTGTGCTTTAGGATGTCAAAGGGGTTTTAAAATGGTATAATACACCCATGAAAAAATTAGATGCACTTATATTAATCACCCTAGTTGGCCTTGACCAACTCACAAAATGGATTGTTGTGATGACAATGCCTTTAAATGATTCCATCACTATCATTCCTTCGTTTTTATCCATCACACATGCTCGCAATTTTGGAGCATCATGGAGTTTATTTCAAAATCAAATTCCTTTTTTGATTGCAGTAACACTCATTGCCTTAACCATCTTTATTGTATGGTATCAACGCTTAGGTCCTGAGACTACATTAGAGCGACTAGGACTTGTCTTCATGATTGGTGGGACTATTGGTAATTTCATTGATCGTGTGATGTTAGGTTATGTCGTTGATTTTGTCGATGTCTTAATCTTTGGTTATGATTTTCCAATTTTTAATGTAGCAGATATTGCATTAACACTGGGTGTCATCGCCTTACTCATCTATGAGTTGAAAGGAGTTCTCTATGTCAAACGTCATTGAATTTATCGTGTCGCATGAATTTCATCGACAAAGACTTGATAAAGTTGTGGCAGCGATGTGTGACATCTCTCGCTCACATGCACAAACGCTCATTGATGAAGGGTATGTACTTTATAATGATGTAGAAACGTTTAAATCTAAATCAGTCTTTGAGAATGACATTGTTCAAGTTACCCAAAAAGAAACATCACTCGAACTAGTACCGGTGATGATGAATCTAGAAATCCTTTATGAAGATGAACATTTAGTTGTGATTAATAAGCCTTCAGGTTTAGTTGTTCATCCAAGTGAAAGTGTTAGAGAGCCTACTTTAGTTGAAGGAGTACTTGCACAAGTAAGTGATCTTTCCACTATTGGGGGAGTTCGTCGACCTGGTATCGTTCATCGTCTTGATAAAGAAACAAGTGGATGTATCGTGGTTGCTAAGAATGATGTTGCCCATCAAGATTTATCTTTACAGCTTCAAAGTAAAACCATGAAGCGTACCTATATCGCATTAACTCATGGACAAGTTACACCAGTCGAGTTTAAAATTGATGCTCCCATTGGTCGTGATAGCAATGATCGTCAGAAGATGACAGTCACGCATGTGAATGCGAAAGATGCAGTGACCTATGTTAGTGTTCTAGAAACTATGCCACGCTTCTCACTCATTGAGTGTCGCTTAGAAACAGGAAGAACTCATCAAATTCGTGCGCATCTTAGTTATATTAAATTTCCAATCGTTAATGATCCAAAATATGGACCACGCAAACTTATTGATTCGTCATTTGGACAATGTTTACATGCCCGAGCTATTGATTTAATTCATCCTATTACAAAGCAACCTATGCATTTTGAAGCAAAAATGCCTAGTCGTATGGAAGAACTTATAGAATTAGCAAGAAAGGATTTGCTATGAGTGTAATTCAAGTTAACAAAGAAATGTTACAACTCATGCACTACTTTGTGTTTAATCATCAATATCAGTTGATAAAGATGGGAGCTTCTTATGATGAGATTTGGATGACTAATCCTAAAAGGACAGATCATCCTATCATTCGCCTTTCTCCTAAAAGTATTGATGAAAGCTATTTTGAACTTAATCGGGTTATTACTACCCATGATAGTTTAGCAAAAAATCTCAGTATTCAATCAAGTCTTTTAGACATTCATGTCAATAACAAAGATGGAGAGAGTGATGAGCGCTTAACACAAGTTCGTGCAACCTCTGAGTTTATAGACCCAATGCTTACCAAGACATTCGCAGGGATTACTGCTGCTTTTTCAGTCACTCCAGATTTTAGTGAACAACCAGTGGTAAAGAAAAAAACACGACGTAAGAAAATTAAAGTTAAAACTGTTTTTAATGTGCCTATCGTCACTTTTAGTTTATTACTCATCATGGTTATTAATTTCTCACTAATCAATATTGTTGGAAGATTTATTAATGACCCAGCAGCGGCAGCCATTATGTTTGGGGCATACTATAAAACATTCATGGTGGCTCACTTTGAATACTGGCGCTTACTGAGTGTTGGCTTAGTTCATATTAGTGTTACTCATTTACTGATGAATGGGTATGCTTTACTCAACCTTGGACGTATCACCGAAAAAGAAGTGGGTAGTACAAAAATGCTTATGACGTTTATCTTAAGTGTACTAAGTGGTTCAATGTTTGTATTTGTTGCCCAAGGTAATATTTTACTTGTAGGAGCAAGTGCAGGATTATTTGGATTATTAGGATTAATCGTGGTGATGGCATTTGAGAGTGGAACTATTCGTCAACCTCAAGTTCGCATGAGTTTTATAAATATCTTACTCATCAACGTTTTCATATCTCTATTACCTGGGGTTTCTTTCTTAGGACATTTAGGTGGATTTGTTGCCGGTGTTCTAGTGGGTATATCACTATCAACGAAGAAATCATGGGCTGGTCTTAAACAAAACGCTCAATATGCAGGCATGTTTCTAGGTTTTGCACTTGTGTTTTTAATGTTTCAAGGAACAGATGTAACACCATTATTTCCAACAACAGATGAGAAAATATTGAATACTTTAGCATCCATCGATTTTCAACCATTACAATGGTATGTTCGCTCATTAGCAGAAGCGCTTGTACGCTTTTATGGAGGATAACATGAAACGTCTTGATGTTATATCTTGGGATGATTATTTTATGGGAATGGCTCACTTAAGTGCTAAGCGATCAAAAGATCCTAACACTCAAGTTGGCGCATGCATTGTTACACCACTTAAGAAAGTCGTAGGTTTAGGCTACAATGGCTTTCCTACAGGCATTAGTGATGACGATTTTCCATGGGATGGTCATGAAGACTATGAACATAGTAAGTATGCTTATGTCGTTCATGCAGAACTTAATGCTATCCTAAATGCAACGTCAAAACTTGATGGATGTACGATGTATGTCTCTTTATTTCCATGCAACGAATGTGCTAAAGCTATTATACAATCAGGTATAAAATCACTTGTCTACGAAAGTGATAAATATTCCAATACGCCTTCAGTGATTGCTTCAAAACGCATGCTTACACAAGCAGGTGTTCAACTCATTAAACTTGATCACAAAGTAGATCTAAAGATTTCAACCAAAGAAAAAAGCGACGAGTAATTCAATTCGTCGCTATTTTATTGAACCAATAACTATAAAAACCATGACAAGTAATACAACACCTACAATAATGATAACGATTGGTAAAGCTGATAATGCCATAATGCCTCCATTTTTATTTATCTAACACACGTGAAGTATTCTTAAAATGTAGTTTAGCCACGTGATTTAGTTTATCTTGACCATGCTTTAAAACAAATGCTTTTGCTGCTTCATCCACACGATCACTAGCTCCTTTAGGAAGAGGCATTTCATAGTGTTTCTCAAGTTGGCGAAGTGTTAATACAAATACAGCCCTTGCGAAGACACTAGCAGTGGCAACTGCAATGTATTTGGATTCTGCTTTCGTTTCGAAATGAAGGGGAATATCTGAGTTAGGTGTAAGTTTAAGATATTTATAAAACATATCTTTTGGTGTAAACTGATCAACAACACAGAGTGAAGGAAGTGGTGATTTCTTAGATAGAAAGATATAAGCCTCATAGTGAAGCTTTGCCTTAATGGCATTCATATTATGGGTTCGATGAATTTCATTGTATTTAGACGGTGAGACAATCATAAGCGAATGTGGAATACTGTCTTTGAATTCATGATATAAAGAAATCATTGTTTCATCATCCATGAGTTTAGAATCCATAAGTCCTTTTGAAGACAACAAAGCACTGTGTTCTTCATTACATACACATGCACATACAACGACAGGTCCAAAATAGTCACCAGTACCAACTTCATCACTTCCTGCATGGGTTTTAACACTTTGAGTAGGAGAAACGAGTTCTTTATAGATTTCAGCTTGAGGACCACTAAAGACAACTTTTCCTGAAGTATAGATTTGAATAAGTGTTTCATCCACTTTAAATGCATGCGTGATATAGGCATGCTTAAAGGGGACGGCATACGATTGATATGTTTTTATTAGTCGTGCTCGTTGGTTTGAATCAAGAGTGGTCGACAGTATGGTTTTCATGGTAATATTGTAGCATACACATAATCGCTTCGGAGGGTTAAATTTATGTTTGAAACATTACTTCAAAATCCATGGATGATCAATGCATTGATTGTTCTGTTTATACTGTTGCGTTTTAGATCAGGTCTTAAAAAGGGCTTTCTTCTACAACTCTTCGAACTGTTATCCTTAGGGATTGCTTTATTGTTTGCGACAACCCTCATGCCATGGGCTTCTGAACAATGGATGCTTATCAATATTCAAGATGCTACTGTCGATGCAAGTATCTTAAGATCTATGCTACAAAGTGCTAATCAAATCGTATGGTTCTTCATTTTATTCGCGATAGGTTCAATCCTAATGCTTTTATTTATTCCTGTTATTAAAGTTATTTCAAAGATTCCTTTACTTAAACCCATTAATGCTTTATTTGGATCAGCATTCTCTTTATTAGGTTCCTGGATATGGTTGTTTGTGATCAGTCTAGTGTTATTACTTCCTTGGTTTTCATTTGGACCTAGTGTTGTGAATGCATCATGGCTTTCACCAATTCAATCAATGACATTAACATTTATAGAGGATGAGCGAGTGATTGAATCTTTTGAAGCAACTAAAGATTTACTAACTCACTTCTCACAGCCTCAAGAACTCGATGAAGAAACAAAATCAAGACTTAAATCATGGCTACTTCAACTTGGAATCGATGAAGCCGTTATTGATGAATTTTTAGAAAGAAGCAACACCAATGAATGATGCCTTAGAATTTAAAACAATCCTTGAAATAGTTTCTACTTATGTTCATTTCGATGACAACAAAGCTGTTCTTCAAGGATTAACGCCTTCATTTAAGCGTTTGGAAATATCCCAACGTCTTAGTGATACCCATGATGCGATGGAATACATCCTATCTGGGGGAGACCATTACTTAAAAGGATTAAGTAATACTCAATCAACCCTCATTAAAGCCTCTAAAGGAGGTCTTTGTGACATTCTTGATTTAGTAGCCCTTAACAAAGTTAATCATCGTATCTTAACATTAAAGAAACAGATTTTTAAGACTTTAAGAGGAGAGCGTGTTCTTGATGTTTTAGATGGCATGGTGATACACATGCCTTTAGTCAATCGCCTTGATACATGCTTCTCACCCACAGGTGAAGTTCTAGATAGTGCAAGTCCTACCTTAAAATCACTTCGTAAACAACTTCGTGATGTGGAAGGATCGATTGGTAAACAAACTCAAGACTTTATGCGACAAAATGCTAGTAAACTAAGTGAGCAAGTCGTTACGATGCGTGGTGATCGTTATGTGCTCATGGCAAAGGTCTCAGAAAAGAATACATTCAATGGTTTGATTGTAGGAGAATCTGCTTCTGGTCAAAGTGCTTATGTTGAGCCAGCCTTTTTAATGCAACTTAATAATCAAAAACAAACCATTGAATCAAATATTGAAAATGAAATTGAACGCATTGCATGGGAATGTTCTAATTTTGTAGGGGAACATGCCTTAACATTAATGGCCTCTCATGAAGCCTTGATGATGCTTGATGTTTGGTTTGCGAAAGCACTTTATGGTTTAGATCGTGATGGCAATATTCCAACACTTGGTGGTAAAAGCTTACATTTAGAAGCAGCACGTCATCCTTTAATTGATCCAAAAAGTGTTGTTGCTAATACCTATCACCTTGATGAAACTACACGTATATGCATCATTAGTGGACCCAATACTGGGGGTAAGACAGTTGCTTTAAAGATTATTGGGTTATTTACACTCATGGCTTATGCCGGTTTACCGATCTTAGTGAGAACTGCTCAACTTCCTTATTATGATGGGGTGTTTGCAGATATTGGGGATGAACAATCCATTCAAAGTTCACTCTCAACATTCTCCTCTCATATATCCAATATCTCACAAATACTTACTAAAGTAACACCATCATCCCTTGTACTCCTAGATGAGTTAGGAAGTGGGACTGATCCTGATGAAGGTGAGAGTTTAGCGATTGCGATCCTTGATGCCTTTTATAAGAAAGAATGTACCCTCATCGCGACAACGCATTACAATCGTATTAAGCAAATTGCTTATGAGTGGGATGGTGTTATGATTTCAAGTGTTGAATTTGATATCCAAACTTTATCTCCAACCTATCGCTATTTTCCTCACCAAGCAGGACAATCCAATGCATTAGCGATTGCATCACGTTTTGCGTTACCTGAATCACTACTACAACGTGCATCTGAAGAACTAGAAACAAAACGTAGTGAAACCACGCTTTTATTAGATCGCCTTAATGAGCAAATTCAAACGAATCAACTTCTTGAAGAGACATTATTAACACAGACAAAAGAACTTGAAGATCAGAAAACTAGTGTATCACTTCAAGAGCAAGCTCTTAAATCAAAACTAGAATCCATTGAACAACAAGCACAAGCTCTCATTCAGGAGAAGGCTGCAGAAGCTCTTGAAGAAATTCAAATGTATCTAGAGGAAGCATCTCAACAAAAGCATGTGACTCAAGCGCTTCAAAGTATTAAGAAAGAAGTTGTTGCGATTACTCCAAAAACGATTGTTAAAGTGGATGAAACGATTGGTGTTCATGATTACGTTAAAGTCAAAGGATCACAGCGAAGTGGACAAGTGCTTGAGATTAAGGGAAAACAAGCCATGATTGATATGAATGGGATGCGCATTAAAGCGTCTTTATCTCAACTAGAGAAAACGGAATCCCCAAAACCAAAGAAAAACGTGGCAACCTATTCAGCACCATCAAGTGCACCTCGAGGAAGTTTACTTGAGTGTGTTGTGGTGGGAATGCGTGGGGATGAAGCCATTGCGAAAGTCAATGATTATATTGAAGACTGTCTTTTAAACAACATTAGTTCTGGGATTATTATTCATGGTGTTGGTACACTAATATTAAAGAAAGTCATTAGTGAGCACTTATCTCGCCATCCTAATGTGAAATCACATGCTCAGGCTCCACTTGAACAAGGGGGTATTGTCGCAACGGTGGTAACTTTTAAATGATTCATAAAGATTCTCTAGATATCATTCCTTCACTTAGTGGATGTTACCTATTTAAGAATGATGCTGGAACAATCATCTATGTTGGAAAAGCGAAGGATTTGAAGAAACGTGTCAATTCCTATTTTAACCGTCCTCATGAAGGGAAAACATCCAAACTCGTTCTTGATGCATTGGATGTATCTTTTATTGTTACACCAAGTGAAAAAGAAGCGTTACTATTAGAAATAGATTTAATTAAACAACATCGTCCAATATATAACATTATGTTTATGGATGATAAAACATATCCAATGATCAAGTTAACAAGTGAAAGATTTCCCCAACTCCTTGTGGTTCGTGATCGTAAGAAAGATAAGAAAGCGATGTATTTTGGACCTTATCCTGACGCAAGAGCAGCACGTGATACCATAAAACTACTTCATGATGTGTTTCAATTACGAAAATGTCGTACCTTACCAAAGAACGTGTGTCTTTATTACCATATCAAACAATGCTCAGGACCATGCCAAGGATTTATCCAACAAGCAGGATATGCAAAGATTGTAGAAGATGTAAAAAAGGTATTAAAAGGGGATTGGGATTATCTAATTGAGAAACTTCGCCAAGATATGATTCTAGCTTCTTCACGCACCCAATATGAACTTGCTGCAACGCTAAGAGATCGTTTACGCTCAGCTGAATACGTATCGAATCGTCAAACCATTACTAACTTTAAGAGTGAACATGATATTATTGGTTATGCTACTCAAGAAGGTTTATTATCACTCTGTTTCTTTATGATTCGTGAGGGTAAGATCGTTAAAAAAGATGATTGGATTAATGATCTTATGCAACCGGTGGAAGATCAGATTCAAACATTGATTTTAGAGTATTATGAACATACCCCTAAACCAACTCATTTAATGGTGCCTGAATCTTTGAATGCAAGTTTATTAAGTGAAGCTTTAGGGATTAAAGTCAGTTCTCCAAAACGAGGCGATAAAGTTAAAGAGCTTCTTCTTGCACATGACAATGCAACTCAAGCTTTGGTCTATCATTTGAATCGTGTTAAGAAGAAAGGCATTGATATTGAAGATGCTTTAGATTCTCTAGCCATGCATTTACATGTTGATATGATACGCTCAATTGAGATGGTGGATGTCTCACATACGTTTGGAGCACTCAGTGTTGGAGCACGTATTGTCTTTGAAAATGGACAATTTAACAAGACTAAATATCGTCGTTATAAACTTCAAGGTAAAAACAATGACCTTGAAAATATGCGTGAAATGCTGTATCGTCGTTTATACAAAGCTCTGGATGGAAGTGAACCACTTCCTGATCTTATGCTTGTGGATGGTGGCATTCA
>DITO01000109.1 GCA_002422065.1 Erysipelotrichaceae bacterium UBA6182 | reverse complement strand
ATTAAAGATTGGGTTGTAAAGCGTAATACGCTCACACATGAACTTCTTGAAGATGATCGACTAGAATCCTTTGAAGAAAATTCAAAAGCATTAGCTTATGAAGGTAAGACTATTGTTAAGAAATTAATCACAGATTTAAGAGCTATTCGTGCTCGTTCTAGAAACCTTAATCATTTATCTTACAAACATCAGTATCATTTATTTTCAGGTATCATGATGAGATTTGAGAAGGAAGAATATTTAAAGAAGGATCAATAAGATAAAATGAACTTACTCAGTCACTGAGTAAGTTCATTTTTTATCTTCCTAAATTAAGTCTTGCACAAATTTTCTTCGGACTTACTATGATCCGAATGTATGTTCTAATCTCATTTAATATTTACTTATTTATTACTTATATGAGACTGCAGTCAATTTTAATCCCAATGGTCTCATTATTTTCAATATTGTATCCATTTTTGGTGTAATCTTAAATGTTTCAATTCTTGCTAAAGATGACTGTGGTATTCCACAGATTGCTGAAAGATCACGTTGGCTTAAACCAAGTAAATTACGTTTTGCTATTATTTCGCTAACAATGCTTGCAAGTATTTCGAGGTCCTCTATTTCTTGTTTGCTTGTTTCATCGAAAGACTTAACATAGTCTTTATAATTGTTCCATGTTTTCATATCTCTATTTTCCTTCCCTTTTGATATATTCGTTTCTTTTTGCTTTTGCTTTATCTATTTCACTTGGTGGTGTTTTTTGAGTCTTTTTCCTAAAGTGATGTAATAATATATATGTGTTCTCTTTAAAACAGAAAAACAAAACACGATTTTTACCTGGTCTCAATTCATAAATATCCTCATCTAAACGACGAACTATTGTATTTGGTAAGTTTGTCCCATTAATCCTAAGCAACTCTATATAGAATATTATTTGCTTATACTGCACATGACAATCTTTATTCTTAGATGATTTGTTTCTTAACTCTTCTAAGAAATCCCACAATTCTGAGTTCCCATCAGAGTTCTCAAAAAACTTAATCTCTTTCATGTATTCCCCTCCAAGCTACAAATTTATGATAGCATAAATGCTATCAAATATCAATATCTAGAATTTGAAAATGTCTCAAGATATCAAAAAACTTTAGAAAAAAACATCAATTTCTTGATGTTTTAATTGAAAGTAATGGTACGGATGAAGGGAGCGTAGACATTCAGAATAAATATAATATCACATTATTAAAACACAATTATTTAGTGTGTTTCGGGTTAATTTTTATGAAATTTTTCTGTGTAATCAGAAAAATAAACACAAAATTTCGTTCATTTTTCGTTCACTTCTTCAACTGTGAACCTCAACAAGAATTATTTAAACTATCCTGCAATTTTTTTGATAAATACTATTTTTCTATTCAAAGTAATTCAGTATTAATTATCTATCTTTGAATTGTTCTAATAATATCTAACTCTGTAGCCCAATGAGGTTTTATTGTCAATTGTAAAGATAATGGAGTCTGACTAAATTCAATTCCTATAGATGCACCCAACGAAAGTGTTCTGTATGCCATAGTTGACCTCATCGAAGCCACATTCACGTCATTTGTAGCTATCCCATGATACCTTGCTGTGAATCTACTTAAATATCTTCGCGTCCCTCCACTTAGACCATTTAATTCAGTAATATATGAAGGAAATGAAATTACAACACCAAGACCTGGATAAGGCGTCTTGCCAACACTTGAACTAGTATAATTTAGGTTTACTCCAGTAACACCTCCATCATGCGTGTAAAAAGAACTAAAATACGGCTCTTCACTCATCATGAACTGTGAATTTGATCCTGTTACAGCAAGAGCAATTGTTTTTCTATTTCCAATTTCATTAAATGGAAACCCGTTAATATAACCGTTTGTCTCAAGTGAAATTGATGTTTTGTTAGTAGTTAAATTATACTTATAATTATAATAATAAAGATACAGGCGTACAGTTGCAGATGCCTGAGTTCTTCCATCAAATGAATAGTCAAAATTCTCAATGCTGTTTGCTTGATTTAAATCATAGCCAAATTTAGTTTGCAACTCTTCAACAGAATAGTTATCTCTAAGGAACTCTATGTGCTGATCATATGCGGATATTCGTTTCTGAATATTCTCTCCTTTAATACTATATATATTCCTTGCTATCGCCTCAGTATCGAGAATACTACCCTTTGAAACGTCAAGACTTAGCACATTTGAAAGAAAATCATTAACCTCTTCTACCCCAACCAAAACCTTATCTTCTTTAAATTCCGTGCTAACAGATTCAAAATTTGAGTTGACTGAAGTTAAGTTGAAGGAAAACAAAAAGACGAATAATAATAAAAGTGATGTTTTTTTCACTACTTGATCCCCTTTGATCTTTTTATGTAATTATCTGTGAAGCTTATTAAATCTTTGGAAACAACCCATGTTGTTAAAAAAATCAACCACGAGAAAATTTCATCACCATGATAGAACGGAATTATTAAACCAATCCCAGGTATGAAAAAAATACAAGAAAATAAAACCCCAATAATGATTAAAATATCTCTATAACCTTTTCCCATAAAAGTTCCTTTCGTAATTAGATCAAGTTTACTGTTATTATATTGCAAACTAAAAATTTAAATCCTTCACTAAGTGAAATAGAAATGATAAACACCAGTATACGCTAGTTGTCGATAAAAAATCGGTTATTACATTGCATAAACAAAACTTTCTTAAATGTTCAATACAATATTATTGTGTTTAAATTATGAATCATTAAAAAAACATGAAAGCACCCCCATTGATTAATACTTGTGATAATTTTATCATAACTTTTTGTGAGGTTCAAGAATTACAATGGATGCTATACTTACATATTTTCGTAATCCACTTATACTCTTTGATATTAGAAGTGTATAGATGCTTCTTATGTTGATCTCTATCCAGAAAATTCGCTTGAGTTGCTTCTAATATACATCGATAATTAGAAGAAGGATCATAAAATCCTTGCAAATGTTGTTCATATCCATTAAACAAACCCGCTTTTCAGCAGTTGCTTTGCATTTTGGCGGAGATAAACCACACGTGACCTTCCTCTTGACATAAAGCAAAGCAGCTCTGATAAGTTATCAGCACTGACAAGAGATAAGGTTGGTGTAGGAGGAAGGCGAGCCGTACCTAACTCTACCTTTTGTCAGAACAAGAAATCAAATCCATGCATATGTATAATTCTGTTAACATTGTTCAAAAGCGGTTCGGTAGAAGGGAAAGATGCATGACTACACAAATGATAAATGTTTAGTATCTTATAATCTAGGATTTGCTTCAACTACATTAACGTGTAAAAAAGAGAGGTATTGCAAGATAGCTGGAGTCAAAATATCTATATATGATTTCAGTCACTAACATATGTCATTATTGGTAAATAATGGGTTGCAACCAGTCGAAATTGCAAAAAGGTTATATCATACTGTAGAGATGGTAAATGAAATTTGTGGACATTTGTATCCACTTAAGTATAATGAGATGGTAAAAATGATGAACCTGATAACCTAATAAATGGACGAAAATGACAATTTCTTCCATTTTCGTTCATCATAGTTTATACAATCATGAAAAAACCCTCTATTTAAGAGGGCCTGTATCAGAATGGTGCGGATGAAGGGAATCCACTTCACTTAATTACATCTTATGTATAATAATTGGTTTATTACTTATTCTAACTCTTCCACTCGATACTCTCACAAGAGAACTATCAAACTCATTCGCATATTCTCCATCAGGTAGATCAACGATGACATCATCTTTAACTCCACACACATTAAGAATAGCGACTAATGTTTCTTTGTCTTTCTTGTATGTAATATGAAAGATATCTAATCCAACATCTTTTAAAGTGTAGGTTGAATACGTTGTGAAAATAGGACGCTTCTTAAGATGAATAAGATTCTTGAGTTCTTTAACCCAAGTTGCATCAAGTTGATGCCATGGAATTGGATCTTTATCAAATAAATCTGGAAGAACATCAGTGAGTGTTTCAATCCCATTGAAGAGGAATGCCATTCCTTTTAATAAGAAGATAGCACTTACCCAGTTCTTCGTTTTATCCACAGAACCTGTTCTTTTCATGAGTCTTGGAATATCATGATTCTCATAAGATCGTGCTTTAATGTAGTTGGCAGGATAGATCACTTCCTGTAGGTTTAATTGATCAATGAAAGCACTTAATGGTTTCTTACCATCCCAGTATGCTTCTGCTTCATGAATGATGTCGTAATCATAAAGAACATCAAATACTTGATACATCTCAGCATCACTATGACATAAGAACCCTTCATCACGCATTCCTTTAAGAAATGAGCGATGAACTGATTCAGAGAACCAAATGAAATCAGGCTTTAAACCATTCACAACATTACGTGCTTCTTGCCAGAACTCAATCGGCACAAAAGGCGCAACATCACAACGATAGCCATCAAAACCAAACTCTGCCCAACCTTTAAGAATCTCAAGCATCTCATCCCAAAGCGGACGATGATTGTAATCTAAGTCACAAATATCAGACCAATCTCCGATTTTATTCGCAAATTGTCCATCACGATAATAATAATACTCAGGATGTTTTACCATCCAAGGATTATCACGTGAGGTATGATTAAAAACAATATCCATCATGACTTTAAGTCCTAAATTATGAGCTTGGTCAAGGAGTTCTTTAAGATCTTCTTTAGTGCCAAGTTCAGGATTCACTGCTCTAAAATCTTGAATTGAATACGGACTTCCTAAGTCACCTTTACGAGCTACTTTTCCAATCGGATGAATAGGAAGTAGATAGACAATATCAACTCCTAAATCTTTAATCCGTTGTAAATCTTGAGTTACAGCACTAAGTGTTCCTGCTTTGCTGTAATTGCGAGGATAAACTTGGTATATGACTTGATGTGAAAGTGATTTTAGTGTTTGGTTAGCCATTACTTCGTGATTACCACTTGAGTTTCTTTATCAAAGAAATGTAACTTCGTCATTTCCATCGCTAAAGGAATTACAGTATGAGCTTTCACATCAACACGAGCTGAGACTTTCGCAAGAATCTTTTGACCTGCAAAACTACCATGAAGGATAAATTCATGACCAAGAAGTTCTGCAACATCAACTTCAAAGTTAAATGGTGTTTCAGGGAATGTATCTGCCACAATGCCTTCATAATGAATATCTTCAGGACGAATTCCTAAGACAACTTCCTTACCATCATAGTTCTTTAACTCTCCATGATACATTTCAGGAACTCCAAATGATTTCCCATTGACTTCAAAACGACCTTGGCGATAGACACCATGAACAAAGTTCATTGCTGGTGCACCGATAAAGTTTGCAACAAACATATTGACTGGTTTGTTATAAACATCTTTTGGTGAACCAATTTGTTGAATATAACCATCTTTCATAATAACAATGCGATCAGCCATTGTCATCGCTTCTGTTTGGTCATGGGTTACGTAAATTGTAGTTGCTCCAATACGTTCGTGAAGTTTAATAATTTCAGAACGCATGTTTACACGTAGTTTAGCATCTAAGTTAGATAAAGGTTCATCCATTAAGAATACCTTCGCATTACGAACAATAGCACGTCCTAACGCAACACGTTGACGTTGTCCACCAGATAATGCTTTAGGTTTACGATTAAGATATTGCTCAATCTCAAGAATCTTAGCAGCATCATTAACACGTTTTTCAATTTCTTGTTTAGGCATTTTACGAAGTTTTAAACCAAAAGCCATATTGTCATAAACTGACATATGTGGATAAAGTGCATAGGATTGGAAAACCATCGCAATATCACGATCTTTAGGTTGAACGTTGTTCATACGTTTTCCATCAATGACTAAATCACCACTTGTAATTTCTTCAAGACCAGCAACCATTCTAAGTGTCGTTGATTTACCACATCCTGAAGGTCCTACTAAAACGATGAATTCTTTGTCACTAATTTCTAAATTAAAATCAAATACTGCTTGAACATTATTGTCATAAATCTTATTAATATTTTTTAAAGATAGATTTGCCATAAATTGCTCCTTTTGAAATCATTATAGCGCTTACATAACATATATATTTGTGCACTGTGCACAAAAAAGATAATCGAATGGTTATCTTAGTGTTTCAATTGAGAAGTAAATCTGAAGAAGCAAACTAAAAGGTTGGATTTTAACGTTTATTCCACTCGATTCAATCGCTTTATTTAGTCGATAATTAAAGGTGTTACGATGAACATACAGTGCTTCAGAAGCTAGAATCGTATTCATATGATATTCAAGGTACTTCTTAAGTGTTAAACGATCATCATGCTCAAGTTGATTGAGTTTAGTATGCAATGCCTCAGTAGTTTCTGAAAGTTGATACTTAAGTTCATAAAGAAGGATTTGATACAAATGAACACATTCATGATCAAATGCTGATTGAGCCACTCGACTTGCCTTCGCAAGCACACTATCATGGGCATACCCAATGACCATACTCATATGAATTCCTTGACTTTGTAACGTTGAAAACAATGATGTCATCATCTCAAGAGCAGTCACATCAAACATTAAAATTAAGTTATGAGCATCCAATCGATCACACACATCTTCTTCTAGTAAAGCATAGGTTGCTTTAACCATCTCATCTAGGTGTGAAGGATGAGGAGAACTCACCCAAGCGACCATCATGGAATTAAACGTGCAATCACATACCCACGAGGTCCTAAGGTAAAGGTTGCATCGTCATGATATTCAAATGATTCATAAGAAGAAAGAATCTCCATATTTTGAAGGATTCCTTCTCTATCTTGTCCTTCAAGATCTCCATTATATAAATTAACAAGCACAACAATCGTTTCATCTTCAAATGATCGTGTGTATCCTACAAGTGATGAGTTGAAGACATTATAGACTTGTGTATCTCCAAATCTTAATGCCTCATTATTGTGTCTTAAGTTAATTAAACGACGATAATGATTGAGTAGACTTGCTTCATCTTGGTCTTGATCAACCACACTTGGTGTGTCCCAGTTATATTGCCATTGTGTCCAATAAGCGACTTCTGAGTTAATTGAATCATTCCAACGCATTGGTTCACGAATTCGCTCATCAGGTTTAATCCCTCTCATACCAAGCTCTTCACCATAATAGATAAAAGGAACACCTTCTTGAGTAAGTAAGAACACAGATGCAAGCCGCATCTTATCAAGATCAAACCCCAATTCATTAAAGATTCTTGGTTGATCATGATTCTTTAAGAAAGGAGCATCGACATAATTAGCATTACGACTACGTAGTCCTTCAAGATTCTTTATTTGAGTGGTCATAAATCCAGATTGAACTCCAGAATTTAATGCGTTTACTACCATATCTCCAAAATCAAAATTAAAAAGTGAATCATAAGCCTGGGCGTATGGTTGCATATTAAGGTTAGTATCCCACATCTCAGCCACTACAAAAGCATCAGGATTCACTGTCTTTGCATGGAGTTGAAGTGTCATCCAGAATTGAAGATTTTTTTGAAGTGTTGGAGTTCCTTCTGGCCATTCTCTACGATCATAACCATGCTTGACTGCATCATAGCGGATACCACCCACTCCCATTTCTAACCAAAATGTAATTATATTTTTAAACTCATCCCGTACTAAAGGATTATCAAGGTTAAATTCTGGCATTTTATCCCAGAATCCTCCATAGTAATTAATTCCAAAAGCTTGGTGCCATCCTGTTTTATTAGGATATGATTCAAGTGGAAGAGTTTTTTCTATACGATAGAAATCAGCATAAGGTTCTTCCCCTTTAAGGGCTTTTCTAAACCAAGGATGATCAATAGAACTATGATTAAATACTATGTCCAAAATGATTTTTATCCCACGCTCGTTTGCCTTATCAACAAGTTCTTTAAAGTCTTCCAGAGTTCCAAACTTAGGATCAATAGCATAGTAATCCTTCACATCGTATTTATGATAGGTATCCGAAGGATGAATAGGATTTAACCAGATTGCGGTAATTCCTAAATCAGTTGTAGTGTTAGGATCTCCATCATTAAGATAATCTAGTTTATCTATAATTCCTCGAAGATCACCTATGTTATCACCAGATGCATCCGCAAAGGCAATAGGAAAAATATTATAGGCCACTGAGACATCTTTTAGAAAGTTCTCAGCATTATATTCAACTAAAAGTTCTTTTAATTCATCAACAGTATAGTCACTGACTTCTGTAGGAGGTGGCGTAATCACACAACCCATAAGTAGTGTAATAAGTAATAGAGATAGTATTAAACGCTTAAACATAGAGCCTCCTTAGACTTCAATAAGCACCGCTTGGTAGGGTTGAAGTATATGTGTTAATTCATCATAGTTATTAATCACAACATGTCCTGAATAATCTAAGTGTGATATATCTTTATCTTGATCACTAAAGTTTGCGATAAAGAGTAATGTCTTCTCCCCTTGACGCTTAAATGCATAAAGTTGTTTATCTTCTTTTTCAATAAGATTAAAGTCCCCATAAGCAAGTGTGTGTGTATACTCACTCTTTGTTCTTAATCGTATCATAGACTTATACATTCCAAAAATTGAATTTGAAACATTAATCTGTGATTCAACATTAATTCGATCATAATTACTTACTGATTTTTGATGAGGAACTCCTTGAGTAAATCCTCCATGAGGGTGATTATTCCACTGCATCGGAGTACGTGCATTGTCACGAGAAGTTCTTCTTAAATGATTCATCAGTTGTTCCACTGGAGTACGTTTACTTGCTTCAATAAGAAAGTTCTTAACCCATACATCTCTATAGTCATCAATATCAGTGTAATCTACATTAGTCATTCCAATCTCTTCACCATTGTAAATGAAAGGCGTCCCAGGAAGTGATAATAAAAGCATACCTAACATACTCCCTGATTCACGATGATGATGATCTGGATCTCCATATTGTGACATGACTCGTGGATGATCATGATTCAACCAATAATGAGGAATCCACATATGATTCGCAGATCCTTGAATCCATTCATTCATTTTAGTTTTTAAACCTACCACATCCACAGTTAGTTTTCCTGCAGTTCGTCCAAAGTCATCCCATGCGCCATTATACCAACAATGATCAAAATTAAAGACCATATTAAATCCCTTTTGATCATATCCAGCATACTTATACGCATCTTCGACATCAGCACCACCACCCACTTCACCCACAGTTACGATGTCATATTTTGATAGTACTTTCTCATTAAATTCATGTAAATATTCAAATAAGCGAGGTCGATTAGAAAACTTCTTCCAATCTGGAGCTACACCATCTTCATTTAAAGCCATGTCAGAATCAATAAACGTTAAATCTTTCGCAAGATGAGCTATCGCATCAATACGAAAGCCATCAACCCCTAAGTCTAACCAGTAAGAAGCCATGTCATACATCGCAGTACGCATTGCTTCATTTTCCCAATTAAGATCAGGCATCTTGTTGGAGAATATTTTCATATAGTATTGATTTGTTAATTCATCAAAATTCCAACATGTTCCACCGAAGAACGAAGCCCAGTTGTTAGGAGGAATTCTTTGCCCATCTTCATTATATTTTGGATCTTTCCAGATATAGAAGTCACGTTTAGGATTATCTAAACTTGAACGTGATTCTACAAACCAAGGATGTTCATCAGATGTTTGGTTCATAACTAAGTCTAGAATAATACGTATTCCTCTTTGCTTGGCTTTATCAATGAGTTCTTTAGCATCTTCAAAAGAACCAAACACAGGATCTACTTCATAATAATCACTGACATCATAGCCATTGTCATCCATAGGAGACTTATAGAATGGGCATATCCAAAGTAGATTGACCCCAAGTTCATTTAAATAATCAAGTTTCTCAATAATGCCACGTAAATCCCCAACACCATCATTGTTTGAATCATAGAATGAGCGTGGATATATTTGATATCCAACACTTGTATGCCACCAGTTTTTTTCCATAGGTCTCCTTTAAAAATGAGCATCTTGCGATGCTCATTATGATTATATTGTATTTGTGTAAAGATTACTGAGCTTGATTATCGATTGCAATCTTTTCATTTGAATCAGCAATTAATTCTGCAACTGCTTCTTCAATTGTTAGTTCGCCATCCCATACAGCACTAATAATAGCAGTTAAGAATGGATAATAAGCAGCATCCATAGCTTTCATTTGTGGGTTGTTAGGAAGTAAGAATGCAGGTTCAGGTTGGTTAAATGGAAGAGCCATCATGAATTGTGATTGGACTCCACCTTCAGTTAATGTAGGAACAAGTGCTGATCCATCAACAAGTGAAGGAGCATATGCTGAACTATCAACCATAGCTTGGAAACCTTCTTTGCTATAAACTAAACGAAGTAGTTCAGTTGAAGCAGAACGGAATTCTGTATAAGCATTAATAACGAAACCTTTAGTTTTAACAAATGGAGTTAATTGAACACCATTATAAGTAGGCATACGAGTAATTGCGAATTCTGATCCTGTTGTTTCAACAGCAGCACCAACATTCATCCAAGTACCGACTAAACCGAAAGGAGCAGTTTCATCATTTAGAACTGGATCCCATCTCCATCCCATAGAAGCAGCAGGAGTAACTTCACCTGATTCTTCAACAGAGATTTGTGCAGCTTTCGCAGCAAGTAAGAATTCTAATCCTTCAGCAAATTTAGGATCATCATAACCAGGCTTGATTGGATCACCATCATCAAATAATTGCCATCCAGCAGAAGTTAATGAAGAATATCCAGACCATGCTTCACCAAGTGAAATTGGGAATGCGATATTAACATTTTTGCCTTTATATTGTGGACGAGCACCAATCCATGAAGTAGATAATGCGAAGATTTCTTCGAATGTATCAACAGCATCAGGAAGACCATCGCCATCAGCATCAGCAGTGCTAACACCTAATGCTTCTAACATAGTTAGGTTGACTAAGAAAGCCATACCATCATAAGTCATAGGAGCATAATGAGTTGCTGTTGCTAAGCTATTACCAGCATTGTAGTATGAACTAATTGAATTAGCTTTAATGATTGAAGCTAATGCAGTATGAATAGGTAGGATATGAGTGTTATTACGTGGAACTTCTCCATCAATAACCATAAATACGTCTGGATATTCACCTTGTTGTTCTGCTAAAGCATCAGCAGAACCTTGTGAACCGTTGTTTACGTATTCAACTTTTCCAACATGTTCTGGATAAGTTGAATTCCATAGTGCTACGATTGCGTTTCCTAGATCGTCGTTGTCAGCACCAAAGCGAATAACTGCGTCTTTCTCAATGGCAAAACGACCAGTCGTTTCATCAAAACACACGGTTGTTCCATCTAATGTGTCAACATCGCATGTGTTTTCTGTAGTTCTTGGTGCACAAGCTGCTAATGAGCCTGCGATCAATCCTACAGCAAGAAGGCTAATGAACTTCTTCATGTATAATTTCCCTCCGAAATTTTTCCTGCTTAAAGTATATTTAAGCATACAAACTATATCACAAAAATTTCACCATGTAAACGGTTACACACGTATTTCGCGTGTTAACTTAGTATACATAAAGATAATTCGTGTGACATAAAAAATAGTAAAAAGTACACTTGCAAGCGTAGAAGCAAAGAAACCTAAAAGCGCTGTTGGAAGTGCTGTCCAAAACATGACCACTATCAACATCGCACTAATTTCTTTAAATGGAAGCTTGATAGACCCACGCTTTGAATATAACCACCAGATCAGTGATGTTATTACCACTAGGTACATAATGTATTGAACAGCAAGACTCATGTAAATAAACCATATGTCTGCAGGCATTGCTGCTAAATCAAGATTCCTTAAAACATTAAGTGAATACTTTCTTGGAGTCATATCAAATTCTTGATTGTTCATGTCAAGTAAAATTTGCTCAAATGATTGATTAAAGAATGGATAAATACTTTCTATAGTTTGCTCAAAACTTCGTGTAACACGAAGTGTTGTTTTATTAAACACTATGGCTTCAGTTTTAAACGTTGTGTTTTCAGAAGGTAAGATATAAATTGTATATCTTGATCCATCAACTACAATGTTATCTCGATCACATATCAATTCAAAATTATCAAAACTACACTCACCACGCTCAAGTGCTAATACAAAATCATTACTGAAGTCTGGAAAGTTTGAGTCAAGATAAGCTTCATTCACATTAAAACGTCCCACAATGAATGGGAAAGCAATCATGATTAAAGAAAATAATAGTATTACGAATTGCCACCACAATGAAACCGATCGATTTTGAATGATCGATCGGTTCGAGGTAGCGCTTGATATAAACGCTTTTAGTTTCATTATCCTTTTTCTGCTCCTGATGTAAGTCCATACACGAGATACTTTTGCATGAAGAATTGTAATACCATGATTGGAACCGCAATGAGTAATGCGCCAGCCATGAATCTTAGAGGATTATAGAATAATGTGTTAAATGGATCTGTTGTTCTAAAGAGCCATACCGAAACCGTAATGTTTTCTGGTTGTAAGAAACGTGCTTGTAAGATGAAGTCTAACCATGGTCCCATAAATGCACCCACAGCTAAGAATCCAATGATAGGGATAATAAGTGGGAATAAGATAAGACGTAAGGTTTGAAGAGGAGATGCTCCATCAATTGCTGCTGATTCATCTAGTGATTTAGGAATATTTCTCATAAACCCACGAACTAAGAATGTGTTATAAGGAATTGAACCTGCAATATAAATGAGTGCAAGGTAATTTGGTTTATTCAATATACCAAATGTTCTAAATAACAAGAACAAAGCAACCATTCCCATGAATGATGGGAACATTTGAAGTACCATCATGGTTAATAACATAAACTTCTTCCCTTTGAAACGTAGTCGTGCAAATGCAAACCCAGTGATAACTGAGAATAATGTTACCCCTACGGTATTGAGTAATGCAATTTGTAGTGTTCTAAGGAAGGCACCAGGGAAATCCGCCATTTGAGACGCTGGATTTGAGCGATAACTAAAGATAAATTCAAAGTTTGATAATGACCATTTTGATGGATCTGGAATGAGAGGCACTGAAGTAAGTAAGTTACCTCGTGTGAAAGCCGCTGATATCATCCATACGACAGGAACCAATACAACAAAGCTTGCCACAATCAACCATGTGTATGAGAATAATGCTAGGAAAAAATTAGTGATTTTGTATTTCATAATCAATCCTCCTCCCACAAGTTCTTAGATCGTGCTAAGTTAAATACTGAAATCGAACCGATAAATAAGAAGATAAGAATCGAGTAAACCGATGCAATGTTATAAAGTTGAGCATTGCTAGCAAAGGATAAGTTATAAATCCAGGAAATTAGAATGTCTGTTTGCCCTGGCACCCCACCCATGATTCTCATGGATTGAGGAATAGCTTCCCGTGCAAAGGCAGGTCCACCTCCAGTTAAGAAGAAGATTGCTCCAAAGTTATTAAAGTTAAATGTAAATGTCATTACAATGGCTGGCAAGGTTGCCCTTAAGATTAAAGGCATCGTAATGCTTTTGAATTGTTGAAAACGGGTTGCACCATCAATCGCGGCTGCTTCGTAAAGATCTTTAGGAAGTGTTGTGAGAACCCCTGTGATCAGCATCATGAAGTATGGAGACCCAAGCCATAAATTAACAATCAAAACAACAAATTTCGCTAGATTGCCATTATAGTTTGCTGTGAGCCAGAAGATTGGATTATCAATACGCCCTTGTAGTCCGATATTGTATAAGAATGTGGACACTGGTCTCATCATATCTGTTGCATACAACAACTGATTCGCAAGTCCATTGGTATCAAAAACATTCTTAAACACCATGAGTGAAATCATGGCTGGGATTGCCCAAGGAACAATTAAGATTGTTCTCCAAAGTTTCTTAACTTTAACAAACTTACTCTCAATAATAATTGCTTGGAAAAGCCCTAAAATATAGACAGTAAATGAAGACATGATGGCGTAGATGAATGTCCAGGATAAAACACCTAGGAACATATTTAACCATCCCGCATCACCTACAATAAGTTTAAATGTATCGAATCCTACCCAACGAATAAGTACGTTAGGGATTTGAAGACGATACGTATAGTTTGTAAAGGCTAGTAAGAATGAGAATAAGAAAGGTACAAGTGTGAAGAACATAATCATCACAAGTGATGGAATTAAGATGATGTATGGGAACATATCGTTCCAAAGACGTTTAAAGTACTTAATTCCTGTTTCTACTTCTGCTCCCGCATTGATTTGTTTGCGAGTTTGGTATGCATCAACGATATTGTAAATATAGAAACCTAAGAGGACTAACGCAATCACAAATACAATAAGCCCACGACCTAATAATGTTACTGAGTTATCCGCTGTTAACCAAGGAATATTTTTGTTGAATGTTTCAACAAATTGTCCACGGTATAGTGTTTGACCAACGACTTGTCCTAATGTAAATAAACCCCAAAGACCATAACTGAAGAATCCACCATAGTCTCTTATAAAATGAACTGTTCCTCCAGGATCTGCTGGAAAACGTGCAATTTCATCTAACGCATAGATGTAACCACCTGTTAATACTTCCACAAGTACCACCAATAGGAATAATCCTAAGAATATACTTCCTTTTGATTTTTGCTTGTTTCTGAACTGTCCTGCTCCCATAATGAACACTGAGAGTAGTGCTGATTTAAGTGCATCTGGGTGCTTCTTAATATCAGCTAAGACTTCTTTTACAACCCTGAAAGGTTTTGTAAAAATGGCCAATAGTTTTTGATCAAACCGCGGTTTTTTATCCATGAATGCCATTCCTCCTGCACCTATTATGACAGTTTTGAGGTCTTAATTCAATTGAAATGTTAGCGTTTACAATCAACCGATAGTTGACAACCTTGAAGTTCTTCTTCACAATTAGGGACGGAGAACAAATATGAACATAAGCGCAATACAACATTCAAATTCAACAACGATGCAATGTGTTTTACACAACCGTGATATTACATTAAAGATTCATACTGGGAAGGACATTCAAAGTGTACAATGTGTCTTTGGTGATCCTCATGCATGGGTTAAAACAGAAGATGATTATCGATGGGATTATACGTCTTTAGCTATGACTAAAGTGGCTGAAACACTTACTCATTTCATTTTTCAAGTCACGATTACACCTAAGAACTATCGCTTAAAATATCACTTTATTCTTTGTGATGAACAATCATGTATTCAATATGGTGAAGATGGATTTACACCTATGAATGAAGAGGTAGGGCTATGGAATAATTTCTTTATTCCATATGTACATCCTTCAATGAGTGTAAGTTCCCCTTCTTGGGTTAAAGATACGATTTGGTATCAAATTTTCCCTGATCGCTTTAATAATGGTGATTCTACCAATGATCCAGATGTGGTGGTTGAATGGAATAGCCCTGATGTTAATAATCGTGTTTCTTTTGGAGGAGACTTAAAAGGAATCATTGATAAACTCCCTTATTTAAATTCGTTAGGGATTAATGGTATTTATCTTACTCCAATCTTTGAGTCTCCTACAGCCCATAAGTATGACACAATTGATTATTTTACTATTGATCCATGGTTTGGTTCACTTGATGATTTAAAGACTTTAGTGAATAAAGCTCATGACTTAGGTATAAAAATAATGCTTGATGCTGTTTTTAATCATACTGGCCGACATTTCTTTGCTTTTGAAGATGTTTTAAAGAATAAAGAAGCATCACCGTATAAAGATTGGTTTCATATTACTTCATTTGAACCTTTTGAATACGAAACGTTTGCAAGCACAAAGAACATGCCTAAGATTAACATGCACAATAAGGAAGCTCGAGATTATTTTGTGTCAGTAGCAACGTATTGGGTTAAAGAAGCAGATATTGATGGATGGCGATTTGATGTTGCCAATGAAATTGATATGGCATTCTTAAAGGAAGTGCATACACAAACAAGACTTATTAAACCAGATATTTACTTACTTGGAGAGATATGGCACGATGCTACTCCATGGCTAAATAATGAAGTCTTTGATGGGGTAATGAACTATCCTACTGGACGTGCTATTCTTGAGTTTGCTCAAGGAAGTATTGATGCTTTAGCATTCACTCAACGTTATATGAAGACACAACACATGGTACATCCACATATACTCGAGAATATGTTTACACTCCTTGATTCTCATGATACACCACGACTTTTACACCAACTTAATCATAATGTAGATGCAGTGAAGTTAGCATTAACTTTACTATTCTTATCTACAGGTTCAATCTGTATATATTATGGAACAGAAACATTACTTGATGGTGCTCATGATCCTGATAATCGTCGTCCTATGCCTTGGAATCAATTGAATGAAGATTATGTTGAGTTCATTTCAACTCTATCAAAGATTCGTAAAGAGTTTGCTTCTATGACTTCTTCTCAGTCGTTTGATTTTGTTTTTGAGAATGACTTGTTGAAACTACGTTTTACTAAAGAGCCGATTGAGTGTTGGATAAATATTCAAGATCGGCCTACCTTTGTTAATGTGGATGATTTAATTACTAAGACATACATCGTGACTTTACCACCTAAAGGGGTATTAATAACACAGGTATAATAAAAGAGGCAATGCCTCTTTTATTTTGCGACCACAACAATCGTGTGTGGATTAATAGTTAAACTTTGTACTGGTAAGCGTCCAATAAGTCCTGCTTCATTCGCAAGTAACTCATAATAATCACTTAAACGATGGTACATGACTTGTCCTGTAGGATTAAAGAAAATTTGGATATGATCGTATTCTCCATACGCTTTCACATCCTTAAATTCCATGAGTAATATAGAGTTTTGAAGATCAGTGAAACTTAGATGTTTACGAATAAGTTCTGTTTCATTAAAACGTAGTGGGGCTAATTGCTTTCTAAGTTTAATCATGTCTTGAGTATAAGCCACAATATCACTATAGCGATCTTTACGTTGCCAATCGATTTGATTCACTAAATCTGAAGAACGGTATGAATTATGAGCCCCATTCTTAGTGCGAGCAAACTCTTGACCACTATGAATGAATGGGATACCACATGATAATAGGATTGAACCAATAAGCATTTTATGCTTCTTTACTCTCACTTCTTTAGAGTCTTCCTTACAACATTCCTTTAGTTTATCCCAAGACGTTGCATTATCATGACATTCTACGTAATTAATGGATTGAGATGGTGATGAAAATAGTTTTACATAAGGGAAATCATAGGTGTTTCCTACTAAAGACATTTTCATGGCTTCTTTATAATTCACATCTCCAGCGATATACCCTTTTACAGAGGATTCGTTCTCACTGGTTTTCCCTTTAACATGATCACGATAGAAATCATTGAAGTGACTAATGTTTGGCATAAGATGTTGATTCATCATGGATGCTTTAAGATGATCATCAAGCATGGTTGGCATATTCCAACCTTCCCCATAGACCATAATATCGGGTTTAATTGATTTAAGGGTAGCTTCAACTTGATTCATGGTTTCCACATCAAGGATTCCCATCAAATCAAATCTAAATCCATCGACACCATACTCTCTCGTCCACATGGACACAGAATCAATGATGTAACGTCGAGCCATGGCTCTTCCTGAATCAAAATCATTACCACAGAAAGATCCATTGGAAATAGCTCCATTATCACCACGTCTAAAGTAGTAATAAGGAACAATCTTTTCAAAGGAAGATTCATCCATATCAAAGACATGGTTGTATACAACGTCCATAACAACTCGCATGCCATCTTGGTGCAGTTGTGCTACTAATTTTTTAAACTCAATAATGCGTGCACAAGCAAGTTCGGGTTGTGTAGAATAACTTCCTTCAGGGACGTTATATTGATGAGGATCGTATCCCCAGTTATAAAATGTTTTTATGTTTTGTTCATCAACAGTATAAAAGTCAAAGATAGGGAGTAATTGAACATGAGTAACCCCTAGTGTCTTTAAGTAATCATAGCCTGTTAATGTCCCTTGATCAGATACTGTGTTTTGTGTAATAAACCCTTTAAACGTTCCTGGATATGGATTATTACCCGCAGGATCCATGGTGAAATCACGAATAGAAGCTTCATAAATAACCGCGTCAGTCTTTTGAATAAATGGTGGAAGTTCATCTTCTTGCAAATCTACAAAGCATGTGGAATGATCAATGACGACACTGACTTGTCCATTCGTTTTAGATGATTGACCATAGGGATCAATACTCTCTATCCAACGTCCATTACGATAGACCATGAAGGTATATTCAGCCAAATGAAGATTTTGAGGTACTTCAAAATAAAACACTCCCTTTTCATGTTTTATCATTGAAAAAGTGCCTTCAATCGTTTCGTGTTTTAGATTGATTTTAACTTCCCATGCGGTAGGAGCCCATAGTTTAAAGGTAGTCTTAGTGTTAGTGACACTTGCACCTAAATCATTCCCATGGTAAGCATACATTTCATCAAAAGCATCCTTTTTAACAACCAAACCAATTTGAAGTGGGGTTGCTAAACTATGCTCTTCTATAATTTCAATAGGTTCTCCTATAGGAATGGAAGTATGATGAGATACAACATACTTTGCATAATCATGAGACGTATTTTCTAAAGTTTTGATTGTTAACTTTTGAAGCTTTCCTGAACCATCTTTTAAATAGAAAAGATCACTTTTCCCTTGGTAGTACTGTTTTGATAAATATATTGTGATGAGATTGAAGTCATCAAGATGAGCTTCAAAACGTTTAACTTTTCTCATAATTTTCACCTGCGATGATAATCATATCATAAAACACGTTTTTTTTGGGGTGCAAGACACATAGAAATGATGTGAAAAGATAAAAAAACTTGTCTAAGACTAGACAAGTTTATTCACTAATGAATCGGTTTAATATTCCATATTTCTTTGGCATACTGTGCAATCGTACGATCTGAGGAGAAGAATCCACTCTTCGCAATATTGACTAAGCACATCTCAGCCCAATATTTCTTATCAAGATAGCGTTTCTCAACTTCGATTTGTGCTAAACGGTATGCTTCAAAGTCAGCCGCAAGGAAGTATTCATCATTACGATACATGACTTCATCATAAATAGCTCTGAATTCATCCGCTTTATCACTCCAAGTATTACCAAGTAAACTATCCATGACTTTTTTAAGTATTGGTTGTTTATTTACTTCTTCAAATGCATTATAGCCTGATTTCTTAAGTGCATTAACTTCGTCAACGGTGAGTCCAAAGATGACTGTATAATCACGTCCTACTAATTCATCGATTTCAACGTTAGCCCCATCCAGTGTTCCTAGAGTGAGTGCTCCATTCATCATGAATTTCATATTCCCTGTTCCAGAAGCTTCCTTACCTGCTGTAGAGATTTGCTCTGACACATCAGCTCCATTCATTAAGTATTCAGCCACGGATACGTTGTAGTTAGGAATAAAGACGACTTTAAAGAAACGATTGTATTTAGGGTTGTTATTGACCTTTTCTGCAACCGCATGAATAAGTCGGATGACTTTCTTCGCAAAGTAATATCCAGGAGCTGCTTTAGCCGCAAAGATATATGTACGTGGGTGCATGGTGAATTCAGGATTTTGATCAATTTCAAACACTAAACTCATGATGTTTAACACATTAAGTAGTTGGCGTTTGTAGGCATGAAGACGTTTTGCTTGAACATCAAAGATTGATGTAGGATCAACGTCAACCCCTGTCCATTCTCTCAGTTTAGTTGCTAAGATATCCTTACGTTCTTGTTTAACTTGAAGGAATTTCTTTTGAACTGCAGCTTTCTTAGCATAAGGAAGTAGCTTTTCAAGTTCACTTGGTTCATAAACGTATTTGTCTCCAATAAGATCTGTAATCAACTCATGAAGTTGTGGATTGGTGTATGTTAACCAACGACGGTGTGTAATACCATTAGTTTTATTGTTGAATTTTGAAGGATAGACTTCATAGAATTCTTTCATAACATCATTCTTAAGAATTTCTGTATGAAGACGTGCTACACCATTGACTGAGAAAGCAGAGACTACTCCTAAATGAGCCATGTGGATTTGTCCATCTTTAATGATAGCTAGTTGATAAACTAAACCTTCATTATTAGGACGTAACACTCTTAATTCTTGAATAAATCGGTTGTTAATCTCTTCAATAATCATGTAAATGCGTGGTAGAAGTTGTTGAACAAAATGTACTGGCCATTTTTCAAGAGCTTCCGCAAGTACAGTGTGATTTGTATAAGCTACTGTTTTAGTTGTAATTGCCCATGCTTCTTCCCATGTGAACTCATACTGGTCCATTAGGATTCTCATCAGTTCAGGAATGACTAATATAGGATGGGTATCGTTCATTTGTATCGAAATCTTCTCATGGAAATTGGAAAGATCTGGATACACACGAAGATGTGCTTTAATCATGGATTGCAATCCTGCAGAGACGAAGAAGTATTGTTGTTTTAGACGTAAGAAACGTCCATGCTCTGTAGAATCATCTGGATATACGTTTTGTGTGATTTCATTAACTTCATTAATGTAGATACGGAAATCTTTGTTTTTAGGTAAAATATCACTTGCTTCTGCACCCCATAAACGAAGTGTATTCGTTGTTTGTGTATCTTTACCAACCACAGGCATATCATAAGGAACAGCGCGTACATGTTCAGCATCGACTTGATCAAAGATCACACGACCTTTATCATCTTTACGCATTTCAACACGACCCCAAAACTTCACATCAACGGCATGTTTAGGTTTACGAATTTCCCATACGTTTCCAAGTTTCATCCATTGGTCAGGCACTTCAACTTGAGCACCATTCACAATAAGTTGTTTGAAAAGACCGTATTCATAACGTAAGCATACTCCATGACCTGGTAAAGCCATAGAAGCTAAAGAATCTAAGAAACATGCTGCAAGACGACCTAAGCCACCATTACCAAGACCTGCATCTGATTCGAGTAGTTCTAATTCATGAAGATCAATTCCTAAATCATCTAGTCCGTTCTTAACGGTATTATAAATACCTAGGTTTTGTAAGTTATTCGTCATTAATCTTCCAATGAGAAATTCCATTGAAAAATAATACATTTGTTTTTGATTGTGAGATGCTATTTCTTCTTTATTACCTTTCCAATGAATGGATGCGTAATCACGTACCATATCCCCTAGGATGATGTAACGTTCAGTTGCGTGAGACTGTTCTACAGAGCGTCCGTACTTTTCTTCAATACGCTTTGTATAGTCTCTTTTGAAATCGGTTTTGTTTTGAAACATAATTTCCTCCTCTAAACCTTTGCTATCATATCAAATAATCGAGTGTGATACAAATAAAAACCTATTTCTTGAACTCAAAGTAAATGACTGCAAAGGGAGCCACTCGAATATTAATCGAGTATGGTTGATGATGTACAGCGTATTCATAACTAGTAACAGGAGCGAAATTACATTGATTACAACCATCATAGATGTCTTTTTCAGAGTTAATGATTTCTGTGTAAACCCCTTGATAAGGCACTCCTAAATCAAAGTGTTCATAACTTTCTGGAGTCATGTTCAAAACAATCAGCATAGCACTTGCTTCATCTTCTCGTATGAATGAATAGATTGATTGCTCAGTATTATCTGCATCAATCCATCTAAATCCTCTAGGTTCATAATCATAGCGTGATAAACAAGAATGATGACTTAATACTTTGTTTAAGTCATTAAAGTATCGATTGAATGAGTAATGTCTTGAATATTGGAGTAAATGCCAATCAAGTTCTTTATTCTCATCCCACTCTCTGAAGTGAGCTAATTCATTACCCATGAAATTTAATTTCTTTCCTGGATGAGCCATCATATAGCCATATAAGTTCTTCACTTGAGCAAATTTCTGTTCGTAAGATCCCCACATTTTACTAATGATTGTTCCTTTACCATGAACAACTTCATCATGAGATAAAGGAAGTAAGAAGCGTTCTGAATAGAAATAAGCCATCGAGAAGGTTAATTGATGATGATGAAATTTTCTGTAGATAGGATCAATACTATAGTATTTCAAAGTATCATTCATCCAACCTAAATCCCATTTGTAATCAAACCCTAAACCTTGGTATAAGGTTGGTGTAGTAACACCACTAAAGTCTGTTGAATCTTCCGCAATAAGCATCACATGAGGATAACGCTCTCCAAGTAAATAATTCATTCGACGAACGAAGGTTAATGCTCCTTCATTAGTTCCTTTTTGTCTATTCCCTTCCCAAAACAAAAGATTTGCAACTGCATCAAAGCGAATACCATCAATATGGTAGGTTTCTAACCAGAAAGAAACTGCAGATAATAAGAAACTACGAACATCGTCTTTCCATACATCAAACATCATAGTTCCCCATTGGGAATATGCATCTTCAGGTTTAGGATATTCGTAAAGTGGTGTTCCATCAAACTGTATCAAACCAAAGCCATCCCTTACAAAGTGTGCAGGGACAAAGTCCATGATAACGCCAATATCATTGAGATGGAGTTCATTAATAAGAGCCATAAGTTGTTTAGGTGATCCATATCGAGAAGTTGCCGCAAAGTATCCTGTAGCTTGATAACCCCAAGATCCATCAAAAGGATGTTCATTAAGAGGCATGATCTCTACATGGGTGTATCCACCATGTTTGAGGTAAGGAATGAGATCATTTGCTATTTCTTCATAATTCATCCATTCATAGCCATATTTTCTTCGCCAAGAACCAAGATGTATTTCGTAAATATTAAGAGGTCGATTGAAATTCTTTTCTCTTCGATGCATCCAAGTGATATCACCCCATGCAAAGTCCTTTAGGTTAACCACAAGATTTCCCCATTTAGGACGCATTTCACTATGAAATGCATAAGGATCAGATTTCTCAATCCAATGCCCATAGATGGTTTGTATATTTATCTTATAGATGTCCCATTCCATAACATTAGGAATGAATACAGACCATACTCCACGTTCATCAACTTTTTCGCAATAATGATGTTCACCATTCCAATAATTGAAATCACCTAAAATTTGCACAGCACGTGCACTTGGAGCATAAATTGTAAAACGTACCCCACTTATCCCCTCGTAAGCAAAATGCGCACCAAATACTTTATGAGCATCTAAACAATGCCCTGAAAAAAAACTGTCGAGTACTGTACTTTTATTCATAAATAACCTCCTGGTTTGTATAATAAAAACACAAGGAAAAACCTTGTGTTATGACACAAATGCTGCCATGCTAACTTGTAATTCATTAAATAATTTCTCTGCGTGGTCTTTATTCTCACCTTTGACACAATAATAGAACTTACATTTAGGTTCAGTCCCTGATGGTCTAACTGCAACCCATGAGCCTTGTTCTAATTCATATTTTAGAACATCACTACTCACAAACCCTGTGAGTGGTGTAATATGACCATTGATATTTTCAGTGAGTGATTGATAGTCTTGTTGTTTTAGAACTTTTAGTGGTCCAATATGTGTTAATGGATTATCCCGTAGCCCTTGAAGAATAGCTTTAATCTTAGCACTTCCTTCAATCCCTTTAAGAGTCAATGATGTTTGAGTATCATGATAGTAACCATGTCTAGCATAAAGAATCTCTAGGATATCTAGTAGAGTTTTGTTTTGAGTAGCATAGTATGCTGCTGCTTCACATAATAGAAGACATGCTTGTACTGCATCTTTATCACGTACAAAAGGCTCGATCAGATATCCATAACTTTCCTCAAATCCTAACACGAAGTTCTTTTCTTTAGTAATTGAGTATTCTTCAATCTTTTCTCCAATGAACTTAAATCCAGTTAAAGTCTTTTCAACTTCAACCCCATAATGGGTTGCTACTTTTTCTGGTAAGTCTGAAGTAACAATAGTGTTAAAGATAACACTTCTTTCTTTTAGAAGATGTTTTTCTTTCAATGTACTTAATAAATATTCAATAATAATAGCTCCAGTTTGATTACCACTAATGAGCTTATATTCATTGTTATGTTTAACAACAACCCCCATGCGATCTGCATCTGGATCTGTACATAACAAGACATCTGCATCAATTTCTTTCCCTACTTCAATGGCTCGCTCATAAGCGATGGCTTCTTCAGGGTTTGGAGACTTTGTATTAGAGAATGCTGAATCATATATGATTTGGTCTTCTACATTAACGACATTGTATCCACTTGCTGTTAAAACATCTGGCACAATAGGAAAACCTGCACCATGAACAGAGGTAAATACGATCTTTATATCTTTATTAACTTCTGGACGAAGTGCTATATCCATGACTTTCTTTTGGTAGAGTTTGTCAATACATGGATCAACTTCACGAATTAATGGACTTAAATGGTGGTGGTCTGCTACAACGATTGCTAATTCATCTTGGATATTACTAATGGCTTTAATAACTTCATCAATATCATGAGGAACAAGTTGGCAACCTGTTTTATCATATACTTTAAAGCCATTATATTCTTTAGGATTATGAGAAGCTGTAATCATAATCCCTCCTGCACATTTTAGTTCACGAACCGTAAAAGAAAGTTGTGGAGTGCTTCTTAAGGATTGATAAACATAGGATGTAATTCCATAAGAAGCTAATGTTGCAGCTGCTTCATAAGCAAATTCACGAGACATATAGCGATTATCATATGCAATAGCAACACCTTGTAGTGTTGAGTTAGTCTCTTGAATTTTCTTAATGTAGGAAATAAAGCCTACTGTTGCTTTTCTTATAGTTACTAAGTTTAATCGATTAGGTCCTGGTCCTAATAGACCTCTCATCCCTGCAGTGCCAAATTCTACTTCAGCACCAAAACAATCCTCAATCTCTTGAGGCGAAAGATTAAGGAGTTGCTGTTTAGTATAAGAATCTAAAACAGCATGTGTTTTCCATGCTTCATAACGATTGTTCATACAGTGTTCCGCCTTTATTTTGAAAAAAAAGAAGATGAGACATCTTCAATTTTTACTCGCTTATTGGATGACGTTTTGTGTGCGTAAAACATCGACGATAGTAGCGAGTGCATGTTCTTCATCGTCTCCATCGCATGTGATTGTGATTTCTGATTGAGTAGGAATGCCTAATGACATTACTCCCATGATCGATTTCATGTTTACTGAGCGACCCTTAAAGGCAACTTTAACTTCACATTTAAACTTACTAGCTGCATTGACTGCGACTGTTGCTGGTCTAGCGTGTAACCCTACAGGATCTACTACGAGTACTACGGCTTCTTTCATGTCTCTACCTCCGACTTGTAACTTCATTTTACTCGATTTTTTCACATATTACAAGAAACTATTATTCCCTTTGAAACCGATTTCAATTGTTTCAAAACTAAGTTAATTATGATATGTTATACTAAATAAAAGGAGGCCATGTATATGTCCTTACGAAAATATTCAATTTTTCTTGGCTTGCTCATTTTAGCAAGTACCATAGCATTGATGAGTTTTGGAGTTTTCACACTCACACAACGTCCTTTTGAATGGCCAATACTATATTCATTTGTTCTTCTTGGTGTTATTCATGGTGTATTAACACTAGGTTTCTCCTACTTCAATAAAGGAGTTGGCTTAGTCATTTATTTCCTGGGTTATATTGTAGGTTTTTATGTCTTACTTAGTAATCTTGCTATTCCTAATGAAGCCTTCCTTCACGTCTCAGCATTAATGTCTGCATTTGTCATTATGTTTCTGTCAGTCATTTTTGCCATCGTAGTTGAAGTCATTTTATTCTTATCTAAGAAAAAGAAAAAACCAGAAGATCCTCATTTATCATAAGGAATATGCTGGTATAAGGTGTATGAGCGATAGATTTGTTCAATGAGTAATACTCTCACTAGTTGATGAGGAAATGTCATTCTCGATAATGAGAAACGCTCATTAGCACGTTTTCTCACTTGTTCATTATATCCATGTGAACCACCAATAATGAAAACACAATTCTTTGAGGTACTAAACGAAGTCTTGATAATCTCATGAAAATCTTGAGTTGATCCATTTTTCCCTTGAATATCTAAGGCAACGACATAATCGTTGGTTGATATCTGTTTAAGAATCATTTCACTTTCATCATCCACCATCATGGTTGGATGATTTTTATGTTTAGATTCTTTCAGTTCAATAATTGATAACTGATATGGGGTTCTTAGTCTTTTAATATACTCATCAAGTATTGATTGTGTAAACTTCTCTTTAATAGATCCTACACATATTATCTTAATCATAATTTCCCCCAAGGCTCACTTCAAATTGGCGAGCGCATGATAACTTGATACTTGGATATTCTTCTAACCATGCTTTTGCATGTGCGATGATGGCTAAAGAGAATGTGTTAGATTCTTCTGATATATGTGCAAGCATAACTTCTTGAGTTCTAGGTCCAATCATAGATTTTAAGTATCGTGCTGAATCATCATTGGATAGATGTCCACTATCTGAAATAGTTCTCATTTTAACCATGTGAGGTCTAGATGAGGATAATAACATAGCAGGTTCATAATTACTCTCAAAGTAATAAAAGTCTGCGTTACTTAATAAAGCAATATCTTCAAGTCGTAAGTAACCTGTGTCTGTAACACAGACAATCTTACAGTTTCGAGTATAAATGATATATCCCACGTTAGGAATGTCATGTGAAAGTTTAAAAGGAACTACAACACATTCATTGACATCCACTCTTTCTAGGGGTTGAATTAAGTTTGTGTTAACAAAAGCTATAGGATCAATTGCATAGATTGGACATGATGAAAATGTCTTGATCTGTAGCATGTGATCACTATGTTGGTGAGTAATAAAACATGCGTCAATATCTTTAACTTGAATGCCATGTTGATTAAGTGATTGGATGAGATACCGTTTAGGCCCACCACAATCAATCATGATTGTAGTGCTTTCGGTTTGTATCACAAGTGAATTACCTTTAGATCCACTTGCTAATGATAGTACCTTAAAGTCTAGCATCGTAATAACGAACATGGTGGAATGATTCGACCATTTTGAATTATTTCAAAGTGTACATGTGGTCCTGTAGTTCTACCTGTCATACCAATTCGTCCAATGAGTTCACCTTTTTCAACCGCAACACCTGGTGGGAAATACGCCATAGAATCAAGATGAGAATAAAGAGTAACATAACCATTGTTATGGTTGATTCTTATCCAAAAACCATATCCACGTGGTTCATAACCACGGGACTGTACCACACCACGATCTGCAGCATAGATATAACCATAACGTGAGTAACGATCTACTAGATCAATCGCTCTATGATTTGGATAGCATCCCCATCCACAAGTAATTCTATAATTATTAACAGGCATTCTAAATGTTCCACTACCAATCCCAGGGATAACACGAGTTCCATATAGGATAACTTCTCGTACCGGTTCTCTAGTCACGCTTGAACTTAATTCTTGCCCACCCATGAGTACACCGTTAACATATGTTTCCAAATACAGGACATCTTTCGTTCCTGTGTTTTCTTGAGTTGAAACTCGAGACATTCCTTCTCGCAGTGTTGGATCGGGTAAATATAATGTACTTTGTGGATATACAATTTCTTCAGCTCGTCTTTCTCTAATAACGACGACTTTAATCGGTGAATTAAAATAGGTAACGTTTAGATTCATTCCTGCTTCTAAGATTTGATTGCTTGATTTAATCTTATCTGCATTGATTGATAGTACTTGTTGTGGCGTTAATCCATTAAAATATGCGACAGATTCTACTGTATCAAACGGTTGTACAGTATATGATTTTATTTCTGTGTCATAACCATAGGAAAAGAAATAAATAATTTCATTAGTATTCTTTAATATTTCATCAGGACGAGCACGTCCTTTACTTGTCTTAATCGTTTCACTAACGATTAGATTCATTTCACGATAGCCATATCCCTTAAGTGGTGGAATTTCTTCTTTACGAATAATGGCATCATAGGCTTCTTTCGAAATAAAGTTTAACAAGTACTGTTCCCGAGCTGCTTCAAAATCTTCAATACGATTGACATAAATAGTATATCCACTTGAAAAATCAATTTGGATAACTTCAATAGAATAAAGTTGATTAGTGTCTATAAAACTTACAATTTCATTATCAATGTTATTAAGTTTGTATTGAACAACATCTTCAATGATTGTTATGTCTTCATTGAGAAGTAATTTTGAATCTGGAAAATCTTCTGCATAAGTCATTGCATATGTTGAATCAAGTGAATTTCTAATTAGTGTTTCATCTTCCATAATTCCAACAAGCTTCTCTTTATAATAGACTTTATATACACTCATTGGATCAGTTAGTCTAAATTCAATTTCTTGTTTAATAATTGCTGTCGATAATTCAAGTTGTGTCAGGCGAAAATCATGATGTGGCACAATGCGTACACCAGAAATAGTGAATGTGAGCGTGAGTGAAATCACGGTCATTGCTAAAAATAGTACCACTTTCTTAATCATTTTCTTCTCCTATTCTTCAATCATGAGGTTGTAAAAAGCGTTAATATTACGACTAAACGCAAGTTTAATCTTTCGTGTTGGTCCATTACGATGTTTCGCAATATCAACTTCTACTTCTTCTTGAGCTTGCTCTACATCATTCTTTTGATAATATTCATCACGATACAAGAACATGACGATGTCAGCATCTTGTTCAAGTGCACCGGATTCACGTAAGTCAGATAACATTGGTCGTTTATCTTCACGACGTTCAACTAAACGTGATAACTGTGATAAAGCGATAACAGGGATTTTCATTTCACGAGCTAAACCTTTTAATGCACGTGAGATTTCTGATACTTCTTGTTGGCGGTTTTCACTGTTTTTTGATGAGGATGCATTGATAAGCTGAATATAGTCAATAATGACCATGCCTAAGCCTTGTTCAGCTTTAAGCTTACGACATTTAGAGAATATCTCAGAGACTTTCATCCCTGGTGAGTCATCAATATAAATAGGAAGCATACGAAGATCATTTGCTGCTTCATTGAGTTTATTCCATTCAGAACCATTAAGATAACCTGATCTTAATTGATTACCAGCAATAGCAGCATTGGCAGAAAGCATACGCATAATTAATTGCTCAGCTGGCATTTCTAATGAGAATATTGCAACTGGTTCTTGATTATGACGAGCTACTTGAAGTCCAAGATTTAATGCAAAGGCTGTTTTACCCATAGATGGGCGAGCTGCAAGGATGATTAAATCACCTTTTTGAAGTCCGTTAGTAACATTATCCAATGCTTTATATGAAGTTTTCATCCCTGTAATATTGGTTTTGTTGGATGACATTCTTGAAATAGTATCCATGACTTCATTGATTACTTCTTTAGGATTTCTAAAGTCAGTTGCACGACGATTTCGTGTTACTTGCATAATTAGTTTTTCCGCATAATCAAGAACTTCATCAAGATCTTCTTCTTGTTTGAACCCTTTAGAAGCAATATCTTCTGCAGTTAAGATAAGTGATCTTAACATCGCTTTATCAAGAATAATTTGAGCATAGTATTTTATATTAGCATTTGATGTAGAGCTTTCTAGAAGTGATGAAATCCCTTCAACTCCTCCAACTCTTGATAACATCGATAAGTCTTCAAGTCTTGATAAAAGCGTGGTTGCATCCACATTCTTGCCAGATAAAATCACATCATTCATTGCATTAAAAATAATCCCATGTGTCTCTAAAAAGAATGAATCAGCCATAATACCAATTTCATTGACTGTTTTTAGTGACTGTGGATAAACAAGAAGTGATCCAAGTAAGGCACGTTCTGCCTCAAGATTGTGTGGAAGCGAGTGATTCATAGTTATTCCTCATTAATACGAACTGTAATGGTCACAACAACATCTTTGTGCAGTTCAATTTTTACTTTATGCATGCCTAAAGATGCTAGTGGATCACTTAGTATTTTTCGTTTATCAATCTTATATCCAAGTTGATCCAATGATTCTCCAATTTGCTTTGTGGAAATAGAACCAAATGTCTTGCCTTCTTTTCCTGACTTTAATGAGAATGTTAGTGTGATATTTTCCATTTTTGTCTTTAAATCTACTGCATCTTGTTTAATTGATTCTAATCTAGATTTTTCATTATCTTGATTTTCTTTTAGGTTTTCCATCGATTTAGTATTCGCAATGACTGCAAGATTTTGACGAAACAAGAAGTTTCTTGCATATCCATCAGACACTTCAATGACTTCGTCCTTTTTTCCTAGATTCTTAACATCCTTCAATAAGATGACCTTCATATATTTCCTCCGTTTTCAATATAACGATTTATTTCTTCAATACAAAGTTGTGATAATTCTTCAACACTCATATTTTCTTTTTGAACTGCAGCTGCAGTGTAATGCCCACCGCCACCTAGTTTCTCTAAGACAAATTGGACGTTAAATTTGCCACGTGAACGAGCTGATATTGCCACTGAATTATCACTGACATTCGCAATAACAAAACTAGCCTCAACATCTGATATCCCAAGTAATTGATCAGCAACCATCGACATCACTGGACGAGCAAGTAATTGCTCATCATAAGGAACAATGACAATACCATTATCTAAATATTGTGCATGATGTAATACGTTTGTTTTAAGTTCGAAATCATCGTATGTTTCTTTAAGAAAACTATCAGCATCCCCAGGTTCAGCTCCTAAGAGTCTTAGATATGCTGCAGCTTCATATGTTCTAGAACTTGTTTTTAATCGGAAGCGATTGGTATCAACAATCATTCCTGTCAACATAATTGTAGATTCAATGGATGACATAAAGTTACGTATTCCCATATACTGCATTAATTCACTTAATAATTCAACAACACTGGAAGACCACGATTCGATGTATACCAAGGTTGGATCAAAAGTGAAATCTTTACCACGACGATGATGATCAATGACACATATATGTTTTGCTTTATTAATGATATGTTCACCATTGGAATGTTCTGCAAGATGATGATCTAACATAATTACAAGTGTATTATCATTTAAAGAATTCAAAGCTTGTGATTCAGTCACAAAAGTATGACGCCCTTGAAGATGCTCTGCATGAAGATCAAATGCTGCCTTCATCATTTTTTCAATGCCACCACTTGTAACAATGCTTGATTGCTTTTGTAGTGCACTACATATTCTTGACATAGATAGGGCAGAACCCATACAATCGAAATCCATTTCTTTATGGCCTACAATAATAATATTAGAAGACTTCACAATAAGTTCTTTAATAGACTGAGCCATTACACGAACTTTAACTTTATTACGTTTTTCATTAGCTACAAGTGTTCCACCAAAGTATTGAGTTTGCCTGCCTACGTGTTTTATAGCCACTTGATCTCCACCACGGTTTTGAGCAAGTTCTAATCCTTGGTTAGCAAGTTCTTCTAACTCATCAAAATCTGTCGTTCCTTTAGCAAACGCCATAGATAGGGAAATCGCAAGATCAAGATGGGTTGCACTTTCACGGATTTGATTAAGTATTTCGAATCGTTCATTAAGAATATTCTTAAATATCTTTTCATTGAGAACAACTAGAAAACGATCTGCTTTAACACGTCGTAAAAACATACCATTTTTCTTAGCCCAATCTATAACTGGCTGTCTAATCCCTGAGTCAATATTCGCAATCGTTTGTTCTTCTTGGTATTGTGTAGATTCTTCATAGTTATCAAAATGGATATATCCAATAACCACTGAATTTTCAAGAAATTGCTTTTGAATACGTGATATATCACTTATATCTTTAAAGAAAAGTGTATTACTCACTCGTTTGATTTCGTATTTTACCTCTTCTAGTTCAATGGCAAGATGATTTACTTCACCACTGAGAATTTGTCCAATCTGAGGATGGATACTAGTCACCCTTTGACCTACCCAATCAAGATTGAATTCATCAAAGAACTCACTTGTATAGTCAACGACATATTGGTCATCAAAGGATAAGAACCCAACTCGTCCAATATCAAGAGCATGTTTAACATTAGATCCTACAACGCGTGTCAAATGTAGCATTCGCTCCTTTACACCACGTGTAACAACAATAATAATGGCAATTAAAAGAACAAAGTTTAGAACACCCAGGATGGATAATACTAGGAGTAACCAACGTTCAAAAAAGAACAAGATAAAAAGAGAGAGGATAAACTCTCCTGTAAGGAGGTAGACAAGTTGAAGTTTTAACTCTTCAAGTCTTTCAAGCATTTTATGCTCCTAACCATCGTTGCCTTAAATGAACAAAACTATCCAAAAGGCCAACAATTAACATGATATCTAACCAAATTTGTGGAATGAGTAGTAATAAAAGCACTAAGATTAAATAAAAATATTTAATCTTATAAGTTCTTTTGACTATTATAGCAAAATTCAAAGCATTATACACTATCACGACAACGCCACTTACATACAAAGCAATGGCAGGAATAAGGAATGTTTCGTTGTTTAATGCTACTGATAATGGATATGGAATAATGAGTAGTAATGCAATAACTCCGCCATAAAACGGAAGTTGAAATCGCTTAGTTGCTTTAGGTGGAATAGATGCTACCTTTAAGCGGGTGACTAAGATTAATGCCATTAAATAGACAAGAAACCCTTCCACAATGACCACAAAAACATAGGATGTAATCATTGATATAAGTGCTACACGTGCAATATCCACTCCAGTAGGCACTGAAATACCGGTTTCCGTAAGTATATTTGAAAGCTGTGATAGTATTATTTGATACTCTCTAATAAGATCATATCCAAATAGACTTGAGAAGAGTCCAACACTAAATAAAGTAACCAATAACATACTTCCGATAGAACTTAAGAATAGTTGTTGTCTACTCCATTTAAGATGTAGCCCTATTCCAAACAGTGCACCATGAAGAAAATAAAACATAAAGTATAATGCACTTGTGAATGGAGCAATCAAAAATGAAAGTAATAGAGTGGAGAAAAAGACTACCCACATTTGTGATGGTTTAAATCGTGCACCATACAAGATAAGTGGTAGTGGTAAAATCCATGCTATTAAAACATCCAGTAAACCTGGAAACTGTCTAGAGATGAGCATTAAGACTGCAGATAAGGCAATAGTTAATGCACCTTGTGTTATTGATCGAGTGGTCATAGAAGTCCTTTAAAAAAACTCCGCTTAGTAGCGGAGTCTTACATGATCTGTTTAGTCGGCTACGTATGGGATTAAAGCCATTTGACGAGCGCGTTTGATTGCATTCGCAAGAATACGTTGGTATTTAGCACTAGTTCCTGTCACACGACGAGGAATAATTTTACCATTCGCTGAAATAAAACGTTTTAATAATTCTACGTCTTTATAGTCAATGACAGTAATGTTGTTTTTAGTGAAATAACAAACTTTTTTGCGAGCAACACGTTGTTTTTTAAATGCCATGTTTCTCTCCTTTCAGATGACTAGAACGGTAAGTCATCACTTGAAATATCTAATAGTGGTCCATCTTGGTCGTCACTTGATGCAAAGTCGGCATAAGGATCTGACACTGTGTAGTTACTTTGTGGTGTGTTGTATTGATTGGAATAGTTACTTGAAGGATTGGTGTTTTGTGTTGATGAAGAGCGTGACTCTAGAAAGTTAAAACTTTCCACAAGTACTTCTTGAACATACACTTTTCTTCCATCTTTATCATCATATGAGCGAGAGACATTACGTCCTTCAACTTGAATGAGTGATCCTTTTTTCATGTATTGAGCAATAATCTCTGCTCCTTTTTCCCAAACTGTACAATTCACATAATCAACTTGCTCATTGCCACCGTACTTACGACTACTTGCTAAAGAAAAACTAAGAACAGATTTTCCGTTTTGGGTTTTTCTGAGTTCAAGGTCACGTGTAAATCTTCCGATGATGATTGCTTTATTGAGCATAGTTAACTCCTTACTTTTCTTCTAAATTGACGACGATGAAACGGACTAATTTAGCATTGATTCGATTGAGTCGATCAAGTTCTTTTACCGTATCTGTGTCTGCTTGAAAGTTCATTAATACATAATAACCTTTTGTCATATGATTGATTTCATATGCAAATTCGCGCATACCCCATTCAGTCACTTCAGACACGACACCATTACCTGTAGTAATAATGTTCTTCATGTTCTCAATGACTTCTTGGCGTGCGGCTTCTTCAACAGAAGCGTTAATAATGTACAGAATTTCATACTTACGCATGTGTACACCTCCTTTTGGTCTATCCGGCCTTTTCAGGCAAGGAGTAAATATTTCATATCTACTCGTTTTATTAGAATATCAGAAAACAGATGAAAAGTAAAGATAAGTTAGACTTTATCCAATGGTTTATGATGAAACTAGATTTACTTATCGTAAACGAAATGAGTGCTTGTTTCAAAATCTCTTTTCTTAGCTTCATAAGCGAGAGATAGTTCTTCAAAGAACGGAATATTGATCTCTTCTTTAGTTACTTCTTGAAGATATTTTTGAGTAAAATGAGGGTTTAAAACAAGTAGTGGTCCCATGAGTGAAGTGGCAATCATATGATGATCATGAATACCATCAAGTGAGTCTTCTAAGTTATGACCAAACCCTTGAACGACTTTTCCAAAGCTAGGAATATCTTGAGTATCATATAATAGTGAGAAAGTACTTTTATGCCCAAGAATCAAACCATATTTAGTTTCGATTCCTACTAAAGCATTGTATCTTTTGATTGATTCTTGTTTAACACTGAACGGATACAAAGCTAAAGCTTTTTGTGATTCATTTTTTTCACGGATAATACTTAATCCAAGGATATCTTGACTATTACCGAAGAATAAACAACCTTGATCATTATTTATTCTAGATTTCAAAGGATCAATGTACGTTGATAACCAATGAATCATTTGAATTTGCATACGCTCATTCATCGAACCCATACATAACAGATCTACATTTTGATGAGTAAATGCTGGAATAGAATGAAGAGGTGTTTCGATGAATGTCGCATTTGGGAATATTCTTTGAAGTAACATCCAGTTTCCACGATCACCAAACAACATAGTTCCTTCTGGATTTAACCATTCAATGATCATATACACTCCTTTTGAATGCGTGTAACAAGTTGTTCACGCAAATTCATCGCTTCATCTATATTTTTGGTTGAGTACATTAGAATGATTGTATCCACCTTATCTAAATCAATGGCATTTATTTCATCATCTTCACGCTCAACAATAACCATTGTTTCTTTATCTAATCCAGCGAGTAAAAGTCTTGCTTGATATTCAAAGCGACGATGCCCTCCAAGCATGAGTTGAGTAACGTTTACTTCATTAAGATACTCAAAATCAGTATCATAAATATATGCCATGTTTTCTACTTCATACGGTTTTGCCTCGTGGGCGTGAACTTCACTCATTAAACATAAACCAAGTCTTCCCCATTGAGATTGTGTAGTTAGGAAATCACATAACCGTGAATTGGCGACAGGATTTTGATCTTTCGCAAGTAATCCAACAATCCGCTTGTTCTTAACATGCATCTCACTAAAACGCGATGATACTGTTTTTATTGAACCAAGTTGTTCCACACGTTTATTTAAGTTATCTTTCATTGCCACAAAAAGAGCAAAGACTGCTGCTGTATTATATGCATCATTAATACTTGGTGCCTCACGGAAAATAACAAATGTTTGATTTTGCGTATTTATATGGAGATGTTGACTGTGAACTGAAGTTAGCGAAGCAACCACATGGGATGTAGGATTAGTATATC
>DITO01000274.1:5005-6758 GCA_002422065.1 Erysipelotrichaceae bacterium UBA6182 | reverse complement strand
AGTGAAAACTGGGTTGTGGTCTTATCTCTCAATTTTCTCGTCAACAAAAACAACCCAGTTTTCCCTTACTTATCCTTTGCTCTCTTTGGAGCATGGATTGCTACTTTACTAAGAACAGTAAGTTTTAAACAACTTGTAAAACAAGTTCTTCCTTTAGGTTTATTCCTATTTATTGCTGGCGTTGCCCTCTATATCTTACTTCCTGATACCATGCTACAACGATCCATTGATCCTGTATGGTTTGCTCTTATGATGGCACAGAATGGTTTATTTATGTTGCTTATTTTACTTGTCCTTAAAGTGTATGACTTTGGCAAGACTAAAGAACTTAATATACTCTCACGTTTCTTAAAACGTTTTGGAGTCGCAGGGCTATCTATCTTCTTTATTGAAAGTATGGTCAGTGCTGCTGTTTATTCCTTACTAAGATTTATTAATCCTTCAATTAGTTTAGATATTCCAGGTTCTTTATTATTTGGGTTTACCTTAGCAGTGATTTGGGGATTTCTATTAATCCTTTGGGAAAAACATGGATACAAGTATGGTGTTGAATACTTCTATACACAATATCTAAAAGCTACAGGTGGCAGTCATAAGGCATCCAAGCTTGAAGAGCAGAAACAATGAGTGGAATATTAGATTTCTTAAAACTTGTGGTTCATCGTCGCTTTTTAAGTCGCAATAATTTAAAGGCTTATCAACTTAAAGAACTGAAATCCCTCATTGCCTTTGCGAAAGAACATTCCCCATACTATAAAGACACCTTAGAAGATATTTCAGTTGATAAACTTATTGATATGCAGAAACTCCCTATTATAAATAAAGCCATCATGATGGAACATTTTGATACTCTCAATACTGTAGGACTTCATAAAGATGAAGTCCTAAAGGAAGCTGTAGATAAAGAACTGAATAAAGACTACTTAGGTTACTATAAAGATGAATTTGTGTTAGGACTATCAAGTGGAACTAGTGGGAATAAAGGAATATATATTACCCCTAAATCACTAACCCAACGACTTCCTTTTGTCTTCTTAGCACGTAGTGGTATTCCTTTAAGACTTCTACCATTTAAGATACTGTTTATGTTGAGAGTCTTCTCTCAAGGGTTTAATGATATTAATGCTCCTTTTATATCGCTTAAGTATCTTTCAACCATGACTCCGATTGAAGAAGTAATAGATCGAATAAATACATTTAAGATTAATATTCTTATGGCACCTCCTAGTCTTTGTCGCTTATTACTTCCTCATGCCCACTTAATTAAAACACCACTAAAGATGATTGTGACTTATGCAGAAGTATTAGAGAAAGAAGAGAAAGAAAGATTAGAAGAAGTCTTTAAGTGTAAAGTCATTGAAATATACCAAGCTAGTGAAGGACAATTTGCTTCCGCATGTTCACATGGAAAACTTCATATTAATGAAGATCTAGTTTATGTAGAACTCCTTGATGAAGAATATCAAGAAGTTACTAAACCACATGTCGTTGCAAAACACATGATCGCAACTAATTTAGTGAATCATGCTCAACCCCTTATACGCTATGAAATGAATGATCTCATTGTATTGGACGAACCTTGTAAATGTGGAAGTTCCTTTAGAACCATTAAGAATGTCTTAGGAAGACACGATGATGTTCTTAAGTTCATTAAAAAAGATGGATCAATTCAAGCCATCTTTCCTGATTTAATGAGTCGTTGGATTATCACAAGTAGTGAGAATATAAGAGAGTATAAGGTTGTTCAAGAGGT
>DITO01000274.1:0-4994 GCA_002422065.1 Erysipelotrichaceae bacterium UBA6182 | reverse complement strand
ATAAAGGAATCAGAAGTCTTTAGTGTAGTCCCTAAGATTGAAGTAAAATTTGAATCTATCTCACTACCAAGTGATATGTCTAAATATAAGAGATTTGTGGTGAGGAAAGATTAATCATTATTTCGATATCTTTTGACTAAGTCAATAATCCAATCTTTAATTTCATCATCTGCCTTAATGACATATTCTTGTCCTATATGTGCTGATTGAAAGTAATCGTCTTTTTGACTTGATTCATTATGATAAGACATCCCTTTACCCTTTATTACCTTTGGTAAATCCCACTTTGATCTTGAATATCCTTCTTTAGTTAAAACAAGTTCAGGTGAATACATGAATGTTCCAAATCCAGGTAGATTGGTATCAAGCAAATAATCAGATGCTACATAAAGCGCATTGTTCTTTTTACCAGCAAATCCTACTTGAGCATGAGGATGCCAATAGTACTTCTTTATTTCATCTAGATCTGTTACTTTCTTCCCTATTTGTAAGTAACCATAAATTACATGTTGATCAGGACTTTCCTTGATGTAACTTAATATCCCATCAATTAACTGTATCTTTTTAAACCAACCGTAAAACAAAAAAATATCCCCTACATTTACATTCTTTTTATGTAAATGAATCTGAGCTATCCCATGCTGACCAAAACATGCCTTCCAATCTTTGATTGAGTTTAATTTATTATTAGAAAAAATATCTGGATCACAATGACAGGTTACTTTTTGATTGATCACATTTTTATGTTCATCTTTGCAATATAAAGAAATGTCTAAGTCGTCAAAGATTCTTTCATACGACCAATCCAAATACTTTAAATCTGAATAGTGTATTATATCATAACTTGGTATAGGTAAAGAGATTAAAGCACCATTTTCCCATATAAAACTTGGTTTATTGCTGTTTGATGAATCAAGTCCTTTTCGACTTAAAATGAGATTAAACCTATTCATCCACAATCTCCATATCAGAAGTTGTCGTCTTTAAATCCTTAACACGTAGTCCTCTCATTCTTAGAAACAACACTGCACCAACTAACACAACCACATGGAAGGTTGCAAACCGCCATAAGATCATTGTTGAAGCTGCAGTAGCCTTTCCAACAACTGTTGCGTAAGACAAAACAAAGACACTCTCAGTAACTCCAGATGCTCCAGGTAATGGTACAAAAGTATTTGCTACCATAACAAATGCAGATAAGGCAAGAAAGTGAGGAAGATCTCTCCAGAATAAATCTAATCCAATAACACGACTTATCGCAAATGGAGTCGCAAAGTAGACAAGTAAACGTAATGCATTAAGCCCTAATAAAAGCCCAATCTTATCTTTCTTTCCTTGAATTTCATTAATTGAATCATGAAAGCGATGAAGTGAACCACTCCATTTTTCTCTCGCATTATCTTTATTCTTAATCCAAGCAAATTTGGTAATCATGTTCATACCCCAACGGGTAATACTCTCTGAAACACGTCGATTGATCACCATAAGAGATAATCCTACAATAAGGATAATATTCACCAACAACCCTAATCCAAACAACACTGTAATCGATGTATTTTCAAAAGTTTTAAAATTGAGTAAGTAAAGTAGTAACGTAACAACTACAATTGTAATGGTATAAAGATAAAAATCCATCCATACAATACCAACACCTTGAGATGTTCTTAAACCTTGCTTCTTATAGGTGTTAACTTGTGCTAATTGTCCTCCAGTACTAGAAGGTGTTACCCCTGACATGAAAGCACCAATGAATGCATTTTTAATTCCTTGTTTGAGGGTATAGGTAGGTAGAATTTGTCTTGCCATAATAGTAAGAATGACACCCCATATTAAAGTTGGGGCTATTCCAATTAAGACAATAAGAATAAGACGGATAAGATTTAGTTGATTTAAAGACTCTAAAACTATTTCATAGCTATCAAATAAGGCTACAAATAACCCTACAAACGTTAGCATGACAATAAGAATAATATTAAACCAAAGACTGCCTTTTATTCTTTTCATGATTGCATTTTAACACACGATACTAATTACTTCATCTACTTCTATATTGATAGCGACAATTGTCGCATTCTTAACATAAAAGTAATGAAAGATTAATAAGCATTTACCACAATGGGTTAGTATGTTCTTTCTATCTTTTGAATTCAAAAAAGAGCAGAAGCTCTTTTAGAAGTATAATTCTAAAACAAGACATTATCTGTTTAAAAGAGGAAGTTTAATGATAACTTTAGTCCCTATACCTTTACGACTAATGATTTCAATACTTCCTTGGTGTTTCTCAACAATCCATTTCGCTATCGATAGGCCTAACCCAGCTCCCTTAGCCTTAGCTACTCGTGCTTGCTCATCACGATAGAAACGATCAAAGACTTTCTCAATATTCTCAGGAGATATACCTATGCCTTGATCTGTGATAGAACAAATAAAGTGTTGTTCTTCTTTAGCACAACGAATGATAATGGGTGCCTCTAAATCTGAATACTTCATTGCATTATCTAAAAGGATACGTAGGGCTTGTTTGAGGAGTTGGCGGTCTGCAATAAGTAAGACTGCCTCGTCACACAATAGTTCAATCTTTCTTTGAGAATCAATCATTGAAGTTTCTTTAATGACTTCTTCAAGTAAGAAGTGAGTATCAATGGATTCAAGAATGAGTTGAATATTATCACTGTCCCCACGGGCTAAGAATAATAGATTCTCTACCAGTGTCTTCATATTCTCAGTTTCATTCTTGATTGCTAATATTGATTCTTGTAAAGTTGCAGGATCATCTTTCCCCCAACGATCTAACAGATTAATATATCCTTGAATGACTGATATTGGTGTACGAAGTTCATGAGAAGCATTCGATACAAATTGGGTTTGTAGGGCTACTGCTTGATTAATACGTATGAGCATATCATTAATCGCAGCTGTGAGTTCTATATACTCTCCAGAAGATTGTCCTACACTGAGTTGACGATCCAGCTTTTGAGCATCGATCTTTTCAATGGCTTGGGCAATAGATTTAAGCTGTTTAGTATCAACACTAACCGCTAAGTTAGATATATCTTTTTTAAGATCCTTAGTAGAAGCTGATAGGGAGTTAAGAGGATGGAGTGTTCTTTTAATCTTACTGGATTGTTTAAAGATTGAAGAGATTAACATTAAAGCTTGAATCATTAACAACGTAAAATAGATAAGTAGAAACGGTTGGAAAATACGATTCATTGCAAAGGTAAATGTAATGTATTGATTGTTTTTAAGAATTTGTACATGGTATACGATATTGTTGTAAGTGCTAATAGAACCGAAGTTAAAATCAGAACCAAGTCTTACTCTTCGATAAATTACATCTGGAAGATATGAAGGTCTAAATAGTGTATTCATGATAGGGGTTGTTGGTTTTCTAACTTCCGTATTGAAAGTAATTTCACCACTTTCAATCGACGAGACAAAGATATTATTATTAATGACTTGTAATTGTTTTTGGTATAGATTAATTTGACTTTCAGCACTAAGCAAAGACAAGTATCCTACTAATAAAACAATGACTATATTAAACAAAATAAACGTTGAGAAAAGCGATCCAAAGAAAGATAAATTAAGTGACCTTGCAATCGATTGATAATGCTTTGAAGGTTTTTGTTTAGTTGAATTACTCATCTTTAATAATATATCCTACTCCCCGGACAGTATGAATGAATTTCTCATCAAAGGGCTCTTCAATCTTTGCACGAAGATATCGTACATACACATCGATTGAATTAGTGGTCCCATCAAATTCATATCCCCAGATTTTTTCTATGAGTAGTTCCCTACTTAAAACTTGATTCTTGTGTTTAAGAAGCATATGAAGTAAATCAAATTCTTTCTTAGTAAGATCAACTTGATTATTATTGACTGTACATTCATGTTGATTTAGGTCAAGGACTAATGACTTATAAGAGAGAACTGATGTTTGACTTACTTGTTTTCTTAAAAGATTGCGTAGACGAGCTAACAATTCTTCAATCGCAAAAGGCTTAGTTATATAATCATCTGCTCCATTATCAAGACCAGATACCTTATCCATAACACTATCTCTTGCGGTAAGCATGATAATGGGTACATTAGATAGTTGTCTTATTCTTCTGAGTACTTCAATCCCATTCAGTGAAGGCAACATAATATCTAATAGTACTAAGTCAAAAGGATGGGCTTTAAACACCTCAAGCCCATCTCGACCATCATTGGCTACTGTAACTTCATAGCCTTCATGATTTAATTCAAGTTGTACGAAGCGAGCAATTTGTGGCTCATCTTCGATAAGAAGGATTCTTTTCATTATTTTTCTTCCTTTTTAAAATCCTTTGAAATATTGTTTACTGCATCTTTAACAACTTCACCTGTTCTAAGTGTAGCATTAGAAATTGTATCGACTGTTTTATTGATTCGATCATCTTTAAAGTTAGGACCTGCAAAGCGGTAACGATAGTTAAAGAATAATCCAACAATCATCAATGGGAACACGACCCAGAATGCAAAGAGTAACATAATAAGAAAGATGGTGAGTGGAATAGAAATAGAATCTCTGTCTTCCTTGTATACTACAAAATCATTGGTATTTCCAAGGTGAAGTAAATGCTTTAACCAATCAAAGAATTTCTTAAGTGAATCATCTTCTTTGTGCTTAGGTTGTTCTTCCTTCTTAGGTTCTGTTTCCTTAGAAGACACAAATCCATCATTAGCTGGTTTATTTACCTTGCCTTGTCTTTCTAGTAATAATACTGCTTCTAAGATATCTCCACGAGTTTGATCTAAAGCTTCTTTTGCTTCATTGTAGTTGACGCCAGTCACTGATTTTAGTTTTTCAACTTGTTCTAATGTTATCATAAGTGATCTCCTTTATTAGATGACTGTATTGTATCTCTACAAGATTAAAGACCAATTCAAGGTTTATTAAAATCTCATTAAAGTTTTAAGTTTGTTTTATAATCTCAAAACTATGAGAGTATAAAATATCTTGTGTA
>DITO01000290.1:1986-5995 GCA_002422065.1 Erysipelotrichaceae bacterium UBA6182 | reverse complement strand
TATTTATTACTAGGATTAAGTCTGTTATTTATTAGTAAAAAGAATTGAGACTTTATTATATTAGCAAACATGGATTTTCAGGTTACTTGAAAAAGTAACCTCTTGTTTGAAGAAGTAACCTCTTGTTTCAATCCAAAAGTTGAATGAAGACTCAAGAGATTAAGTTTAAGTCAGTATAAATGTACAATAAATATGATAAAATAAACTCAAGAAGTCATAAGTGCTCAGCTTAAAAGAACTGAACAGACGAACGTAACATTTTGAAGAAGTCATGTCCAGGTGATTGGGTTTAAAAGCAGAGTGCGTTGTGCAGAGAATTATTTCAAGATAGAAGCATTCAGATAAATATCATTAGGAGGAATTTCGATCAAGCCTAAAGCGGATGCGATGGAAACTCCATAATGAGCGATAAAGATGGAAAGTGGTGATTCCATCTTTATTTTTGGTCGTTTATAACTATTGATATGATTGGTCATGATTTGAATGTGATTGGGTGTATAGGAATCAAAGGAAACACCTTTTGGAATAAAGCGACGAACAAACTCATGATTACGCTCACACACCGCTTTTTGCTCAGGACTTTTAGGATCACAGTAGAAAAGTTTCGTTCGAGGGATTTGACATTGAATAAGCCCTTCTTCATCAAACACGAGATGGTTTTCAATCCACGTTGCGTTTGAAAATTCAGTGCCGTTATCCGTGAGAATACATGGGAATAATGAAGTAAAATCATCGTGACCCAAAAGGGTGTATAAGTGATTGAGGATGTCAATCACACTATAAGAAGTATTGATGTCACGTTTAAAGAAAAGTTGAAGTGAACAGTTTCTAAAATAGAGTGTTAAGAGAACAGACTCTCCTTTACGTCCCTCGACGGTATCCATCTCCACAACAGGTGTTCCAGGGTGATCCATTAAATATTGAGTAAAATCTTGATAGGTTCTTCCGTGACGACACTGAGGTTCAACTTTTCGTTCCATCCCTTTCTTACGAAGCTTAAACCGTACTTTCAAAGGTAAATCAAGGTTTCTTACTTGAAATAGCCCTCGATCAATGAGGGTATAAAGATGACGCTCACTCATCGGAAAGTGATCTTTATTATGGGTATAGACATGATGAATGGATTGTGATTGATTCTTAATTAAAGGAACAATCAACGTTTCTAAACGTTGAAGTTGAGTGGGAGTGTACCCATGGCCCATTCGTGATTGGCGACGCACCCCTTGAGATTGATCATGAGCTAAGGATGAGAAATAGAATTGTTTGGTGTGCTTACAGTGATATCGTGTTGCACACCCGTTACAAACATATGGCGCACGAACTAAGCGTTGACACGTCAATAATTGAAAATCATCACAGTGAGTATTACAAAGTGAACAGCTACGACAGGGTCTGCCTCTGAAGGTACAAGAACCCCCACATAAAAATCGCTTTTGACATGATTTGAATTGAGCACAATCGTTAAGATAGGAACCTTGATTCGCTTTCTTCCATTCGCTTCGATACTTTTTAATTTCTCGACGCAATCCTGAAGGATCTCGCTGTAAAGTAAAAGCTATCTTATTTAGAGGTGTTCTCTCATTTAAAAGGTGCTCAATCAGATGACGATCGTGTAAGGTAAGTTGAGTGTAGTGTTGACTCATTTTCTTTCCTTTCTCTCTGCGCACTCTACTTAGTCTTATTGTGAACAACTAATGTCTCTTTTTCAATTTGAATTATTTATGTCCATTTTGACTGGACATTACTATTTCAAATAACTACATGGATTTTCATCCATGTTTTTCTTTTCTTTTACATTTCTAACCTATAAAATAGTGAATGGAGGATTTCTTATGATACAAGTGTCCCATGTTAGTAAAGATTTTATTAAATATGAAAAAGGTAAGGGTTTAAAAGGTTTAATTCAAGGTTTTTTTAATGCAAAGAAGACAGTTCATCATGCAGTGAGTGATATTTCTTTTGAAATTCAAAAAGGTGAAATGGTTGGCTACATTGGTGCTAATGGTGCAGGTAAATCAACTACGATAAAAATGCTTACTGGGATATTAACGCCGACTGGTGGTGAAATTAGAGTTAATGGAATTGTTCCTCATCAAGATCGTAAATCAAACGCAAAAACCATTGGTGTTGTTTTTGGTCAAAGAACTCAATTATGGTGGGATCTACCTTTAGTAGAATCTTTTAGTGTTCTTAAAGAAATATACCAAGTGAGTGATCAAGATTTTGATGAGCGTATGGCTTTCTTTAATGAAGTGCTTCATTTAAATGAGTTTATTAGCTCCCCTGTTAGAACACTTTCATTAGGTCAACGTATGCGTGCTGACATTGCGGCTTCATTATTACATAATCCTCAAGTCTTATACTTAGATGAACCGACCATCGGTTTAGATGTGCAGGCAAAACAAGCCATGCGTCTAGCCATTAAGAAGATGAATGAAACATTTAAAACGACTGTTATCCTAACAACTCATGATATGGATGACATTGAGGATTTATGTTCACGTATTATGATTCTTGATCATGGAAAGATTATTTATGATGGAAATCTACAAAAGATTAAAGATACTTATGGAGTGATGAAAACATTAACACTAACATTGTCTAGTCCCTTCGAGCATAACGATGAATTCATCACATCATTCTCAAGTGATCATGATATTACCATTGAATCTAATCTCACTCAAGTATGCATTAAGTTCAATAAACAGCATACTAAGGTAAGTCAACTGACCGCATGGATGATGCATCATTATGAAGTGCTTGATATGAGTATAGCGGATACTGATATAGAAGATATTGTTGCTTCTATCTATGAAGCAAAAGTGGTGAATGTGTGACATTAAGACCTTATTTTGCTTTCTTTAAAGCTTATTTCTTAGTGTACTTGGCCTATCGAGTTCAGGTTGTTTTATGGTTCTTTACTAATGCTTTAGAAATAGCTTTTGCGATGCTTCTATGGGCTGCGATTTATGCATCTTCTTCTGCAACTTCGCTTTATGGGTTTACGTTAGTGGATATGTTACTGTATCAATTATTGATGACACTCACCTTCTCACTTACGGATATGAATCCAATTGATTCTCTTCTCGATGATTTTAATGATGGTAAGATTGCCATGTCTCTCATTAAACCTGTGAACTATGAACTTCAAATATTCTTTCAAAACTTAGGAGCTAATGCATTTCGTAATGTGGTGCTTCTACTTCCCATGTTAGCCATCATTATTGGTTCACAGTTATTAAGCAAAGCAGGTGTTATTATCTCTTTAATGACCATCTTAGTATTTATCGTGAGTGTTATTATGGGACTTCTTATTAATTACTTTGTTAAGTTTATCTTCTCTAATCTTATCTTTTATACTGAAGCAAGCTTTGGTTTATGGCAGCTTCAAGCCATTGTAATTTCACTTCTTGCAGGAGGGATTGTTCCTTTACACTTCTTTCCTGAAGTCATTGGAAATATCTTAAGACTTCTTCCTTTTGCGTATATTCAATACATTCCTGTCATGACGCTTATGGGTCGTATTGGAGCTAATGAACTTTCATTAGCTTTATGGATCCAATTGGGTTGGGTTATTATCTTAGGGTTTAGTGCCAACCTTGTATGGCGTCATTCCATAAAAAATATGAAAGTAAATGGTGGGTAATATGAAGCGATTTCTAAAGATATACTTTACCTTTACCTCACAATACATTAAACGACTTGTTCACTATCGTTTAGATTTTGCGATTGGGGTTTTATCGTTTGTGTTTGTTCAACTTTCAGGGATACTCCTTATCACGCTCGTCTTTCAACAAATCACTGCCCTCAATGGCTATACCTTTGAGCAAATGGTCTTCTTTTATGGTTTCTTTCAACTTCCTCGTGGTTTAGATCACTTAATCACAGACAATATTTGGTTAATTCCTAATAAAATTCGTAAAGGTGAACTAGATCGTCACTTATTAAGACCCATTGATCCTCTCTTTCAAATCGTGGCTGAACGTTTTCAACATGAAGCACTTGGAGA
>DITO01000290.1:0-1900 GCA_002422065.1 Erysipelotrichaceae bacterium UBA6182 | reverse complement strand
ATCTTTCCTGCCATGATTCAAACCCTCATTACTTACATTGTTCCTTTTGCCTTTGTCTCTTTCTTTCCAGCCTCTGTTTTACTTAACCAAGCTGATGGAATGAGTATTCTTTTCCAAAGTCTGTTGGCACTATGTATCACCCTTTCTTTAGCTCTCTTTGTTTGGAATAAAGGACTTAAAGGATATCAAAGCAGTGGACATTAGTGTTTAAAATAAAGAGGAGAAGCTATGCCTAAAATCAAGATTAATGACATCGAATTGTTTTATGAGGTGTATGGTAAAAATAACACCCAAGGAACTATTGTGTTCTTTAATGGTGTTATGGCAACCGCAAGTTCTTGGCAAAGCCAAGTGGAAGTATTTGTAAAGTTTGGATATAAAGTCATAGTCCATGATTTTAGAGGTCAACTTAAATCAGATAAGCCACAAGGTCCATATTCTTTTAAATTACATGCCCATGATAGTATGTTATTGATGAAAGCACTTAATATTGAACAAGCTCATCTCATAGGTACTTCTTATGGAGGGGAAGTTGTTCTTACATTTACTCTTCTTTATCCTGAAATGGTTCAAAGTATTGCAGTCATAAATTCAGTGAGTGAAGTTGATGAAGCACTTATTGAAGGGGTTAATGAATGGAAAAGACTTGCACAAACGTATGATGGTGAATATTTCTTTAGAGGTATGTTATCAAGTGTCTATCATCCCACTTATTTAAAGAACAATGCAGATCTCCTAGAAAAAAGAGCAAAACAGTTTGCTCTAATACCAAAAGACTACTTTGATGGACAGATTGCTTTATATGATACTTTCATGAATGATCTAAATGTCACCTCACAGCTACACCAAATAAATGTGCCAGTACTTATTGTGATTGGTGAGAATGATGAACTTAAGCCAAGACATTTCTCAGACATTATGGCTAAAGAAATTAAGCATGCTCAGTATGTCATTATTCCTGAATGTGGACATGTAACCATCTTTGAAAAGCCAGAAACCTTAAATCCAATGTTGTTGGGGTTTGTCTTAAGTCAGAAGTAACTATTTATAAAAAGACTCTCAAATAAAAAACTGACTTTCATGTCAGTTTATTTTTTAGGTTCTAAAGACTCTATTATCTTAGTATACACCTCTACCCCTGTTTGAAGAATCGATTCATCCAAATCAAAGGTAGGAGAATGTAAGGAAGTCTTTGGGTTACCACTTCCTAAAAACATAAAAAGTGAAGGCATGACTTGAGTATAAAACCCAAAGTCTTCCGCCAACATCACCGGTTCAATAACAGTAAGTTGATCATTGAGTATCGATTGTACTCTCTTAAATAATTGAGAGTCATTGGTTACACTTGGATAGAAGTCTCTTATATCACATTCAATATGAACACCATGCATAACTTCAAAGGCTTTCACATGTTGGCGAATAAGTTGTTTAAGAGTGTCATAATTCTTTTGTGAGAAAGCACGAAGCGTCCCTTCACATACAACACGGTCTGCTAATGAGTTTCGAACTTCACCACCATGAATCTTACCAAAGTGAGCAACGACACTATCTAAAGGATTCATGTTTCTAGAGATAATGGATTGAAGGGATTGCATTAAGTTACTTGCGATTTGTAAAGCATCAATACCTATATGAGGTGTCCCAGCATGGGCTGCCACACCATGCACAACAATATCAATCTCACCGTTTTGAGCCATCATGGGACCAGGTTTAGATCCAAATTGATGGGTTTCTAATTGCGGATAGACGTGTAATCCAAAACATCCTTTGACTCTATTAAACTCAAAAGGAAGTTCCTCTAGCACGACTCTCGCTCCTCCAGGACTTTCTTCTGCAGGTTGAAATAATAATACAATGGTATGGTAAAAGGATTGTCCTTTTAGTTCATTCGCTAATCCAA
>DITO01000029.1 GCA_002422065.1 Erysipelotrichaceae bacterium UBA6182 | reverse complement strand
TATATTTCAAAACCTGTATTATTATAAAACCTAGGACAGTTTATCCTAGGTTTGCTTTTGCATCCATTGATCAAGTTTATCACTCAAATATTCAAAGGTATTCAATTCAGGTTGCTCAATGACTTCATCGATACATGCTTTCAAGAATGATGATATTTGAGTCAGTTCCATTTTTCTCTTGACACATTCATCCCCTTTTATCTTCAAATGTGCTAGTAAATAAGGTTCTTCATTGAGATGAATTGATTGCACTTGTGTCATAATGTCTTGGAATGCTGTGTCACTAAGATTACCAATTGATTGATGAAGTTGACATATCCCTCCAAAAGAATCCAAATTACATCGTTGTAATAAGTATTTAATATGAGTTTTATCATTAGTTGGACAATGGAATGAATTCTCACTTATACATAGTAGTAATTCCTTTTCTTTTTTACTAAAGGAAAAGTAACTTAATGTATCGCTAAATGGTATTGATTTAGACTTAAATGTTAGGATAAACGAGACTAATGGGTGAGTGGTAGGAAATAAGGTAAAATGTTCATAATAATAATCAAAATAAAATACTTTTTCAAATAACAATCTAATGGTCTTTAAATGTTTCTCAAAAGCAATTCCTTTAAAAGCTCGTATCATTTCCTGGGTGATACGTTCTCGAGATAATGATTTTATAAGGTGTGCTTTATCAAACATTGCATTATAAGAGTTAGTTTCAATATCAAAATCTAACTCACAAGCAAAACGTACAGCTCTTAAAATGCGAAGTGCATCTTCATCAAAGCGTAGTAATGGGTCATCTATTGTTTTAATTTGTCTTTTATTAATAGCATCTAGACCATTCACAAGATCAATTAATCCCTTTTGTGGATTCCAAAACAAGCCATTCATTGTGAAATCTCGTCGCCAAACATCTTCTTGATAAGATACAACTTTTTTAGTCTTTGGAAAACGATGAAACTCATACTCACTATCTTTTCGATATGAAGTTACTTGAAATATATGATCATCAAAGTTGACTGTAAGGGATTGATATTCAAGCCCTGAATCAGAAATAACTTGATCTTTAAATATGTTTTTAACATCATCCATGGTTGCTGAAGTACTTATATCAATGTCATGGGTTTCACGTAAAAGTAAAGTATCTCGAACACATCCACCTACAACAAAAGCTTCATGTCCGTTTTCATGAAAGATATTGAGAACATCGATAATGGTTTTATTAATCCTTAACATATTCCTATCATAACGACTTTTCATAGTTTTGACAACTAGTTTGTTAACATTCTCACAAAAGCTTAAAAAAGCATCTTCATGATGAAGATGCTAAGTTAACTCTTAATAGTCTCAAACTGTTAATAATGACAAGTATTGTACTTAACTCATGAGCTACTACCCCTTCAGGCAAAGCAATTAATCCAAATACATTACTTATCATTAATGTTGTAATAACTAGTATTGAGAACGCTAAATTCTGATTAATAATGTTTCTCATACGTTTTGCTAAGTCTTTTAGTTTTAAGATGGCATTCAATGAATTTTGAGTTAAAACAATATCAGCTGTCTCCAAAGAAACATCAGTAGCACTTCCCATTGCAACCCCAATATTGGCTAAAGCTAAGCTTGGAGCATCATTGATTCCATCCCCTACCATCATCACAGGGCCATATTCTGTTTGGTATTTCTCAATTAGTTTTACTTTATCCTGTGGTAAACATTCATAGTGGAGATGATCAATACTGGCTAATACTGCCATTGATTCAACACTTTCACGACGATCACCACTCACAAGTACAGGAACAAGTCCCATGGATTGAAGAGATTGCATTGTTTGCTTAGTCCCCTCTCGTAGTTGATCTTTAAGAAATACTTTCGCAACACATAACTCATCGATTACAAGATTAACAACACTAGAGTCTTTGATGTCCTCAAACTCACATGCTTCACTACCACTAAATCGTCCCATGTGAATGGTATGCTGATCAATTTGCGTGATTAATCCATATCCTGCTTCTTCTTTTGTTACCAGGTCAATACTTTCAATATCTTTAAAGTAACTCACAATAGCTTTCGCAAGTGGATGCGATGATTGACGTTCCATACTTACCATAACTTGATTTAACCATGCTTCATCATATCCTTTTTGATAAAGAATATGTTCAACCATAGGTTCACCTTTAGTGATGGTTCCTGTTTTATCAAACATCACTACTTTAATACCATTTAAAACTTCAAGAGATTCTCCACCTTTAATTAAGATACCTTTAGACGCTGCATTTGAAAGTGAAGATAATATCGCCGGTGTAATCGATGCAACCACAGCACAAGGAGAACCAACAACGAGTACAATAACACCACGATAAAAGGCATCACCCCATGGTAACCACCCAAGTAGTGGAGGAATAATCATAAATGCTCCACTAATAAATAAAACAACATAGACATAAATGCTTTCAAAGTGATCAATGAAAGTTTCTGACTTTGTCTTCTTGTTTTGAGCTTCCTTCACAAATTCAACAATTTTATTCACAACAGATTGACTAGGATCAATCGTAACTAAAACTTCGATTATGGATTCAACATTTATTGATCCAGCATACACTTTATCTGAAGTTGCTTTTACTACAGGAAGATATTCCCCTGTAATGACTGCTTCATTAAGTGTAGAAGTCCCTTGAACTATGACTCCATCGACTGGAACTTGTTGCCCCACTTTAACAATCACGTGATCATTAATGTTTAAACCAGCAATATCAACTTCTATTTCTTGACCATCAACAAGTTTAATAGCTTTTTGAGGAGAAAGTTCTAATAGAGCTTTAAATGCTTTCTCACTCTTTGATTTTGCATATTCTTCAAGTACTCCAGAAGTTGCAAAAATAAAGATGAGTATTGATCCTTCCGCAAAGTCTTGTGTGATAAAAGCAGCAGTTGCTGCTAAGATCATTAAAAACTCAACATTAAGTGATTTGCTCTTTATCGTTTCAGTCCAACCTTCAATGGCTTTATCATAACCACCAATTACGAAAGCTAAAAACCACAATATAAGTGTTAATGTACTTTGTCCATTCATAGATAACCATGATGCTATGAGGATTAGAATCAAAGATATAACAATACGAACTATTTTATGTTTTAACGACGTTGCCATAAGTACCTCAAAATTTATTATACTCCTATTTCTCAGGGAGTGTCAAGAATCTTGTGTAA
>DITO01000175.1:1886-10225 GCA_002422065.1 Erysipelotrichaceae bacterium UBA6182 | reverse complement strand
CCAATCGTGTTTTTATATAGATTTCGAGTAATCTTATAAACACCATTATTATGTAGCGAAAACGGTTTCCATAAAAAAGTTTTTTCATCGTCTGAGACGATGAGTATTGTATTTGATCCAGTTGTTTCGATGCTGTCATGAATTTTGTCATCAGTATAATATGGGAATAAAGCTGATTCAGCATTCTTTCTTCCACAAGTGAGTCCACCTGTGCTAGAGATAAACATCCAATGATCTGTATCACTCACAATGGTCATGAAGAATGGATTCATGTGGTGATAGTTTTCAATCTTGAAGAATGTCTCCTCTTTTATTATCACTGTTTCTAATGATGTCTTTCCTTTTTCATCATTAAGTGATGAACTTCCAAAATATAAATTTGCATTCTGCATTATGATTTGGCCCTCTCTTTTTTCATTACTACTCCTTATATAACTTGATTATATAGTGCCTAAATTAAAAGAGCAATGCACTTTAGAGGTTAGTTTGCCTTGAATTTTGATAGTTTTGTGAATTATGCTCTAAAATTAAGAAAACGTTTTCATAAAGCATCATTTTTAAAGAAATTTGTGAAAAAAAACGGGTAATAGCACTAAAAATATCTGATGATTGTTTCTTCTTTTAGAATCTGTTTTTTATCAAAAAAAGACATCATTTGATGTCTCAGACTATAGACAAGCATGGGAATAGAAATACATTTGAAAGCCTATTATTAAGAGAAGAATACCAATAAATGTGAAGTTAAGATCCTTCAATAAGTACTATGCAATCTATCCGGCTAATCTTGATGTCATACTATTAATTGTAGCTATAGCCAGGCTGTACGATTCTTTCTTATGAACTCTTTTATTCTAGTAGGTTCGTGTGAAGTGATTTCCTTGTAAGTGGATGTTACCTTCCTGGCTGTGTTAAGACGTGTCATCATGTATAGTAAACCCATTACTGTAGCATACTGTTTATCTAGTCCACGAATATTAATCCAATACTTTTTAGCAAGTGCTGGAGAAGGATTATCATAGGATATTGGACGATCCAGTTCCTCAGACATTAAGTTTGCGACAGTTTTATATCCGATAGCTTCAGGTCCAGTAATTGAATAGGCTTTGTTTTGATGTTTATGTGGTTCAGTAAAAACATGACAGATAAATTTACCAATATCATCAGCGTCGATAAAACTTATTAAAGCATTACTCGCTGGAATAATAATCTGGTCGAAATGTTTGATTTCAAATGCATGAATTCCACTTATGTTTTGCATGTAAAAACTAGGACGTATATGACAGTATGGGATTCCTTTTTTCTCTATCATCTTCTCAAGGCGATAATGGGGTGGAATAGGGTTCTTTTCGATGCCAATCAAAGAGAGAAAACTAACTAATACTATATCCTCAGAGGATGCGATAGCATTAATAAATGGTTCAAGATCAGAAGGTTGTCCTAAATGTGGAGGTCTCATCAGAAATATACGATCAACCCCTTCAAGTGCAGGTTCAAAAGTTGTTGGATCTAAAAAATCGAAACGAACAGTATCGACTTCTGTTCCATATCTATCTTCAAGATTTTTCTTATTGATGTCTACTAGACGAATTGAAAGTTGGTTGTTTATTGCCCACTTTGCAAGATAACCTCCTACGTTTCCTAAAGCTCCGGTAATGAGTATTTTTTTCATAGTCTTCCTTACTTAGATCCAAAAAATGGATCTTTCTTAATTGATTTTGAACTTATTGATGTACTCTTTAATGATTTCTTTACCGACTTAACAAACATAGGATTTCCTGAAATCATATAGTCAGCATTGTCTTTCAATTCTAAAGTGATTTTGTGTATCATATTGTAAAACTCATCTTTATCTGTGTATCTGTAAAAGGAAACATTACTTTCCATAATTTCTGGAAGAAACAGATATCTACTGGAACTATCAATGTATATAAGATTTATATTTAGAGTTCCAGTCTTATCTTTTTGGTATTCATTTAGAATTGCTCTAAAAGGAGTGATACCAAGTCCCCCTGCAATCATGACAAGGTTCTTTTTTTCGCCTACAATCATTGAACCTGCAGGTCCATACATGCGAATTGTGTCACCAGGTTTGATTTTACTTAAAGCTGACTTGAATTCACTTAAAGGATTTGCGTTTAAACTTGTTGTGATTTGAACAATACCCTCCGAAAGTGAGGATGAAATACTAAATGGGCGAATAGACTTTTTGATTTTTGGATTTTCGATTCTAAAGATTCCATGTTGACCCGCCTTCCAAGTTAATTCCTTATCGAAGTGGAATCGATACGAAACAGTTCCGAACCCTTCCTCAAAGGTTTCCTTAAGTGTTAGTAAGTTCCCTTGTAATACTCTTTTGATTTTTCTTATCATTTCTTATTACCTTCCTTTTCGAAATGATCACTGAGTGTCATTAATGTTAGGTTAAATTTCGCGTCATTCGTTTCACTTATAATTTGGTTTACTTCATGGCTAATTAAGTTAGATTTTTCAATTAGTGTATCAATGACATCCTTTGCTTTTTCAGTGAGTATCAAAAGCTCAACCCGTCTATCGTTGTCATCTTTTTTTCGATTAATCAATCCCTTTTTTTCCAGACGAAAGATAACCCCTGAGATTGTTGGTCGATCCGAGTTAAGAAAGGCTGCGATTTGAGATGATGCCAAAGGCACTTCACTTTGATAAAGAATGTTAAGGACTGAAAACTGCGATGCAGTAATATCGTGATCATTTAACATATAATCTAGTTTGTTACGAAGAATTCTTGCAACTTTCATAAGTTGAAACACTGTATTATTTTCGAACATGATGTACTCACTCTCCCATATAGTTAGTGTACTAACTATATGTATAGTAACATTATATCGAATGTTTCCTTAAGGTCAAGCAGTTTTTACGAAAGTTTATCAAAAAGACAATTAAATGAAACTGTAATTAAAATATGACTTAAATCTCAATAATTAGTTGTACCTTTGCAAATAAGAGCTATAGATATGTCATGGTGCTTTCTTACCAGAAAAAAGACTATCAACACTTTTATCGATAGTCTTAGACATCTCTTGATATCTTGTTTTACTTTAATTCAACGATAGTATCTGCCATCGCTTGCGCATCATTTACATCATGAGTAACCATGATGACAGTTACCCCTTTTTGTTTAAACCAAACTTTCATTAATCCTCTCATACGCTCTTTAAGCTCAGTATCAAGATTAGAGAAAGGTTCATCAAGACAAAGTACCTTGGGTTGAGATGCTAAAGCACGTGCAATTGCAATCCTTTGTTGTTGACCACCAGAACACTGTGAAGGCTTACGATTATGAAAATCCTTAAGATCCATCATCCCTAATAGTTCATTCACAATCATTTTCTTATACGCTTTATCTTCTTTTCTTACACCATATCCAATATTATCCGCAATACTCATGTGTGGAAACAATGCATAATCTTGAAATAGTAATCCTACTTTACGATCATGGGGTTCAATATGTATGTCATGACTTGTTAAGGTTTTACCATCAAGAATAATCGTTCCTGATACAGGCTTTTCAAGCCCTGCAAGACATCGTAGTAAGGTTGTCTTTCCTTTACCACTTGGTCCTAGAATTGCTGTAAATGAGCCTGCTTCCACACTCATGTTAAGGTTTTCAAATAAGACGTGTTGTCCAAAGGAAAATGTTAGGTTTTTAACTTCTAGAAACATGTTAATCCTCCTTGTTGACGCTGACAATTACAGGATATAAGAATACCATAGAAATAAGGATAATGGCTAGTGAAGGGATTGCAGCTTCAAATAGTCGCTCATCTCCAGCATACTGATATACCTGTGTCGCTAAGGTATGATAATTAAATGGTCTTAGATTTAAGGTGAGTGGTAACTCTTTAATGACATCAATGAATACTAATGCAAACGCTGCTAGAAATGAAGATTTAAGGAGTGGTACTTCAATTTGAAATAAGCCTTGTAGATAGGTCTTACCTAATGTTTGTGATATCTCATTATTCTTAAGCCCTATCTTTTTAAATCCCCATTCAATATTTTGATAACCCAATCCAAGATAGCGAATGATAAGCCCATAGATCAGCATACCAAGTCCTGCCGTCAGTGCGAGATTAAATTGTCTTGAAAGTGTTATAAACGCAAATAATACTAAGATTGCCATCACACTCCCAGGAATTGAATATCCAAGTAATGTAATCTTAGAAACAACAATCGACCAAGGTGAATGTTTAAGTCGAGTATAGTTACCAATCACAAAACCAATGATTACAATACTAAAGGTCACCACAAGTCCTAAGAACATAGTATTAAAAAGTTGTGAACCAAAATCATTCCAGTAAATGCGATTAAAGGTTTGCATTGCCCATGATATTAGATGAAGAAGTGGTAAACCAAGCGCTACAAATAATAGAGTAATGAAATATGTTACTAAAGCGATATGCTTAAATCCTTTGAGTTGTTTACGCTTGAGTGGTCTTATATTCGCAGGCATGACTTGTTTTGTGTTTTTACGTAAGAAATGTTCAATGATTAAGATTACAAACACAATGATAAGTAAGATTCCTGATAAGCGAAGGGCACTATCAAAATCTCTTAGTGCAAACCAACTTCTAAATATCGCAATAGAGAATGTAGGTACATTGAGATATACTACAGTTCCATAATCACCAAGAACTTCAAGTGCAACAAGCACCATTCCTCCAATAAAAGCACTCATTGCTAAAGGGAGTGCAATTTTAAAGAAAATACCAGTACTACGAGATCCTAAAGTACGTGCTGTTTCGACATAATTCCCCATGAATTTCTCCAAGAATGATTTAGTCGAGATATACACATAAGGATAAAGTGTGAGCGAAAAAACCATCATCGCAATGAATAGACTATTCCATTCAAACCACTGTGGTTCAAAGATATTGAATGATCGAAGTGTGGTTTGTAGCCACCCTGTATATCCAATGAAGTAGGTTAATACATAGGCAAAGATATAAGGAGGAATTGCTAGAGGTAAATATAGAAGAAAACGAATCCAACGTCTGAATTTAAACTCAAATGTTACCACAAAGTAAGCACTCGATACCCCTAAAATTCCACTGATAAGCATAGTTCCCCCTACAAGGATGAGGGTTGTTGAAGTAATGTTTGGTAGAGTGACAGAGACAACATGTTGCCATGTATCTGAAGCTACCATAAAGAAGCGCGCAAAACTTTCAGAAAGCACAAAAAGGATAGAGACTATCCAAATTGTGCTAAAGATAAAACTAAAAGTTGCGGCTTTTTTCAATCATTACTCCCACTTAACTGCATCAAACATCATAAGCGCTTGGGCATAAACACGTCCTAATTTTTCAAAATCAAGTTCTTGAGGATCTAGTTCTCCCCATGAAGCTAGTAATTCAGTTAATTGTACATCACTACGTACAGGATATTCACCATTTTGATTCATGAAGATAGCTTGATTCTCTGCACTTAGAAGATAATCAATAAATAGTTGTGCATTCTTTGAGTTCTTAGCATTCTTTAAGATTGAAGCATAAGAGATATTCACATGAACATCTTCTGGTAGTACAACACCAATACTATTCGCAACATCACGCTCAGCCTGATCAGCACTGTTAATCATAATTCCTAAGTAGTAGGTATTCATAATACCTAAATCACCTAATCCTGCAATAACAGCAGCAGCCTGGGCACGATCATTTCCAGTAGGACGACGTGCAAAGTTATTCACAACACCAGTTGCCCATTCAGTTGCTTTCTCATTTCCTTCAGTTAAGATTAATGAAGCTAATAAAGCAATATTATAGGAGTTGGTTGAAGAGCGAGTTAGAACTTTTCCTGCCCACTGAGGACCAGCTAAATCATAATATGAGTTTACATTTACGCCATTAGGATAGATATTCTTATTATACACGATGACGCGTGCACGCTTAGTGTAAGCGACCCACTTTTCTCCATAGTAGCGCTCATCAAGCACTGAAGAAAAGCTCTCTACATTCACATCATCAAATAAATCTTCATTAATTCCTGTATATAAAGTCTCTGCACCAACAGTTAAGAATAAATCAGCTTGAGGTTGTGCTGCTTCACGAATCATACGCTCAAGTAGTTCATTTCCATTCCCTGCAATAACATTAACCTTAATACCAGTTTCTGCTTCAAATGAAGCGATGATTGCTTTATCAATATCATAATGGCGAGCCGAGTATATATTGAGTTCTTTTGAATCCTCTTGAGTGACAGTAGGAGCACATCCCGCAAGTACAAAAGCGAGCAAACCTAAACTTATTAAAAATTTCTTCATAAACATCCTTCCAGCAGAGGCGAGTATTATCTTTGTCTGCATGACTATCGTATCAGATTAATGAAAAACAACTCAAATATCTTAGGATAATCGAATTGTTTTTAGTAGGTTATTTTTTAATTTGTGATGCTACGCACAATTACTTCACATTTGATTTTAGTACTGCATAGATAAACTGGTCAATATCTCCATCCATGACTTTTCCGACGTTACCTTCTTCAACCCCTGTTCTTACATCTTTAACAAGCGTATAAGGAGCGAAGACATAGGATCGTATTTGTGAACCCCATTCAATGGAACGTTGTTCACCCTTAATATCTGCAAGTTTTGCTTCTTGTTTTTCGATTTCTAGTTGGTATAGTTTAGACTTAATCATGTTTAATGCTTCTTCACGATTTTGCAGCTGTGAGCGACCACTTTGACATGTGACCACAACACCAGAAGGTTTATGAGTCATGCGTACTGCAGAGTCAGTTTTATTAATATGCTGTCCCCCCGCTCCAGATGCACGCATGGTTTCAACTTCAATGTCATTAGGAGCAATATTGATTTCAATACTGTTATCAAACTCAGGCATAACATCCACAGAGGCAAATGATGTATGACGACGTCCACCTGAATCAAATGGTGAAATACGCACAAGACGATGAACACCTTTTTCACTTTTTAGAAGACCAAAGGCCATAGGACCTTCAACTTTAAATGATACTGATTTAATCCCTGCTTCTTCACCATCAAGATAATGAAGAACACTCACTTTAAATCCTTTACGTTCTGCCCAACGCGTATACATACGATAGAGCATAGAAGCCCAGTCTTGACTCTCAGTACCACCCGCTCCTGGATGAAGCTCTACAATGGCATTGTGTTGATCATAGTCATGAGATAATAGCACTTTCACTTCAAACTGTTCGAAAGCTTGGAAAGCTTCTAAGTATTCCATTTCGACCATGTCTTTCATTTCTTGATCAAATGATTCTTTAAGTAAATCGACCGTACTATCCAGTCCAATGAACTGTGTCTTTAAGGATTCTAATGATTCAAGTGTGTTTCTAAGCCCATTGAGTTCACTAATGACTTTAGCACTTTCTTTCTTATCACCCCAAAAGTTTTCTTCATCCATTAAAGCTTCTAATGCTTGGATGCGTTGTTTCTTTGAAGGAACATCAAAGAGAGTCTTCAAGCGCTTTTAGCTTGAAGACGATATCTGAACATGCATACTTTAATTCATAGAGTTCCATGATTAATTCTCTTTTTTCTCAATATGTAAATTTAAGCAGTACAAGACTGTTTCATTTGATACACGTGCAAGCATATCTTCAAAGAGTGCAAAGCCTTCTTCAACATAAGCTTGAAGTGGATTACTTTGAGCATAAGAGCGTAAGTGGATCCCTTCACGAAGCTTAGACATTGTGTCAATGTGTTCTACCCATGCACGGTCAACGATACGAAGTACTAGTGTCTTTTCAAGTGGAATAACAACTTCTTTATATGGAGCAATCTTAGTTTCATAGAATTGCCAAATCATTTCAGTGAGTTTAGCTTCAATGTCACTTAATGGTACATCCAACATCGTCTTAGGATTTAAATCAATATCTGTAAATCCAAGTTTATTAATGGCAGGAATAAGTCCCTCCCAATCAATCTTCACATCTTTACCATTTGGTGTTGTGTATGAGCGAATAAGGTTAAGGACAACACGATCAAACATATCTTTAACGATCGCGTGGACATCTTCATTTTCTAGAATGAAGTTACGTTGATCATAAATGATTTCACGTTGTTGGCGAAGAACATCATCATATTCTAATAATGTTTTACGTACATCAAAGTTAACACCTTCAACACGTTTTTGTGCTGATGTGATTGAGCGTGTAATCATCTTCGATTCAATAGCAACATCTCCTAGTGTCTTAAATAGTCCTTCCATGCGCTCAGATCCAAATCGAATCATCAGATCATCTTGAACTGAAACGAAGAAACGTGAGAATCCTGGATCACCTTGACGACCAGAACGTCCACGAAGCTGATTATCAATACG
>DITO01000175.1:0-1837 GCA_002422065.1 Erysipelotrichaceae bacterium UBA6182 | reverse complement strand
TTCGCATTGAGGACTTCATGAGGAATTTTACGTTGAGAAAAGACTTTAGATAGGAACTCTGAGGTTTCTACCGCTACTGTACCAACAAGTACAGGTTGACCTATTTCATGAAGTGCTTTGACTTCAGCAATGAGTGCTTCAAACTTAGCTTTCTTAGTTCCATAAACTGCATCAGGAAAATCTTCACGAGCAATCGGACGATTAGTTGGAATTTCCACAACACGCATATTATAGATGGATAAGAATTCTTCTTCTTCTGTTTTAGCAGTCCCTGTCATCCCTGAAAGCTTCTTGTATAATCTAAAGAAGTTTTGGTATGTAATGGTTGCCATGGTTGATGTTTCTTGTTTGATAGGAACATTTTCTTTTGCTTCAATCGCTTGGTGTAATCCATCGGAATACGCACGACCTGGCATTAAACGTCCAGTAAACTGGTCAACGATAATAATTTGTCTTTCTTGAACAACATATTCAACATCACGAGCAAAGATAAAGTTTGCTTTAAGGGCTTGTTGGAGATGATGAACTAGATTTGTATTTTTTAAATCATAAAGGTTAGCCACTTGAAAGTGTTTCTCAGACTTCGCAACACCCACTTCAGTGAGGGTAACTACTCTTGATTTAACATCCTTTTCAAAGTCGACGTTTTCTTCTAAACGTTTAACAAATTTATCAACAGAGATATAAATGTTAGCTGTTTGTCTTTGTCCACCAGAAATAATAAGTGGTGTTCTAGATTCATCCACTAAGATGGAATCCACTTCATCGACAAGTGCAAAGTTTAAAACACGAAGTACACGATCTTTTACATCAGTTACCATGTTGTCACGAAGGTAATCAAACCCTATTTCAGCATTAGTGGTGTATGTAATGTCATTGAGGAACGCTTGACGTTTTTGTTGTGGTGTCATAGTACGAATATTAACACCGACACTAAGTCCTAAGAATTCATGGATTTGTCCCATCCACTTCGCATCACGTTGAGCAAGGTATTCATTGACTGTAATAACATGTACGCCTTGTCCACTAAGTGCATTAAGATATACAGGAAGTACTGAGGTTAAGGTTTTCCCTTCTCCTGTTTTCATTTCTGCAATATCACCATCATGAAGAACAATGCCCCCCATAAGTTGGACAAGATATGGATATTCACCAATAACACGATATGCAGCTTCGCGTACAGTTGCAAAAGCGTCTACTAAAATATCATCCAATGATGATGTTTCAAGTCTTTTTTTAAGTTGTAATGTCATAGCTTTGAGTTGATCATCACTCATGGCACGGTATTGGTCTGATAATGCATCGATTTCTTTAGCTCTCTTCTCAATTTGAGATAAACGCTTTTTATCGAAATTAAAAAACGAACTGATCATTTTATTCATAAATAGCCTCCTGTTTTATTATAAAATAAAAAGTTGGGAATTCCCAACTTTTTAGTGATTAAAGCTTAACGATATTTTGAGCTTGTAATCCACGATCGCCATTAACTAGTTCAAATTCTACTAGAGCACCTTCTTCGATGGTCTTGAATCCGTCCATGTTTAATTGGCTGTAGTGGAAGAACACGTCGCGATCGTCTTCGAGTTTAATAAAACCGAAGCCTTTTTCTTTGTTGAACTTTTTGACTTTGCCTTGCATTAACAATGTAACCTATACCCTTTCTGAATCTAAAATTATTCTAAGTAATTTCTGATACTCTCACATTATACACGGTGCTTCGTACAAAAGCAAACAAAGTTCATTTTATTTTATGTTTAACGATTATTGTTAGTGTTTACTTGATTTGAACGTTCCATGGATAGTACAGCATCAATGGCAATCACGATTGCAATGACAA
>DITO01000249.1:378-8606 GCA_002422065.1 Erysipelotrichaceae bacterium UBA6182 | reverse complement strand
GTTTATTTCGTTACAGCCCCTTTTTGCTTTATATATCGACATTCATTACTTAGAGGACAAACCTCACATTTAGGAGACACTGCTTTACAGTGATAACGACCAAAGAAAATCATTAAGTGATGTGCTTTTGACCAGTCACTACGAGGAATCTTAGTTTTAAGCTTTCTTTCAACATCATTGACATGATCATAATCCTTTGCAAAACCTAATCGTTTACTAACACGTTCAACATGAGTATCAACCGCAATAGCAGGTACGTTATACCAAACAGAAACAATCACATTCGCAGTTTTAATTCCAACACCTTCAAGCGTTAAAAGCTTCGTTCTTGTATTAGGAATAATGCCATTATATTCTTGCACTACCCTTTTAGCCATATTGACCAATGCTTTAGCTTTATTCTTATATAATCCAATGGTTCTAATATAAGGTTCTATATCTTCACTTTGAGCTTTTGATAACTCAAACACATTAGGATATGCATTAAACAGTGCTGGAGTCACTTTATTTACAGCAATGTCTGTAGTCTGTGCAGACAACATGACCGCAACAGTGAGCTCATATGCGCTCTGATGATTAAGTTCTGCTTTAGCATGCGGAAACATAGATTCCATCACTTCTAAAGCATAAATTAATCGATTATTCATGGAATAAATCCTCTTCTTTTATATTAGACTTTTTCCAATTCTCTAAAATTTTTCCAATATATCCCATTGATAATTTTTCTTGGATAAGCGCTTGTCTTAATGCATGTATTATCATCGTTTCAGAGTACATCTTAGACCAAAGTGACAATTGATTATACTCTTTCTCACTAAGAAGACGTTTAAAGCTTTGTTCAAAGGAGTCATGAAGTGTCATTGCAACTTGAGTCGGTTCAAATGATGTCTTTAAAAAACATGCATCAATATTGAACATAACAACCCCTTGAAAATGCTCAATCACAAGCCATCCTTTTTTTTGTAAGGAATCAATCGCATCATCAACTTCCTTAACAGAAGCATGAACATGTTTAGCAAGTATTTCAAGACTAATTAAGTCCTTATGAATATTCATATGATGAATATTAATCAATATTAGTGATTCTAATGGTGTTACATCAAAAGACTGTAATTGATCCAATAAATATGTCATCGTGTCAATAAATCGTTGTTTATGCCACATACTCGCCTCCAAACATTGTTTCTGTCATGTTGATTTGGTAAAATACATCTATGAATAAGAAAATTGTGATTAGTCTAATCTTTTTATTACTCCTGAGTATATCTCTTTTTTTTGCTCATCGCTATTACACAAAACCAATTGTTAATGTTAATCAAAGTCTATTTTCCCAACAAATTGGATATTCTCAGCTACAAGAAGATATAGCATCAAGTCTTAATGTCCAAGCCTATTTCTTATGTGAAGAAGGAAGTGATTGTGATTATGTAAGTTTTACTTTAATGAAACCAATACTAAATAAGTATCAATTACCTTACTTCACAACCATTAGATTTGTAAATATGAATGACGTCTCACGCCAAGTTTCGTCCACTCGATTAAAAGAATTATACAACATTCAAAGTCTTCCTGCGTTAGTACTTATTAATACTTCTAATGCAAGCGTTCTCGCAACACTTGAGTACTCAAAATCCAATCCCCTCACTGAAATTATGATAGAAGAATGGTTACTCACCCATAGTTTAATTCGCTAGTAGATCAAGACAAGAACTTACAAAGCGAGCACTATTTTTACTTGCCAGTTTTAAATACTCATCAAACACAACATGGTTATCATGATCAAAGACTAAATCTGAGATTGATCGAGCAATAATCCATGGAACTTGATGAAGTGTCGCGACATGAGCTACTGCCGTGGATTCCATATCCGTAGCTAAAACCCCATTAAATCGTTGTGTCATTTGCAAAAAGACTTCTTCAGAAGAAACAAATTGATCACCACATACCATTGGTCCAACATGCATTTGATCAAAGGATAATGTGGAGACTTTTTTTATGAGTGTCTCATCACTCTTAAACACATACCATCCCTTTTCATAATTGATTTCATGACCAAAAGCACTAATATCAAAATCATGATAAGCACACATACTTGCGATCACTAAATCACCGATATTAAGCTTTGAATCTAATCCCCCAGCTGAGCCAATGTTAATTAATAATGAAGGCTTGTAAGTTAGAATCATAAATGAAGTCATTGCTGCTGCACTTACTTTTCCAATACCAGAAAGCCCAATAATAACATCAGTTCCATGATGCTTCGCAGTATATAGTTTAAATGGAACTGTAGAAACAAGTTCAACCTCATTACAGTACTCTAATAGTGCATCACATTCTTCTTGCATTGCCGCAATACAACCAATCATACTTTTCTCCTCGCATGGATCATCCATTTTTCACATGGTTTAAAACCAACTACCCCATTATCCCCTACGACTTCTAAACTCCACAACGAATCATCAAAAACACTTAATAATGCTTGTTCATCAAACAGTGATTGAAATATCACTTCAAGAGTTGGATAATCCGCCTCATACCATAGAAAAGTATGTCGAAACTTATCCTCTTCTTTCTCAAGGATGTATTCATAATCACATCCTTCTAAAACACCACTTTCACTATAACCATCCTCATCAAGTCGTTGAGGATGATGAACATCAAAACTAAAGATACCATTTGGTTTCAAGTTAGAATAAACCCCATTTACAACGTCTTGAAGTTGTTCAAGAGAATCACAAAAGTTTAGGACATCATTCATCGCTAAAATACGATCATAGGTTTCATTAAGTTGTAGTTTACTCATGTCCATAACTTGAAAGTTTACATGAGCTTCATGTGGAATTGACTTAGCTTTTTCTATCATGACTAAAGAAAGATCAATACCAAGAATCTTAGAAACATAAGGTGAACAAAGACGAGTAAATGTTCCACTCCCACAACCACAGTCTAAGACATTTCCTTTTAATGGAATGGATTGAATAAAGGACCATAAATCATCACTGGTCCCTGAGTCATTCATCCACGCTTCATAAAAACGTTCTAGGACGCTATTTTCTTTAAATACGCGGCCCATAGTTTCTCCAATTGATACAATCTTCGCTCTGCAGGATCAAAGACATGAACAACGACATCACCACAGTCTACACTTACCCATGTAGAAGAAGAATCACCTGATACACGAACAAATGGTGCAATATCAGCAATTCCATCTTGAATAGCATTCACAATCGCCCAAATTTGACGTTGTGAATCAGCACTCGTCACAATAAATGCATCTACCATGGAATGTTCTCCATGAAAATCAATCACTTGAATATCCTCTGCTTTTTTATCTTCTAGTATTTTAATTAATTGTTCAATCATTGTTGAATCCTTTCAATAGTCTTTCTTGACTTGCCTTAAGATCTTGATGAGCAAGTGATGTAAGCTCTACACACCATGCTGGTCTCTTAGGTTCTATTTTATCTGCGACATACACACAACGACTTAGAGCTGAGACTGAGTTACCCGTTGTGTGATGGTTAATGGCTTGATGAATCTTCTTATCATAAACACCAAAGAGATGCTTCGCTAACATTGTTGCCACAAACCCATGTTTTGCATAATCTACAATATCGATGTTTGAATAACGAGAGCGAGAAATCCAAGTGTCCATCTCAGTTTCGCTCATCCCCTTAGCTACATCATGCAGTAAGGTTGCTAAATGAACTTTCTCAACATCGAGATGATGAGATAATGCTAAAGCGTGGCCTGTCTTATTGACACGAAGCGTATGTTCAAATCTTTTTTTACTCATCCATGATGTTAGGATAATATCAAGATAGCATCCTCTTAAAATCATGACTTTAAGTACTCTTTTTGGAAGATACTTGAGTTCATGCTTTTCTCTAATCGCACTTGATGAAGCTGGATGTTTGAACTCAATCCAATACTTAGCCCAATCATATGATTGTGATTGAGTGCGAGTTAATCCAATAAACCCAATGAGTTTCTTTAATTCCTTATATTTATACCATTGATCAAACTGTTCAAACTGATCTTCTCCCATTAACCATAAAAAATCATGGTATGGATATTTCTTCAAGAGTGCTTTCACAGTATGAATGGTAATGGATGGAATTTCAAGTGTTTTCTCTATCGTACAAACTTTAAGTTTACGATATGGTCTTATCATTGCCTTAATAAGCGCAACACGATCTTCAAAAGAAGCGTTCGATTGACCTTTAAGTGGTGATTGTTGAGTTGGTATAAACCATACTTCTTGGACAATTCCCTGCTTTAAAACATGAAGTGCACTGTGCAAGTGACCTTCATGAATAGGATCAAAACTTCCTCCAAATAGTGCAATTTTCATGGCAGTTTAATTTTCTTCTCACTGCTTTGCTTGTAAAGCACAATAACACGTCCAATGATTTGAATAACTTCGGATTTAGTATGAAGTGCACATTCAATGGCGACTTCATTCACACTTTGTGGACATGATTTAAGAATAGAACACTTTACAAGTTCATGTGCTTTAAGTGATACCGCAATAGACTCATATAAGTTTTCACTGACTCCGTCTTTTCCAATAAGTACTAGTGGTGATAAGCTATGAGCCATTGATTTAAGAAATTTCTTTTGTTTTTGATTTACCAACATAATGCGTCCTTTGTCTCTTTAAGAGTGAGTGATGGATGAGTATGCACAATCATCGTTAATGATGATCCCACAGCATGCATCCAACCTACATGTGTGATTTCAATATCACATGAGCCTTTAAACTCATGGTTGTGTTCAAACAAATTATGATCCAAAACTGTCAAATTACGTTTATGAGACTCACATTGAGCACTCATATACAGTGTTAAACTTGATGGTTCATCGAGATGACATTCAATCCAAACCACATCATTCACCACAATGACACAAGAGCGTTTCAAAGCATAAGTGATGGGTTTAATTAAACCATCAATATGAATTTTTTCGACGATGTTTGAAGGAAGATTGTCATAAGGATGAACCCCAGGATCAAATCCTGGATAATCTATAAGTTTGTAATTATCCCATTCAATCGTGCATGGTGCTTGCGTTGTATGTGCAAATGGAGATGTAACCAGTGTTGATGATCCTACAAGTGCATTAATGAGACTACTCTTCCCTGCATTAACCATTCCTATACATGAGAACACACTTTGCTGCGTCGCATTCATAGCTTCTATAATATGCTGTTTTGTCATTGGCATATGCTTTGAGAATGGAATCATATAGTAAGGATGAATATTATATCGTTGACATAATAGTGTGATTTGCTCAAGGCGAGTATGCCATAGTGATGTAGGATATACATCAAACTTACTTAGAACCATAATGAAGTCCTGTTCAAGCCATGAGCGATGAATCCGTTTTAAACTATCCTCCACAAACATGGCATCGACACACCAAATTACAATGCCTTCGATATGCATTGGAGCATACTCTGGGGCACTCTTAGTAATTTTGGTCGTATCTTTGTAATGTTTGTAGCGAAAACAAGATTGACAATAAGTTGCCCCCTCTTTAGGACTATAGCCTAATTCTAGAGGATTAGTATATTGTAGTGGATGTCCACATCCTTTACAAGGTTGATTCATAGTCATTGATCCATTTCTTTTCTAGGCGTCGAATTAGCCCATTATACCCTACATCTTTTGATGTGAGTGGTTTATGATATATCGTGTAAAATCCATGTAACTTACCTCCAAGAATATCAGTAAGAAGTTGATCACCGATGACCATAATCTTTGATTTATCACCACGGTATTGTTTAAGGATAAGGCGATAATGATGACTTATGGGTTTTAGTGCATACTGAATGAGAGGGACATTCAGCGATGTTGCTAATGTCTCAAAATCAGGATGTTTATTATTAGAGATAAGAATAACACTTCCTTGATGTTGTGATATAAAAGTATTTATCCATTCAACTCCCTGCATATTAATCTGATGTGTTGCTTTATGAATTAAAGTGTTATCAAGATCAACAAGCGCTACAAAGCATCGTGATGGAACACGATCAAAGGATAACTCTTCAAATGAAGATATAATACAATCTGGTTTTAAATATCGTTTAAACATAGTCACATTATACCAAAGTTGACTGTTTATTGAGTAAAAATAATGTATGATTGTTTCATTGTGCTAAAAAATATGATATAAAAATACGGGAGAAACACGATGAACCAAAAAGTAATGCTAATCAATGTCGAAGTGGTTGCCACTTCTTATATACAAAAATTTAAACAATTTCATCTCGCTAAAGCAAACGAAGGCTATGTCGTTCCTGATGATTTTTTTGAGAGTGCAATCTCTGCAGCTTATGATCATAAGGAAAAAACTAACTATCGTTATCCACGATTTGATCTTTTTAGTCAAGATTTAAAGACTATCTATGATGAAGTTAATCAAGAGATTCATCCAAGCAATGTAATCCTTCAATATCTTGTATCACTAGCACAGAAATATGACTATAAGATTGCTTTTATCTTTGATCAAACTAAGAAACAAGGACTTCACCTAGAAAAGGTACTCACTGATTGGGTTAATGACAGTGTTGTATTTTTTGGAGATCAAAGTCTACTTGGAAAGCCTGAACCTAATCTATATGTTCGTGCAATCAAGCATTTTAATGCCAATCCAAATCATGCCCTCGTGATTGATAGTTCTCGCAATGGAATTCTTGCAACTCATCTTGCGAATGCACGTAGTATTTATATCGATCGCGGACTAGGTATTACAGAGCGCATATTTAAATATTCAACCTATCAAGCATCCGATGTCTATGATGTAGATCGTATTATAGAATCAATGAACAATGAAAGATGAAGGACGTAAAGGTCCTTCATCTTTTATTTGATATCAAAACTTATTGCCTCATAATTTGGATGTTCTTTAACTTCATTTGTTTCAAATGCACTATAGGATGGATCAACATCCTCACAGTGAGTGAATGTTTTCATAAGTAATGCTTTACTATCCAATTGATCAAGACTACTAAATGTAGAATCTAACGTTTTAATGGGAATATCTTTAGCCCAGAACCCTACTGGTTTATCATCAATCATCATCTTAAACATGGATGTTGAAGCAACATTAAGCATCCACTTAATGGTTGTTGGACTCGCCTTTGTTTTCTTAAAAGTACTATCTCCACGATTTGGTCTTTTACCAAGTCGTGCATCTGACACTTTGATTCGTTTTATTCCATCATGTTGATTCATAAGGAGTAAATAATCATCATGGATCACTTCTGCCCCTACCATTTCATCCTCTGTGACAAGATTCATCGACTTCACCCCTTTAGCCTTAGTCGAGACGATAGGAATATCATTGGATGAATACATACTCAAGTATCCTTGAGCACTCACACATGCGATGGTAGACGGTTTTAAGAGGACATGAGCACTAATGAGTGTATCTGTCTTACCCATAATCATGCACTGAGATGTTTTTGACATACGCGTTAGTGCAAAATCCTTCAACATTGTTTGCTTAATAATGCCTGTTGATGATGCACAAATAATGGAATAAGGAGCATCAAAGGATTTTACAATGATTGCCTTAACAACTTGAGCACGTTGATCATGCTTCACATACGCTGAGAAGTGATCTCCAGCATCCTTATATTTACTTTCCTTAAGTTCATAAATGGGAATAATACCATAGTAACCATCACTCAAGATAAATAAGCAATGATCCAGTGAATCGACTTCACTTTCACCGATCCAAACATCCTTACTCTTTATCCCTGCCTCAGATGAAGCATTTGCACTACGAAGACTTACCTTTTTAATGTAGCCATCGCGTGTGAATGAGAGCACAACACGCTCATTTTGAACCATCTTCACTTTATCAATGACCACTTTTGCTTCTGCAGAAGAAAGATGTGAACGTCGTGGAGATGGGAATTGTTTCTTAATAATGTCTAAACGTCTTACTATTTCATGATTTAAAAGAGCTGTGGAAGATAGGAGTCCTTCATAATGCTCAATTTCATTAAGCGCAAGCGCAAATTCTTCTTTAAGCGCAACAATGTCCGTATTCGTTAAACGATATAAGCGCAGTGATACAATGGCTTCAGCTTGTTCAATTGAGAAATCAAACGCATTCACTAAGTTTTGCTTTGCATCTTCTTTGTTCTTTGATTGGCGAATAATCGCAATCACTTCATCCACCACTGAAATTGCTTTAATAAGACCTGTAATGATATG
>DITO01000249.1:0-368 GCA_002422065.1 Erysipelotrichaceae bacterium UBA6182 | reverse complement strand
TGTTGTGGAGCTCGATTAAGAATGGCAACCATGTTTATGTTATAAACAATTTGTGTCTCAGTATGTTTATATAAAACATTCTTAACAAGTTCAAGATCAGCATCCCCTTTACAATCAATCACGATGCGAAGACCATTGCGATCTGATTCATCTCGAACATCAATCATAGCATCCAATGTTTTACCAAGCATTAAATCATAAATACGCTTTACAAGTGCACTTTTATTCACTTCATAAGGAATTTGAGTAATAACAAGTTGCTTAATATTCTTCTTCTCAACACTCTCCATACGTGCTCTTAATGTAATTCGTCCTTTACCACTTTCATATACTGAGAGCATATTTTCATGTTCTAGTAAGTCTCCTCC
>DITO01000022.1 GCA_002422065.1 Erysipelotrichaceae bacterium UBA6182 | reverse complement strand
ACCTATACAATTTCATACTCTTCACTAACAGAAAACATCTCCTATAAAGTAGTCATTGTTAATCACATCATGACTTCTGTTCATTCAGGATCGTATACAACATTTGGCTACTCTGTTAACTCAACACTATTAAGATTAAACCACAGTAAAAGTTCATCCTACATTCTCAACTGTAGTTTTCTCTTTCATAGCTGGACAAATAGTCTACATGCTCGTATCACCACCACAAACACACTTGAGATCAAGTTTAACGTATAGTTTTTAATACCTCTGAATGAATCATTGACAGAGACGCATTAAATTATCAATTGGCCCAAAATTGGCCCAAAAAATTTAATCCTATTAATCATAATTAATCTGTATTATAATAAAATCATTAAGAACCGGCTTAAATAGAGACTTTATTAACGATCACTAATCATCATTAAAGATATATTGTCCGCTCCGTCCTCGGGCACCATGCATTGTTATTAACGATGATTAACCGCTTATTAATCAATATTGATATACTATTAACAATCATTGAGTCATCATTAACTAAGATTAACCATTATTAACGAAATCACTTTATGTGATTTTTTTTACTTCATAAAAAAGACTTCAGATTAGTTCTGAAGTCGAGTACAAAAACTACTAACTAAGCTATTTGTCTAATAAAGAGTTGCCATACCAAGTATTAACCATTAGCAACTATAAAACTATTTAAGTTCATTGAGTGGTATTTTGTAAATAATCGCATTCCAAAACTCATCACTGAGTCCAACATACATTTCAAGAAGTACATAAAGATCTGTATCCGTTACTGCCAATCCATTTTCAGGTTTAATTCTAAAATAAATATTATCTTCTTCAAGTTTATCTACTGACATGCTTTCAACTAAGTTTCGCTTTGTTTCTAGACCATAGAATTCAACAAGGTTTTCATCAAATTCTTTTTGAATATGACTTTCTACCTTACTTAAATCGGTATTTAATAAAGCTAAGATTTCAGAATGGTCCAACTTCTTGGAATCTGAATTGCTGAACGCATAACTTTCTAAGTTGTAACCTCCTGAACCAGGAAGTACCATTTCAGATGTATACACAATAAATGAATCCACCAAATCATGGGAATAGGTTTCATATAAATGCTGTGATTTCCATACTAAAGGGAATTCACCTTTTTTAAGTTTTGATTCAGTGTTTTTTCTTACATTCATGAAATTATCAAAACGTGTTTTTAAGATGAGTCTAACCGCATTCGCATCTGAAGAATCAAGATTCAAGTCAATTTCTTCATTAACCAATAGTTTGTCTTCACTAACTTTCGGTAAATCAAACTCAATCTTAAAATGAAATATATTTGGATAATCTTTTAATAAGTCCTGTGCTTCGAGTAAACTTTTAAGATTAATCTTATCAGTTGAATTTACATACGCAATCACATTTGTTTGATTACCATTTTGAGGTGGATCTTCAGGCTGCATACAAGCGCTTAACATCACAAGGATCAAGCCCATAATCATTAACTTAATTTCTATTCTTTTCATATTTCCCTCCCAAAATTTCAACCAAAATAAAGAATAAGTTAAAAAAACAAACCATAAATCAACATCTCTTTAAGAATACTATAACAATTTCTTTTCACCAAATCAAAATCCCCCTAAGTACAATTGTCCTCCATAGCTTAATGATCTATAACGTAATAAGAGCATTAATCAACAATCTTAATTTGTCCCCGTTAAATAATGTGAAAGATTTCACTTGTATACCACATCACTTGACTAGTTAATGAATACTACTCAAATAATGTGTTGTTGCCTTTTACTTAGCGAGCAAGTGAAACCAACTCTTTACCTAGAAAAAACACTGAAGTAGCGAGCGAAATTACTGCTAAATATACAATGAAGGTGTTTGCTGAATCCATTANNTCTTAAGAAGAACGATGAATAAGCAGCATCATTCTTAAGCCATTCAACTTCAACTAGGTTTAGTTTCCGTGATTCCCACATAAATACTGTAACTACACCTAAGACAATACTTATGAGCAATATTAATCCATTGAGCTGTTGGTTACTTTGTATAACATAATATAAATGAAATACTGAAATCGCTATACAATGAACTAAAACGTAAATGAAATTTGCTTTTCCAAATCTATTGTCAACCATATTTTCTCCCATTATTTGTAATATTATGTTTTGATACTATACTTTAAAATATTAAAGAAGAGAGTGTTCACTGTGTCATATTCATTGTATTCATTCAACTTAATAGTTCAAAACTACATTAGAGATCTAAATGACAATTAATAGTTATTTCTCCTTTCAAGTGTTTTAGTAAATTTACTTCCATGACACTTCCCCGCAAGAAAATACTATCATTTAACCCCAGTTGCATCTAGCAACTATTGGTTGCATTTTGCATTTAGTGAATAATTAGGAGGTCACTTTAGTGATTTCAGTAAAAATGACGTTGATTATCAGTAAAGAAATTAATTTCAAATGATATTTTGCTACTTATGTATATTAATCAACTTTCAAATCCTTGTATGGAGTTTGAAATGATACTACCTTGATCTGGATCGTTCATTAGGCATTGAATCTTACCATTCGAACTAGCTATAAATCTATCACTACATCTAGGTGCGTAAGTTTTGTAAATCATCCTAATTTCAAAATTTGTTTAAACTTTTCTATATCTTTTTCTGGTATCTTATACATTTTGATTTCTTGATTATCTTGGCTTTGCGAAAGTATAGAAGTAACATAAATATTCTCTTTCTTTAAAAGGATGAGTATCTGAGAAATTGAAGTTTTATCTCCTTCACAACTTAAAATGGCATCGAAAAGCATAGGAACTTTGAATAACTGTTTTGAATCAATCGTAAATCCACTATATTGAGCTTGATTAAGAATTTTTTCAATGTCTTCTATATCACTTGAAGAAGCTATCCTATGTCTTAAATCAGGTAAAGTACTTGAATAGAAAGGTTTATAATCAGAAACTCCCATTAACAGTATATCTTCATTTTCTTCGAATACTTGAAATCGATCTCGATTTGAACATCCTGATAATAAAACTAGAAAGATAAGACAAAACAATGTAGTTTTCTTCATTTTCCCTCCACCGTATTTAGTTTGTAACTTTAGTTAAATGTGCTGCACTTCTAATACAGTCTTCTATTCTAAGATTTGATTTCATCTGAAGAATATTTTGGGTTGATTTAACTTCAACCCAAAATACATTCTTGTTGCTCACTCCATATAGGAATGATCTATTTCCATCGACACTTCCCCGCGTTTGAAATATACCATAAACATCATAATATTAGTAACAATCGGTACAAGACGCAGATTTTTTGATTAAGTTGTCATTTTTTGATTTTTTTCATGTATTAACTATTAAAGACACCTTCATAATTTGAAAGTTGAATTGATACACTGAATTAGACAATCGCATTAATCAGAGCTTAACAAATCAAACCCTCGTTAGACCAGAACCATCTAATTAGTAAATTTTTCTTAAGTTTTAAACCAAAGTCTAACAAAAACTAATCTACATTTGGGCTACTTAAGTCCATTTCAATACCAAGTAAAACTAACTAAGCAATTTGTCAAAAAAAGTGTTGCCATAACAACATTTCTAATTAGATAATCAGTCTTTCTTTGTTCTTATTTTCTTAAACTAGATTAAATAACAAGAAAATAGCAGCAATTGTTTTGCAATTACTGCTTTTTTCTTGTTTCAATAGTTCGTTACTCTAATTACCTTCATAAATCTTATAGATTTAGTCATCTTCACATTCTAACTATTCTATCTCTCCTTCTTTCTTTTTACCTGTTACAACTACAAGCAGACTTCCTAATAACATCATCCACCAAACATAATTATTACTTGGATTGGATGTATCTGGTATTGGGTCACTAGTTGGTGTCCCAGTAATACCATAGTAGCTAAAGTGATCTGTCATAAAGCTTATCTCATGATCACTAATTGTACTTAGTATTCTTTTTACTGTACCATCTTCTTCAATAAACACAATTTGTAGATTGGTATAGTCTTTTAAGTTGTCGCTTAATGGTAAAGTCACCTTCACCATACCATTAGGTTGAATGGCTAAACCATCAAGCATTAGTTTAATATCAAAGAGTTGAATAATCTCTAAATCATTTTCTAGAGCGTTAACACTTAATGCAAATCTTTCCATCGTTACATTATCAAGGGTTTCCATGACCGTTGTTACTACTAGCTCTGTTTTTAAATCAAAGACTGTTCCATTTATTCCCTCTAATTTAATCCCTGTTGGTGTATCAAACAACAACATTTGACGTAATGCTTCAGTAATTGCATCAAGTTTTGTCTTAAGAATTGCCTCTACCATTGTTTTTTGATGATTACTAAGTTTATCGTATGCTTGTTGTGTTTTGACAATGGCATCAGCATTGGCCTTTGTCACATCACTTGTATTTGGTAGTGCTTCAATTAACTCTTCCACTATAGAAACTTCATTTAAGACATTAATAATAGATTTTATTGAAATCATTTTATCTTCAATGTCTTTTATCTCTTTCACTGTTAAATTGCTTACTTTGTCTTTTAAGATGAGTTGAAGATCACTAAATGCCTTTTCAAGGGTTTCTCTATCTTTTTTCACTACATTATCTTCTTTAATGTTTTGAACACTTTCATATGCCTTAGCGATTAGACTTTGGATATCTAGGATTGTTTTTATATTGTTCTCTACTTCTGTTTTCTTCAACTCTAGTTCTGTTCTCTCATCATCTGTCAGATTGTCAGTTTCTAATAATTCAATGATTGTTTCTAATGCATCTTCAAGATTTTCTTGATCATTACTTTTTACATTATCAGTTGTGATTCCATCTGTTTTAGTATCCACATCAGAAATCTTTTCTTGTACACCTTGAATTGTATTAAGTAAGTCATTGCATTTTGCTATGATGCTATTAAGTGCATCAATTTGTTCTTGTGTAGCACCATTTAATGTAGTTAACAGAACTTCCTCTACTTTAGACTTTACTGCTTCAACTTCTATTTTGTCATCTGAAGTTACGTTCTCTATAGTAAGTAAGTCAATATTTAAAGAAAGACTTGCAATTGATTTCATCTCTACAGTAAAGGTTGTGCTGTTTCCAGCTTTATCTGTTGTGACTAGCACATAGGTTGTTTCACTATTTCCAATAAGCTTTTGGCCACTTTCAAATGCATTGCCATTTAATGTCATATCAAGCAAATTAGTATCTGTAACTGTTACTATCTGATCTACATAATAAACTGCTTCATCTGTTATGTTGTGTATCACAGGAGGTGTTGTATCAAATGTTACACCATTGGAAGCAATATATGTTACATTACCTGCATTGTCCGTAATCTTAACGTAGTAGATGAACTTCAATGCATCAATGGGCTCTTCACTTATTTTATTATCGTATAAGTTCCAAGATGACAAAGTTGTTATATCCTCTTCACTTAATATGTCCTCTGATCTATAAAACTCTATTTTATTAAGACCACTAGTTTCATCTTCTGCTGTGATAATTACATCTACAGTATTCTTAAAGAATAATCCAAACGTTATGTTGTTTAAAAATGTAGTAAAAGTGTTTGTGTCTATAGTAACTGTACCTGTCGGTGCATTTTTGTCTACATTATAATTAAATGTTTTACTCGTAGAGATTGCATTCTGATTTAGAGCTGTATTTACTCTTAAATAGTAACTTGTTGATTTGTTTTCTCCATCTGTATCATTGATTTCGATGCTATTTCCCCAAACGTTATTTTCCAGAGCATTACTATCACTAATGAGATATCCCACAGGTGCTTTTAAAATAATAGGAGATGATTTAAACCACCCATGATCACCATTTGGAATTGTGATGGCGATTGCACTTGTTGTGTACTCTTTGATTTCAAAGGTTACTGATGATTCATCGAAAGCTAATTGATAGTTTGATGCTATAAATGATTGATTGTTACTTAAAGCAAGCGTACCTTGATTAATTTTATAATTGCTTGCAACATTTTCACCATCTGATCGAGTTAAAGTTCCTGTAAAGTTAGGTGTTTCTTCTAATACAGCACCTGTATAACTATAGCTAAGTACAGGATCAGATTGTCCATAGTATTTGGTTTGCCCACTATCTGGTGTCACTATGATTGTAGCAGGTGTGATATTTGCCGTTGTGGATGTTTGCTGTCCTTCTTGAGAAAGCACATAATTAGAAACACTTGCCCCACTTAAAGTTAACTCACTAATATCGACAACAATACTATCACTTACGTTTGAATCTGCGAAAGTACCTGTTGCAGATACGCTAAGTGTATCATCTAAAACTAGCCCCATAGCTACTGTTATTTTAGGGAAAATGAGTGTTGCAACGTTAGTACCATCGTATAATTTGTTTTCTGCAGAAATACCACTTATTGTTACTTCTCTTGGTGTGATATTTGCTGTTACACTTTCAGGTTGTTTTGAAAGTATGTAGTTATCTACATCAGAACCAGTAAGTGCAAATCCACTAAAGGTTACTGTTTTATTGGTACCTACATTTTTATCAGAGAATGTTGCTGAAGCATTTGAAACATTAATACTAACCATGTCAGAATTTATCAATCCATCAATAGTAGCACTACTGAAATCATATGTTGTATTCATAGTTCCGTTGTATACTTTGTTGTTTGCAACTATTCCACTTATTGTAACAAGCTTTGGTGAAACAACGACTTTCACAGATGCTTCTTCAGAATCATTGTAATTAGCATCCCCAAGTTTCTTCACATAAATAGTGGCTTCACCTACGCCAGTAATGGTTACAACATTTCCTAAAACAGTAGCAACTTCAGGGTTAGCACTTCGATAACTATACTCACCAGTTCCAGAACCCCCCGAAACAGATGGTAAAGTAAACGATGCATCACCGTATGTTTTATTAATAGCATTTGTGTTTTCGAATGTTACTAGAGATTGTGTTGCTTTTGTAACAGTGAAGTTGATAACTGTTGATTGTGCATAAAAATTAACATTATCACCCTCAAATCTTGCGTAAAAACTATAAGATTTAGCACTAAGGTTATTTACATCAATAGTCGCTTCTCCTAAGTTGTTAGTACGTGATGAACCTAATAATACTCCATCTTTATAGAAATGGATGAGTTTATCAACATTGGTATCTGCCCCTATCACAGTAGCGGTTAACGCTACATTTGCTGGATGAACTCCACTTGTTGGATTAGCTGAAATTGATATAATAGGTGAGTGTTTAACTGAAATTTCAACATATCTTTGATCTGCGTTGTAAACATAAAGTTGATCCGTAGACTGTGTGAACTCATTTGCTGAATTAGTCCTCCACACATACAAATAATCACTCGAAAAAACAGGTGTTTTACTAAAAGGAGAACGAATATTTGCTCCATGTGCTGACGCTGACATACCGATAATTGTTCCGGTTTTAATCGTTAATTCTCCACTAATAGCATACCCTGTTTTAGAAAGATTAGTTACTTCACCAGAATTTCCACCTTTTGCAGTTATATACCCATTCTCTACAACCACATTTCCACTATTTCCATCAGAACCATTATATCTTGCTCCTCCACCTCCAATACCCGGTCCACCATTACCATAATATAAAAGAGCATCCCCTCCTGTAGCGTTGATAACACCACCAAGAATATTTATTTCTCCACTTGCTTCTGCATTAATATAATCGTTAATACCCCCGTAACTATATCCACCATTTCCACCAATTCCAGCACCTCCACCACCATGTGCCTGATTTTCTGATCGGTTAAAACCAACTGCACCTGTAGCATTTAATTCTCCTGTGTTGCCATATATGTTAAGAGTTGCTCCTGTTGGAACACGAAGTCCCGCTTTGCTACTACCACTTGAACTACTAGCAAATACAATATTGGTGCCAAACCAAAAAACATTACCTGTTTCTGAAGCAAGTGTATTTATTGACCCATCGACTATATACAAGTTGATTACATAAGGGCCACTAATGTTTATAGGATTGGACTTTAATTTAGAATGGTCATTGTCGTCGGGATGCGGGACAAGAATGTTCACCCCATTAAGATAAATTGTAGCATTACTATTTACAGTAATTGTGTTCTCAGTGGTACTCTCAGTTTGATTGATTACATAAGTACCCTCGCTTTCAATGATTACACTATTTGCTGATAAATCATACGTTATAGTAATATCAGCAGCATCTGGAATAGACACTGCTTGTGTTGTTGTTGGAAATAATCCCGCTATCATTGCAATAGCCATGAAGATTATTGTGCATTTCCTAATTACTTTTTCAATCATTTCCATATAATGAATCCTCCGTCGCTCTCGACACATTTTGAACATAAATATCCAATTTAGATGAATATAATGTAACAAATTAATGACTGTGATGAACGTTTCTGGGGTGATTGCTATCTTATTAGGTGTAATTGCCTGCTGCAAATATAAAATTACTAGCTATTCAACACCATTTCTTATTATCCTAATTACTTCACATAATTATAATAATTAAATGTCTTTATTTTTTTACTACTTTTCAATTATAATGGTAATAAGGAGATACCCTATGAAAATAATCACAGATACAGGATCGCTACTATCCAAAGAGAAAGCAGATCTATTAGATGTTGCTTTGATTCCGCTTCAAGTTGAAATTAAAGGCAAAAACTATAGAGACTACTTCGAAATATCAACCTTAGATTTCATTGAAGCCATTGCCGATGGAACCCCTATTTCTTCACAACCTGCCATTGGGGAAGTCATGGAAGCTTTTGAAAATGCTAAAGATGGCATCTACATTGCAATGACTTCTGGTCTAAGTTCAACCTACAGTTCAGCTGCAGCTCTTGTTAATGAATTCCCTAATATGACCATCTTTAATTCCAAGACTTTAGCTGGAACACAAGGTTACATGGTTGAGAAAGCTGCAGAACTTGCAAATACATTAAATACTGAAGAAATGATCAATAAACTAAATCACCTTATCAGTGAATGTAAATCCTATCTCATTCCTGTAGATTTTAATTACTTAAAACGCAACGGAAGACTCTCTGCTATGGCAGCTTTAATGAGTGGATTTTTAAAAATAAAACCAATTGTGTTTCATAATCCAGGCATGGAAAAGCTAGAAAAGTTTGGAGTTGGACGTACTTGGACACAAGCCATTGATAGCATCATTGAAGACATGCACAAGAACAATGTCTCTAGCAGACATAAGGTCTTTGTTTCTCACTCAGATAATTCTGATGTTGCAGACAAGTTTATTGAAAGACTTAGAAATAATTTTGAGAATCTAGATGTCACAAAAATATTCTTATCCCCAGCCATGACTACTCAAGGAGGTCCTGGTTGTATTGCGGTTCAATACATTCTAAAAGATTAGAAACTGAAAATCCTAATATTTGATTATAAGGATATTGAAATTAAAAACTCACTCGAAGTTCACAGCGCAATGGTGAAATCTAGTGAGTTTTTTCAATGTGTTAAATCATCGATTATTATCATTTGATTAACTGTTTGTTTATGTTCTCTACAATATATGAGAAATATAAGTTACATGATGAGTTCTTAAATAAGTTATAATTGAATTAATAAGAGAAAGGTATACCCCAATGTTAAACTCAAAACAATTACTCGATATCAATCAAAAACATGGAGCAAAGAACTATAATCCTATACCTGTAGTCATCGCTCATGCTCAAGGAGTGTGGGTTGAAGATGTAGAAAACAATCGCTATTTAGATATGCTTGCTGCTTATTCAGCCATGAATCATGGTCATAGACACCCTAAAATCATTCAAGCACTTAAAGATCAAGCTGATAAAGTAACTTTAACCTCACGCGCTTTTGAGAATAATGTATTACCCCTATTTTATAAGAAACTTTCAGAGTTCACAAAAAAAGATTTGATCTTACCTATGAACACTGGGGCTGAAGCCGTTGAAACAGCGATTAAAACTGCGCGACGTTGGGCAACTGACATTAAAAAGATACCTGAAAACAAAGCAGAGATAATAGTTTGCCATAATAATTTTCATGGGCGAACCACCACAATTATTTCGTTCTCAAATGATGAGAATGCACGACGTGGTTTTGGTCCTTATACACCTGGTTTTAAGACCATCCCTTTTGGTGATATAAATGCACTCAAAGAAGCAATCAATGAAAATACTGCTGCCTTTTTAATTGAACCAATTCAAGGTGAAGCAGGCATAAACATACCCCCTGTCGGTTTCCTTAAGGCAGCTTACCAATGTTGTCAAGATAACAATGTGTTATTCATCGCTGATGAAATACAAACAGGACTTGGAAGAACAGGAAAAAATTTCGCCTGCGATTGGGAAGATGTAGTCCCAGACATTTATATCTTAGGTAAAGCATTAGGGGGTGGTGTTTATCCTATTTCAGCAATCGCTGCGAATAAAGAAATCTTAGGAGTCTTCAATCCTGGCTCTCATGGTTCCACTTTTGGTGGTAATCCCCTTGGTGCTGCATGTGGTATTGCAGCCATTGATGTTTTGATTGATGAAGGACTTGTTGAGAACTCCTATGTTTTAGGCGAGTATTTTAAAAATGAATTACACAAGATTAAAAGTCCAATGATTCAAGAGATTCGTGGTCGTGGATTATTTATTGGATTAGAACTTACTCAAGTAGCACGCCCAATATGTGAGTTATTAGCAAGAGAAGGAATTCTGTGTAAAGACACCAAAGCAAACACCATACGCTTTGCACCTCCACTTGTCATCACTAAAGAAGAGATTGATTTTGCCTTAGAAAAAATAAGAGCTATCATAATTTAATCTTCATCCTTTAATTATCAATACTTTCCTTGTTATATAATGATGAAAGTATTTTTTTATGCATTTTACCCACATTGATGCACTGAGTTAGAACACATTAATTGAATGAAAAGTTAGTAACTACCCAATTAATTTCATTGAAAAGCAGGTCGGCGTGAATCATAGACTTTATCAACATCAAAGAAGTGCTCTATAATATATTCTTTATCCCTATTCATGACGAATCCATCCAAGTTGATACGAGGCATCAATACACTTTTACCTAAAATCTTGGGTTGTGAGCGACGATCAACGTTAAGATAGAACGTATATCCTTCATCAATCATATACTGATAAAGTTCTCCCTTTAAAGTAACACCAAATGGAGCAATAAACACATTAGAATCTCCTATGATGGGAACAATCCATTTCTTAAACAACTCTGTATCTTCTTTTACACCCTCAAGTGTTGAATTCTCACTAAAATACTTGCCATCCGCATGAGTATAACTATGAGATACAAACTCCCATCCTAATTCTTTTAAACGATTTGCTACTTCTTTCGCAATGGCTGCCTCTGATGCTACTCTAGAATCATATCCCATAACACCCCAGCTACCTGTAATACCTAGCATTCCTTTTGCTCCTCTGTACGAGAATTCTGGATGTTCTTTTATATAATCATCCACGATGGGAAAAACTTCTGCAGTTCGAGAAGTAATTTCATTTCCTTCAGGATTACGGATGACTGTTGTGACCTCATTATTATCATCAATAATCAATCGTGAAGCAAAGCCTTCTTTTTTTCTAGTCTCAGGATATCCCACATTATCAACAGACATTATTAATGGCCGCTTTCCCTCTGGTAGATATAGAACTTTTTCAATGACATTTCCTTGTGCATCCACATCATATAAATCACTAATCCGAACTAACACATATCCTCTTTCCATGAGTAATGGTAACATGCGTTGAAATTCTAGTTGTGTTGTCATCCAATAGTTATATCCTTGAGGTTGTGAGCTGTTGAGTCCAAATGCTAATTCTGGATATACAATCAAACTATGAAAGAAGACATGCTCAATACGTCCATTGTATGGCTTTAGATTAGCAACAAAGTCCTCAATCTTCTTTACCTCACTTATCATTTTTTCATTATATATGTCAGATTTACTCTTAAGTAGTTCTATCGCTTCTTGATAGTAATAAGCAGATACTAATGAACTTGCTTCAGCGATTAATTCAACACGCTGTACTTCACGTGCTTTTTCTTTTTCTATTTCTTGTTGGATATTATTGTTATTGCTTATTCTATCTAATTCGGACACTATAAAAATGAATCCTCCAACTAACGTTGTAATGATTAA
>DITO01000233.1 GCA_002422065.1 Erysipelotrichaceae bacterium UBA6182 | reverse complement strand
CAAGCATTCTCATGTTTCTTGATTTAGCATATTGCTTGAGTTCATCCATACTCGCATTATGAGAAATGAGTTGCTCAAGTTGTCCATCAATTAATATTGTTTCAAACACGGCAGTACGTCCTGAGTATCCCGTGTTACCACAGTGTTTACATCCTCGTCCAACGTGTGAGTGAACTAAATTAGTTCCTAATAGTAAATTGTCTGCACTTTCTACTTCGACTTGAGTCTTACAATGTGTGCAAATCTTCTTAACAAGGCGCTGAGAGATAACACATTTCACAGAAGATGCAACTAAGTATGGCTCAATTCCCATGTCAGTTAAACGAACTACTGTTGATAATGCATCGTTGGTATGGATGGTTGATAAAACAAAGTGACCCGTTATCGCAGCACGAATAGCAATTTCTGCTGTTTCAGTATCACGAATCTCCCCAACCATGATGGTGTCAGGGTCTTGACGTAAGATAGAGCGAAGTCCACTTGCAAAGGTTAGTCCAGCACGTGTATTAACCTGTACTTGGGTAATTGATTCGAATTTACGTTCAATAGGATCCTCAATCGTAACGATTGCTTTAGTAGGGTCATTAAGTTTCGCAAGCATAGAATATAGTGTTGTTGTTTTACCACTACCGGTAGGACCTGTAACTAACAAGATACCATGTGGGACTCTTAATGCTTTTTCGATCATGTTAATTGTATAGTTTGATAAACCTAAGCTGTGTAAGTCATAACTGATGTTACGATCAGCGCCAAGTAGACGCATAACGACTTTCTCACCATATGCTGTAGGAAGTGTGGATATACGTAAATCAAATCGTACAAGATCATTTCGGAATCGTAACCCACCATCTTGAGGAATACGCTTTTCTGCAATATTCATTCCACTAATGATTTTGATACGAGTAGTTATAAGTTGATGCACTTCATTGGAGAACTGACTGTAGACTTGTAGGTCACCATCAATTCTAAAACGTACTCGAGTAAATGATTCTTCTGGCTCAATATGGATATCACTGGCGTTTTGTTGATAAGCTTCCATGATAATACTATTAACAAGTTTTACTACCGGAGCAGATTCAACACGCTCAGCCATACTTACATCATCTAAATCTAAAACATTTAAATCAGGTGCAAGTCCATCTGATCGAATGTCATCCATTAGATCATCAGTATTACTTTTACGATATGCACGCTCAATAGCACGATTAATATCTTGCTTTGAAGAAATAACTGTTTTGATTTCAAGCCCTGTAATCATGCTTAAATCTTCAAGACAAGTGAAATCTAGAGGATCATTTGTTGCAATGGTTAAAGTGGCTAGTTTAAGGAATAAAGGGAAAATCTCATATTTGCGAGCAAACGACTCTGGAACTAGGCGAATGACATCAAAATCGATGAGTAAGATTGGATTTTCAATAAAATCAATCTTTAGTCGTTTGGCAAGTGAAAGTAAAATATCACGCTCACTAACATAACCTAGATCGATTATGACTTCTCCTAAACGTTTCTTCATCACCTTTTGGCGAGATAACGCCTCATCGAGTTGTTCTTGTGTAATGATACTCTCTTCTAGTAATAATTGTCCGAGTGGGATAGAAATCATAAACAGACCCTCCTTGTGTTTGATTCTGATTAAACTTTTTGTATAATGATACTCATAGAGGTAAACATATGGATATCGTCATTAATATTTACGTATTCGCACTTGGAGCCATTTTAGGATCCTTCTTTAATGTTGTGATATACCGATTACCTAGGAAATATTCAATAACGCATGGGACTTCTTTCTGTCCTCATTGTAAGCATCGTATTATGCCTCTAGAGCTTGTACCAATATTTAGTTATTTGTTTCTTAAGGGGAAATGCGCTCACTGCCATACTCCAATTTCATTAAGATATCCGATAATTGAGTTTATAACAGGACTATCATTTCTTGTTGCCTATTGGCGTTTTGGATTATCCTATGCAACTATCATAGCTATGATCTTAGCATCACTTTGCATTATTATTGCAATGATAGATATTGATACAATGGAAATCTTTGATCGGTTTCATATTATGATATTTTCATTAGCATTAATCTATGTCTTCTTCATTTCAACTTTAGGCTTAACAAGCCACCTCATTGGTTTCTTCATCATTAGCGTTCCCCTGTACGTGATTGCGGTAATAACCAATGGAATCGGTGGTGGTGATATTAAATTAATGGCTGTAAGTGGCTTTCTACTTGGATATCAAGCATCACTTGTAGCATTTTTCTTCGGTGCCATTTTTGGAGGCATCGTTGCTGTATACTTACTTCTTACAAAACAGACACAAATGAAATCACTTATCGCATTTGGTCCCTACTTATGCATAGGAATTTTCATTGCTTACATATATGGACTTGAGATATTTACATGGTATATGAGTTTACTTACTTAGGATCAGAGGGAACTTCTGGTCCTTTTACTTCGTTAGGATGACTTCCAAAATCTGATAAATAAATACCTAGAACTTCTGATGGAGTGATTTTTTGAACTCCATAGACACTAATTGTGATTGTACCTTCTGCATTAGAGAAGTCATAATATGCATTACTTACGAAATAGGTAGTGTTCCATTCTTTGATTCTATCAACAATATCAATAAAATCTTCAAAGGTAGATTTGAAGCTATATGAATACTGAGCAAATAGCATTTGCGTTGATGATTCAGGTAGTGGTTGTTGAGGTTCGATATTGATATCATTGTAGTCTTGAATAAGTTCTAATAATCGATATACTTCAGGACTAACTTGAGTAAATAATAATTCTGGAGTTGCAATTGTTGTGTCTGATAAACTTACAGTTGTCACACGAGCATTGTGATCAAACAATACCGGTAACATCCAACGTTCAAATTCTGAAGCATGAAGTGGATCTGCAATCGCTTGAATCGCTGTTTCGGTTTCAGTCAATCTTGTTGCCTTACGAGTTCTTAATGTAGGGATAACACTTAAATTGACTTCTGTTTGTTGTTTTTGAAATTCTAACTGACTTAATCTTTCACGATTTGTATTTAATTCTTCATTAAGTGGATTAATAAGGAAAGCAACAAACAAACTAGCTGTAACAATGACAGCCATAAAGAATAATAAGAATACTTCACGTTTTGATAACTGTGTCATTTTATTTTCCTCCCTTCAAAACTATAACTAAGGTAGAATTATAAACACCGTCAGAAAAATCATATCCGTTGTAACGTACTTCTTGGAAATAGTTTAATCGTCTTAAGCGTAGGACGTAATCAGAAACTGAGTAAACACGTGTTCCTGAAATATCAAGGGCAACAGAATCTCCAACATAAGAAATGGCATTGATTCTAACCGTTCCAGGTCTTTCTGCCAATAAAAGGTTCATGGTTGTTGAAGTGAATTTTGGTTGTAGATCAAAAACGTTTTGAGCACTACGAACTTCACTCAAAATATCTTCTAACTGCTTAATATCAGCATTTAATTGATTTGCTTCATTACTTCTTTCAACAACTTGTGGACTGTTGAGATATTCCTCTGCAGCTTGAATACTTTGTTTGAGACTTGAATTCTCTATGAATAAAGTAACCCAATACGCTCCAGCGATAAGTAACACCCCAAAGAAAAGCATGATGTATATTCTTCCTGTCGCATCTTTATTCGCTCGAATTTTACTAATTTTTTGATAACTCTCGAGTAAGTTCATGTCTTGTTTTTTCATATTATCACTTCCTTAGCAACACGCCAATCGCATTAACATGTCTATTTACAAAATCATCACCATTTTCTTTATTGATAAGATCACTAAAAATCTTTCCAGGTATATTTAAAGTTTCTTCAACACTATTGCTTAACTCTCTAAGAATTGAATCTAAACCTATGTAAACGATATGGTTAATGCCTTTATTATTGCGAGTAAAGGTAAACTGATTCATTTTACTAATTGATTCTACAATCTCTTCAACATTAAATGAGTTTTCATCTAAACTTAGACGTGTATTTCTTGTGAGAATATATACACCTTCATCAAAGAGGTACAGTTTTAACTGACTTTTTTGAACATCTGCTACTAGAAATTGGTTCTCTGTTCTTGAAAGACCAAAAATATCAACTAACTTAATGATGGAGTTTGTTGCAGTATCGATAGTGTTGATCTTTAAGTTTGCTTTTTTGAAGGTATTTAAGTAGGATTCAATCGCAACTTCAAGAATTGCGACTGCTAAAACACGATACATTGCATGTCCATCTCTAACTACTTCTTCGAGTGGGACAAAATCAATGAGATAATCAGGTGTTAAATGTAGCACACTCATCATTTCTGATCGCACTAGAAATGGAAGTCTTTTCTCATCAACTTTTGGAACTAAGACTTCACGATAAATAATTGAATTGTTGTTTATGCAAACATTACAACTCTTTTCTTTACTTCTGAATTCGTTAAGCTGTTGTGAAAGTACTAACGAAAAATTATCTGTGTCTACAATTCCCTGTTGATTAATCATGCTTTCCTCAAAATCAAATGAATGGGTTGATTTCACTTGGATTTTGTTTTTAGTCACCTTAGCATCAACTAAAATGACTTCATTGTTTTTTATCTCAATGGCTAAACTCATGGTTAGACCCCCTTTGTGTCTTAAGAATATATGTCATACATTTGAAATATAGGTTGAATGATAGAAATAACAATGAATCCAATTACAAACCCTAATACTATAATCATAATTGGTTCTATCATCGATATAATTCTTTGAAGTGCACTATCCGCTTCATTATCGAAATAATCTGCGGTTGAATCTAGAATGTCCCCAATTGCCCCTGTTTCTTCACCTACATAGATCATGGATGAAAGCATAGGATCAAAGGATTTTGTTTCCGCAATCGATTTAGAAATAAGTTCACCACGACTTACTTTATCAATAATTTCTAGAAACATATCCTCTAAGTAGACATTACCAAGTACCCTCCCCGTAGTTTCTAACATATCTAATATCTGCACACCACTTGAATAGAGAGAAGATAATGCTCTAGCTGCTCGTGCAGAATATATTGTTTGATTAAGTTTACCAAGGATTGGCATAAATAACTTAAACTTATCCCATTGTAAGCGAATACTACGTACCTTGAGCAAGAGATTTATTGTTATAACTATAAATATTAGTCCTATTATTAATATCATCCAGTTATTGAGTAGGAAATCACTGAAACCTAGGATAATTTTCGTTGTCCATGGAATTTTATCGACTGAGAACATCCCTGTAATTGTTGGTAGTACAAACGTAACTAAAGCAAGTACAACACCAACGGAAAATACACCAAGGACCATTGGGTATATACTTGCACTTTTAATTTTATTTTTGAGTTTAGCTTCTTTTTCAAAGTGAGCTGCCATTCTTTTTAAACTAATATCAAGAGTTCCGCTAAGCTCACCTGCCATGATCATATTGTTTAGAAGTTCAGGAAAAACTCCTTCTTGACTTTGCATTGCCGCAGAAAGAGAATTCCCTTTTTGAACTTCCTCAAAAACATTTCGATATACTCTCTTTGATTTAGGAGTATCTGCTTTTTCTAATAACATACTTAGAGACTGCATAATAGGTATCCCTGCGCCAATCATAGTCCCTAATTGTCGACAGAATATAACCAAACTCTTGACTGATAATTTCGATACAGAGTTTGATGATGATTTAGTCTCTCTGTAGTCTAGTAAGAATAAGGATTTATTTTTGACATTTTGAATTAATTCTTCAATGTCATCAGCAAAAACTAACTCATTTACATTCTTTCCACTAGCATCAATTGCTTTAACTTGAAAACTCCTCATAATCCCTCTCCTATTGTTCTGTTGTTCTATGAATATTAAAGACTATGGATTGTACCCCTGAGCTAGCAGTGCCAACAATAGGTGAGTCAACCGTAAATGGAAAATTAGTCAAGAATGCAGGTTCATACTCTATGATAGTGCCGTTACTTATTGTGACACTGTTCGCAATAATTGCTCCTCTTACAACACCATTTTGTGCAATCGTTACGTTTGCATTTGGAGCGTAATAAAGTGCAGTAAACACTTGTGAATTGTTACTTAAACTAACGGAAGTTCCTCCAGTCATTAAGTAACCCCCAAATGATACGTTGTTTGAGAAATTGAGATTAGCATTATAAAACATGAATGATCCAAATATATAATGATTGTTACCAGGAGTAATTGACATTGCAGGATTTGTTTCATCAACATACACCACAAAAAGATGTGGCGCATCGGAACGGCCCACAGTTCTAGAAGTATTGATTCGATCAAGTAACGTAAACGTATTGTTAGATGATAAATTTTGACGAACGTAAAATTTTACTTCTCCAGTTCCTGTGAAATTTACATCGTTTTGAAAGAACAAACTATCGGTAACAATAAATACATCCTGATTTGCATTAATAGTGACACTTCGAGATGAATTAAAATTTACCACAGGAACATAATATGATCCACCTGGAATTGTATAAGTGCCACTCGTGGTTGGATCAATGTTTCTTCCTTGAGTAAGTCCTGCAATAGGTGTTAAAGAATTATTTAATCTGTTTAAAACTTGATTTGCAAGTTCTCGCACTGGCTCAAAATCGAGTTGGGTGAATTCTTGAACAACAAGTGGTCTTCTAATCTGTCTACTATCCACATTAGTTATATTGTTACTAGTCCCCTCAACTAACTCTACAATGCCCGCATAATTCGATGGAGTATTAAAATTGATGGCTAATGGGGTTGTTGATGTTGTTGCAATAAATGGGACACCAGTAGGATTTGCTCTAAGAGCTTCCTCTGAAAGTCTTATAGAAAAATTTGGTTGAGGTGCAGTAATTGTATTTCTAACCAATAGAGCATGTTTAACCGCAAACCCTTGACGATCTCCAGCCCCTAAACTGTATTCTAGATCAACAAGTGTTTCTAAGGTTCTTCTTTGATTACCAACTACTCCCGTAGATGAAATAATAAACTCAAACGTCTGTGTTGTTGGATTTTCTAAGATACCTTTAAAGGTAATTAGTGCATAAGAATCAGAGCCTCCATTTTGAGATAGATTAACACGTGTGCTTCCATGATTAGTGATGAAACTATTCAGCGCAGCCACAAACTGTGCCTGAGTGAGATTTTCTTCTTCAACACCAATAACTCTTTTAAAATCACTTACTACATAAGTGATACCAGCTTCTGCAGCATAATATGCTGCTGTATTTTGAGCACTAACGCCTGAAACGTTTAGGTTCCCTTGAGATGATATTGTTAGGGCTCCCACCATTGTCATCATGACCATGAAAAAGAGCATGACCGACATAATAGCTACTCCGCTTTTGTCTTTAACTATTCTAATGAAATTTAGTTTCATGGTTTCACCTCTTTATGTTCCTGCTTGTCTTAGATATATTGTATAACTTGCTTCAATTTGCTTACCTCTAGAATCTGGAATCATCTTAATATCTACAATAATTCTGCTTCCATTAGTGGTTGTCAGGTTGAATGTTGCTACGTTTCTAGCGATTATAACACTGTCTCGAGTTACCTCACCATTAGTGAAACAATACGTGTGCGAAGTTGTTGTTCCATCCCCTAAACCTATGACATAGCAAGGTCCACTAAAATCTATCATTTGATCTGAAGTCCTAATATCTTTCTCCATATTAAGTATCAATATTCTCATATTTTCTTGACGATCGAGTTGTTGGGTCTCATCTCCAAAGAAACCTGAGAAGAAGCCTACAATAGATGCTATCATTCCAAATACAATGGCTGCTATAAATACCGTGACAATCACCTCAACGAGGGTTAGTCCTTTTTTACTTTTTAGTAATCTCATGGTTCACTCCCCTCAGTTTAACGAAATGATGGTTTCTAGTTGAACGCGTTCACCCTCTATTTCGTTGGTTGAACTTGAAACTGCAACCATCAGTTGAAATAGTCTTGTACTATCAATTTGTGTAAGCGAAACTGTAATAGTATATCTAGCATCAACTCGCTGATATACGAACCTGCTAGCAGTAGACTCATCAACTTGAAAAGTATAATTCATTGTATTTAAAATATAACTTCTCACACTGTCTAAGCTATTGTTTCTACTTTCAAATATTATTTCTTCCATATCTTCTTGAGCAATATACGTCGTATCCAACTTCTCAAATGAGTATGTGTTCATTAAATTAAGCACTAAAACAGCAGGGAAAATAGTGACCATCACAATACCGAAGATCGCAATTGCCACCACTACTTCAATTAAAGTCATTCCTCGCTTATTTAATTGTCGCATTTCGTGCACCATAAATTCTTTGTAAATTTATTATATTACTTTTATACATTATATTATATATATGTAATTGAAAATAGATTGATTTTTGTACTTTTTAACGTAAAAAATTAACTTATAAGTTTATGTATGTAGATTTATTGCTTAAAAAAGGACACTCTTTACAGAAATAAGTAGTTATTTACCCTATTAACTTGGCTTCTTGTCAAGTCCAGAATCTTGTGTAAANNTTGTTTTCTCAGTAAACTTTATGTATTGGCGAGCACTGGATTGCCATTCTTCATGAATATCAATCAGTACAGATCCTATTAAACGAAGTGCTGATTGCTCATTTGGGAATATGCGTACCACTTTCTCTCTTCGTCGTATTTCAGAATTAAGTCTTTCAAGCATATTGGTGCTTTTAAGTCTTGAGTAATTACTTTCTTCAATTGAACAGTATTGAAAGCTATCTTCAAACCCTTCATCTAAACATTCCACCATTCTTGCGTACTGATTTCGATATTGGTCAATGATTCTGTTTTTCAAGTTTCGAGCCAGTTCAATATTATTCATCTTAAAAAGTGCTTTTAACTCATCGCGTACCGTTTCTGTGTTCTTTCGAGGAAGTTTATCAAATACGTTTCTCATGAAGTGAACTTGGCAGCGTTGCCAGCTTACCCCACCAAAGGTTTCTTTAATCGCTCTTACTTCGCCTTTATGGGCATCGGAAATCACTAATTTTAGTCCTGTGAGCCCTCGATCTAAGCACTGTTCATAAAGTCCTTTCCAAGTTTCATACGATTCGCTTTCAGAGATTGAGAAGTTTAATAGCTCACGCTCTCCT
>DITO01000138.1 GCA_002422065.1 Erysipelotrichaceae bacterium UBA6182 | reverse complement strand
AAAGCCAATCCTGAACAACAAAAAGAACTCCTTAATTTACTAATGAGTATCAATGGAGTTAAACAAGAACAAAACATTGTTAAAAGCATTCTTTCTCAGCTTAATCATTTAAAAGATAATTTACCACAACCAGCAGTAAAAGAATCTCTTTTACTTTTGATTAAACAACTTTCTTCAAATGATAAGAACACAATTAATCTTCAACAGTTTAATGAGTTATTTTCTGAGCTTGAGGCTAATCCATTTCACGATGTGAAAGCGCAAAACATAATTCGCATACTTCAGTATAATGTTTCACGATTAGCAAAAATGGTACCGTCTGAGGATTTACTTAAGCAACTCATACGTGTTTTAGAGTTAAGTCCAAAAGAAGCTCAAATCTTATTGAATGAAGCACTGCTTCAAGAAAACAATCAAACACCAACTTCTAAAGTCATTGAATCTCTACTCAAGATTATGAGCAGTGACATACTACGACACCAAGAAATGAATACACCAGAAAGTATTACTAAGATTATTAGAAATATTTTAAGTTCACCCTCTCATGTACTTCCATTAATGCATTTTATCTTACCTGTTCGCTTTCAAGACTATGAAGTGTATGGTGAACTGTGGGTGTCACTTAGTGAATCATTTGAAGAGTATGAGGATTCTCGTTTTCATATCTTATTAAGTATTCTAGTTCAAGATAATGACATGTTAGAAATTGAATTTAAAGGACAAGGTCTTGGAATAAACATTGATGTATATGGAAGTGAGAAAAACATTCAATGGGTTAAGACTTTAGAGAAGGCAATTAAGAATCATTTCAATGCATCCAAGTATTACCTGAATGCATTTAATGTTACACCACAAAAATCCATACGTTCTATTTTCCAAGTATTTGCAGAATACCAAAACCATTTTATAGGAATCAATACGTATGTCTAAGCCACTAAAAGCAACCGCACTTAAATATAACCCAGATCAACACAATGCTCCAATGATTGTGGCTAGTGGGCATGGCATCATTGCTCAAAAGATGATTGAAATTGCTGAACAATCAGGCATTCCTGTGTATCGTGATGAACAATTAGCGAATGTTTTAAGTATGCTTGATATTGGTTCTGCTATTGATCAAGAACTATTTCAATTGGTTGCTCAGATATATATAGAAGTCGTGATTGCACTTAAATCAAGTGACAAGTCATCTCTTTAATTTGCCTTACACAACCCTCTTAAAATAGTGTATTATTATAAAGATAAATCGAGGTTGATATGGCTAGAATTCTAACAATTACAAATCAAAAAGGTGGTGTTGGTAAAACAACTACTACCGTAAATCTAGCATGTGCCTTAAAGAATCGTGGGTATAATGTTTTGGTTATCGACATGGATCCTCAAGGAAATATGTCTTTTTGTGCTAATGCGAATACGGTACTCAATGCTACTATCTATGAAGTATTAAAAGGTGAAGTTAAGATTCAATATGCCATTCAAAGAACAAGTATGATTGATATCATTGGTTCAAACATCCTATTAAGTGGAATTGAGTTAGAATACACAAAAGTAGGCAGGGAGTTCTTACTAAAAGATGCGCTTGCATCCATAAAAAATTACTATGACATTATCCTTATTGATACTCCTCCAGGATTAGGCATACTTACTATTAATGCAATGACTGCAAGCCAAGGAGTAATCATTCCTATGGTAGCTGATATTTTCAGTCTTCAAGGAATAACTCAACTCTATGAGTCAGTAGAACAAGTCAAGAAGTACTCAAATCCTAATCTTGTGGTTGAAGGTGTTCTATTAAATAAATACAATGGTCATATTCACTTAAATCGTGAAGTTAAAGGAGCAGCAGAACTTGTGTTAAAAGATTTAGGAATCAAACTCTTTAACACCACTATTCGCTCAAGTATTGCAGTTGCAGAAGCACAATCAAGTCAACAAGATTTATTCACGTATTCTCGAAAAAACGGAGCTACTTTAGACTTTGAGCGTTTTTCTAAAGAAGTCATGAAAGGAGAATCACATGTCAAACAACCGAAATATTGATAAAGAAGAAATGTATAAGAAGATTATGCCTTCAGCTCAGTTAAGAGAAAAGCAAAATGAAGACATTAATTCTTCTGAGAATATTCAAGACAATGTCAAGATTAAAGATGAAAACAAAAATAACCCAACATACTTTAAACCTAAAACATTAGTTAATGTTGCAGAACATGCTGTGATTAAAAGAAGAGATGAAGCCATTCAAAGACTTAAATGTTGCACATGTGATCGTTGCATTAAGGATGTGACTGCTATTGCTGTAAATAAACTCACTCCAAAATACGTTGTAATTTATGAAGAAGAAGTGGAGAATGAAGTTATAAAATATCATGGGGATGTCGTGACAGCACTTGTCAATGCAATCATTATTGTTAAGAATAATCCGAGACATTAAAGGGGGAACTAATGTTATTAGATCAAAGTTATTACGAAGCATTTTGTGAGTTAAAATCAGTTCATGATGAATTACTTACGACAGGAAAGATTATTAAGATTGGAGATGATTTCTTAGAGTTTAGTAATGATGAAGGTGTGAAGAGTCTTTCACGATATGAAAAAAATGTTAAACTCGTTATTCACCATCCTTTACAAAACATCAAAATCATTGAAGGAATTCTTTATGTTCCGACCATGCACTTTTTTAGAGTTATTGATGTTAAGACGCGAAGCATTAAAGAACAGCGCAACTTCTTTAGAGTTGGTGTAACCTTACCANNCACGAATATCCTTGATTGCTAGAAGTGGAGGAATACTACGCCAATATGAAGGAACTATCCATGATATTAGTCTTGGTGGAGCTATCGTAAATACACGAGGAGCGATAACACTTAAACAAGAAATTGTATTACAGTTTAAGATTCAAGACATCGATATCTCCCTTCCAGCCACTGTCATTCGAAGCACAAATCAATTAAATAATGAGATTGGATATGGAATTGCATTCACAGAAATCAGTGATAATGTAAATGATGTATTGTTTAAGTACTTAGTATCTCAGCAAAACAATTAATAAAAAAACTTAAGTCTTTCAATATCTTGTCGATATGACCATTGAAGGACTTTTCTCTTTAAAGGAGTATGAAATATGAAAATTAACACGAATCGAGTTACCGCTGCGTATCTCAACAAAACTAAAAGAAATACAACAAAGGAATCTTCAATCAAAGAGAGTTTTTCTACTGATAAAATTGAGATAAGTTCTAAGGCAAAAGAGCAACTTCTTATTCATGACGAAAAGAACAAAATTGTGGCTAACATTGAAGAAAAGTACTCTGAGAAATCGCTATCTCAAGTGAAGAAAAAAATAGCTGAAAAGCAATACAACGTCAATCATGATGAACTTGCAGCTTCCATGTTGGACTTTATGAAATCAATTAAGGGAGAATAACATGGATACATTTAAGGAACTACATCATTATCTTACGGATTACACACAGTTTTATATGACAGTGGTTGACTTCGAAGTTAAAAAACTTAGTGCAATCTTAAACAATGATTTAAAAGAAATCGAAAAGAATATTCTTCTTCAACAAGCTTTTCTTATGAAGATTGAAGCTAAAGAGCGAGGCCGTCTAAAGTTTACTCAATCTCTTGGTTTTGATAATCAATCGTTAAAAGTAATTATTGAAAGTCATACTGGTGTTGAACAAACTCAACTCATAAAAATCTATGATAATTTATCTCAAATTATTTTAGATATTCAACACTACAATAAAAAGAGCATGGAATTAGCTCAAATGAATTTAAGACTGTTTCAAACAGATGCAATGAAAAATGAAGAAGCATCTTCAAATCTAGGAAGTTGGTAAGTCATGAGATCAACATTTTTAGGTTTTGAAACTGCTCGTCGAGGCATAGCCGCAAATCAAAAAGGACTTGATATTACAGGTCAAAACATGACTAATGTCAATACTGAAGGATATACACGACAACGATTAGATCTAGTTAGTTTATCAGGAAGTTCTCGAGATCGTTTTCGTAGTATCGGAGTCTCCAATGTAGGACAAGGAGTGCTAACAACCGGTGTAAGTCAAATTCGTAATGAGTTCTTAGATGCTCGTTTTAGAAATGAAAATGCACATACATCATATTTTGATTCTGCATTATCTATTCTTAATAGTACTGAAACTGTCCTAAATGAAATTAGTTCAGGGTTTAAACCTCTATTATCAGGACTTGTTACTTCACTTCATGGGTTTGCTCAGTTTCCTGATCAAACGACTCAAGCTAATATTGTGAAAACCTCTACAAAGAGCTTTGTTGATATGCTTAATCATGTCTCTAGTCAACTTACACAAGTGAAGAATCAATATGAAACCGACCTTAAGGTTGGAGTGAATGATCTTAATCAACAACTCATTGGTATCAAAAACTTTAATGAATCAATTTCAAACCTAATGATGCATGATCC
>DITO01000110.1 GCA_002422065.1 Erysipelotrichaceae bacterium UBA6182 | reverse complement strand
ACTTCTTCCACAATCACTTCTTCTTTTACTTCTATTTTAGGAAGTAATGCTTCATACGCTTTTAAGACATCTTCTAAAACTAAACGAGGCATAATGATGATATTTTCATGGTGAAGTTTATGTCCCACTTTTAAAACATCGAAATCATTAAGTGATTCATAAGAACTTACTGGATTATTTAGAATGGTTAACAACTTATCACTAATTTCAGGGACAAAACTACGAAGTGCTACCGATACGATACGAATCGTTTCTAGAAGATTTTTGATTACACGTGATAAGCGAGCACGTTGTGTTTCATCTTTCGCAATATTCCATGGTAGTGTTTCATCAATATACTTATTTGCACGTTTTGCGAGTGTCACAATAGCTTCAATAGTATCAGCTACTTTGAGTTCACTCATGGATGATTCCATTTCAGCCTTAAGTGATAGTGCTAAATCAATGAGTTCTTGATCTTCGTTGTTAGGAGCATCACTTTCTTCAATCGTGCCATTAAAATATTTCAATGACATATTCCAAGTGCGGTTAGCTAAGTTACCAACTATATTAACAATGTCTGTATTAATGCGTTCTACCATCCCTTGAATTGTAATAGATCCATCATTTGCAAATGGCATTTCACGAAGCATAATGTAACGAACACCATCAACTCCAAACAGTTTTACCATATCATCAGAGTATACTGTATTTCCTTTAGATTTAGACATCTTACCATCACCAACAAGTAGCCATGGATGTCCAAAGACTTGTTTAGGAAGAGGGATATCTAATGCCATTAACATAATAGGCCAATAAAGTGTATGAAATCTTAGAATATCTTTGCCAATCAAATGTACATCTGCTGGCCAATATTTTTTAAACAGTTCTTCATGATTACCATCAACATCATAACCTAATCCCGTGATGTAGTTAGAGAGTGCATCAATCCATACATAAACCACATGTTTTTCATCAAAATCTACAGGAATACCCCACTTAAATGATGTTCTTGAAACAGCAAGATCTTGTAGACCTGGTTTTAAGAAGTTATTAATCATTTCATTTTTACGTGATACTGGTTGAATAAATTCAGGATTGTCTTCAATATGCTTCATCAGGCGATCTTGGTATTTCGAGAGTTTAAAGAAATATGATTCTTCTTTTGCCTTATGAACATCTCTTCCACAATCAGGACATTTCCCTTCACTAAGTTGTGAGTCAGTATAAAATGATTCACATGGGGTACAATACCATCCTTCATATTCAGATTTATAGATATCTCCTTGGTCATGCAACTTCTTAAATATCTTTTGAACTTGAAGTTCATGATTAGCATCTGTGGTACGAATAAAATAGTCATAATTTACATTCATGCCATCAAAGAGAGATTTTATTTGAGCAGCTACACCATCCACAAATTCTTGTGGAGATTGATTAGCAGCTAATGCTTTCTCTTCAATCTTCTGACCATGCTCATCAGTTCCAGTCTGAAAATAGACATCATAGCCTTCTTCTTTCTTAAATCGTGCAATGGCATCCGCTAACACAATCTCATAAACGTTACCTATATGAGGTTTTCCTGATGTGTAAGCAATGGCTGTGGTAATGTAATACGGTGTTTTGTTCATAAATGTTCCTCTTTTTTAACAAAAAAACGACTGTCTAAGGACGCATTACGCGCGGTACCACCTTAGTTCACAATCGTGCAACTTAATCCTTAACGCGGAGTAACGATGAATATTACATATCATATTCATAGACATAAGATCATTATGTTGATGACACATTCTGTGCTTTCACCCTACACACAATCTCTAATAATGGTCATTTAACCCTCTTCTTATGAACTCTTTGTATCATTATATGCTACACATCAAGCGTTGTAAAGTTAACAACGCTTGGTGTGATATAACTCATAGACTTCTTTTTTACGATAGCCACTAAGTTTCGCTACTTCACTAATCGCATCCTTTGCAGAGAAACCTAACGCAATAAATTCTTCAATCTTTGAATACACATCATTGAGATCCATATCTGGAAGTTTTGTGCCTTCATCTTTTTCAATAATGAGAACCATTTCCCCTTTTAAGTCTGTAGCCTCTTCAACTAACTCAGATAAAGTTCCTCTTAAGAACTCTTCATGTAGCTTAGTCAGTTCACGTACAAGTACTGCTTTGCGATCACCTAAAAGTTCTAAACAGTGTCTTAATGTCTTCGCAATGCGATGTGGTGATTCATAGAATATAAGTGTTGCTTGATAATGTCTTACACGTGTTAAAACCCCAATGATTTCTTTCTGTTGATTAGGAAGAAATCCATGGAAATAGAATGGTTGAGTAACGATACCAGAGGCTACTAAAGCATTAAGTAAAGCACTACTTCCTGAGATTGGGATAACATTAAATCCATGATGAATGACTGCATTCACTAGTTCATGACCTGGATCTGATATTAAAGGATACCCTGCATCACTAATGAGGGCTACATTCATTCCTTGGTGTAAAAGCATTAAAATACCTTTGACACTTTCACTTTCATTAAACTTCTGATGAGAGATAAGCTTTGTTTTGATATTGAAATGCTTAAGCATCTTAGAACTATGGCGTGTATCTTCACATGCGATGACATCCACTTCATTGAGAATATCAATGGCTCGTGGAGTCATCTCATTCAAATTACCAATGGGTGTTGCAACAATATATAGTTTTGGTTGATCGCTTTCAAATGATTTTTGTCTTTTCATGCTGGATTACCTCCATTGGCATTAAGATCATCTAAAGTGATAAATAGCACTTCGCTACGATTATCAAGTTTAATGACTTTTTGAATAACATTGAGCCCAACCACTTTATATGGTTGTCCTTTGTATTGAATGATGGCATTTTGTTGAGGGAAGATCTTTTTATATTCTTTGTATTGTTCATCTTCACACTTCAAACAGCACATGAGTTTTCCACATTGTCCAGATAGCTTCTGTGTATTTAGTGATAAGCCTTGGTTTTTAGCCATATTAATGGAAATAACATCAAACTTTGTCTTATATCTTGAGCAACATGTTTCTTGTCCACATGTCCCAATACCACCGACAACTTTAGCTTTATCNNGTCTTTAAGAAGTTCACGAAAATCAACACGATCATCACTAACATACATGATGCATAGTTTTGATTGGTCTAATGAATACTCAGTACTTACAACATTCATAGCTAAGCGATGTTGAGCTATAATTCGAACTACTTGAGGTCGTGCTTTCTTATTAAGAAGTGATATATCTGCAAATGTTTCAGAATCTTGTGGTTCTGCCATTCTAACAAAAAGAATCTCACTCTCTTCAAGAGTAGGTTCTGGGGTCGATTTAACTTTTGCTAACTCTAAGCCTTTAAACGTTTGAATAATGATGCAATCATTGATTTGAAGATTAACTTCATCAGCAACTAACACATTTTCAATACGTTGGTTGTAGAGTGTACGGGCGATAAATGATTTCATACGCTCTCCTCCTTCAAAATTCGTTCCATCTCAATTAACCAGTGATCAACACAAAGGGTTAAGTTTGCATTGTGGGTTAAGTTTTGTTGGCATTGTTGTGTTAAGACAAGCCCATTCAAGCCTTGGCTTGGACTAATCTTAATTGGAAACGGTTGCTCTTGAGCAGCCACTTCTTTGAAAAACCGATTCATGATTGTAAATGTATCCATAACAATCATTCTCGCATTAGGGTCTTTAAGATTAAATACTTGTTTCTGGCCACTTACCATAAATGGTTGTGTCATCTTAAATAGTTCTAGTGTTTTCTTAAAGGTTTCAATGGAAGCTGGAAAGCTTTCCTTTTCAAGAAGTCTTTGCATATCCAGTGTGGTTGGTGCACATGCTTCATAGGCAAACCAACTTAAATCATCTATATCTTTTATGCTTTCAAAGTCTTCCCTCTGTATTTGATGAACACTTGGAAGGCATCGTATCATTTGCGTTCTTGAGCGAATGGTTGGTAACACTGAGTTTTCATCCGTTGTGGTAAGAACGATTGTAAGCGATGATGATTGAGGTTCTTCAATGAACTTTAGGAGTGCATTGGATGCTTCAAGTGAACTATGTTCAATGTGATGAATGATTGCAAACTTCTTAGCTGCCATTTCTAAAGCAGTATTAGCAAGATCATTTTGCATTTGTAAAATCTCATCTTTTTTGATGGATGCTGGATAAGAATTAAGAATAACTCCATCAGTATATAGACTCTTTGATACACGAACACATGTATCACACACTCCACATGCGAGTGGAGATGGTTTCTCACACACTAAACTTTGAGCAATAAGAATAGCTATTTGAAGGAGTTGTGTATTGTCGCTGCCTGTTAATAAATAGGCGTGATTAACCTTTTGTGTATTAAAACTGTTCTTTAGAATCTGATAAACGACAGGTTGATGAGTTAAAAGATCATGTGATGTGAAAAGAGGCACCAACAACGATGCAACTTCAACTTCTTGTTGTGTGGCCTTTTTCTTTCTAGCCATTATTGATTCAACACTCTTTCATAAATAACTTCAAGTGCTTCCTTAACAATTGCTTCTATTGAGCGATTGCCATCAATCTTAACAATACGATCTTTAAATCTTTCAACAACTTGTTCATACCCTTTTACTACTTCAAGATGAAATGATACATCTTCTTGATCTAAACGATCTTTAAATTTACGTGATTTAATACGTGATAGTCCGGTTTGTGCATTCACATCAAGATATAGTGTTAAGTCAGGCATGTGATCTGCAATAGCAAATTGATTAATCTTAAAGACTTCATCAATACCTATACCACGTCCAATCCCTTGATAAGCTAATGATGAGTCAACAAAACGATCACATATGACAAGTTTATGTGCTTCTAAGGCTGGTAGTATTTTTTCGACAAGATGCTGACGACGTGATGCTGCATAAAGTAATGCTTCAGTACGTACATCCATCTTGGTATTTTTTGGATCTAAGATGACATTTCGAATTTCTTCAGCAATCTCAATCCCGCCAGGTTCACGTGTAAATACCACGTCATACCCATCACGAATAAGTGCTTCAACAACTCTTCTAGAAATGGTGGTTTTACCACTACCATCTGGACCTTCAAATGTAATGAATCCAGTTTTTTTCATAGATTACTCCCCACATTATTATAACACAGTGAAAGTATCCTTTAAGCACCAATGTAAGGGATTAATGGTATAATCAAACT
>DITO01000059.1 GCA_002422065.1 Erysipelotrichaceae bacterium UBA6182 | reverse complement strand
GAATTAGCTGCTCAAGGTAATGATAAAGATGTGATTACAACTTACGTTAACGTGTCTGCTGCGATTGCTCAAACATTCGTTGCTGATGCTGCTGGTAAGTTTGATGTTTATGGTAATGGTTGGGTATCATTTGAAGGTGATCGTGCTGCAGAACTTGCTAAGTTTGCTGCTGCCGCTCCAGACTATGCTACTAATGCATTTGCTATGACTGGTTGGATTGCTGCTCATTTCTTCACTGAAGGATTAAGAAGACTTGCTGCAAATGAAGAAGTTGTTAACTGGGAAAATTACCTAGACGCAATGGAATCTGCACCTATTGGAAACCCATTCGGAGGATCAATTGATTTCGGAAATGGCTTACGTGCTGGTACTCAAGAAATGAATCTTTCTGTAGTAGACGGTGCTGAAGCTGGATTATGGAAAGTTGTTGATGGATTAAAATCCATTGATGATCTATTAGGAAACTAATTTAGACTATAATAAGATAAGGTTGAGTGGACCAACCACTCAACCTTCTTTATTTTGAGGAGAGAAACCATGGCAAAATGGATCACTATTGAAGAAGCTTTAGAGTTAGTTAAAAGTAATGACACCATAGTCACAGGACTTGGTGCTGCAGAAGCAAAGCGTTTTTTATCAAATTTACATACTATTGCGCATCGAGTTGATCGTGTTAGTGTCACCAATTGTTTACCGATGTCCGCTTTCCCTTTTTTAGAGGAACAGTATAAAGATGCCTTCGAAGTTGATGGTTGGTTTTATAGTGCTGCTTTAAGAAAGATGCATAAACAGGGTAATTTATCATTTATCCCTAATCACTTACATTTAGCTGGAGTAAAACGATTGTCACACAAGAAAACAAATATTTATGTTGGTTCATGTAGTGCTGTGGATGAGCATGGATACATTTCTTTATCCATGTCAAACACATATGAAAAGCGTTTTATTGAAGCTGCAGATATTGTGATTCTTGAATCCAATAAGAATTTTCCAAGAACATTTGGGGATATGGAAATCCATATAAATGATATTGATTACTTAATGGAAGTTGACTATCTACCTCCTGTGCTTCCTGAATCGGATATGAATGATAAAGATCGTCTTATTGGTAGTTATATTGCGGAATACATTAAAGATGGTGACTGTGTTCAGTTTGGTATTGGGGGAATTCCTAATGCGGTAGCGAATGCACTCATGGATAAGAAAGATTTAGGGGTTCATACAGAAATGCTAACAACAGGACTGATGAAACTTGCTAAGGCTGGTGTTGTTACTGGTAAAAACAAGACACTTCATAAAGGAAAGATTGTGACTACCTTTGTATTGGGAACTCAAGAGCTTTATGATTTTGTAGATAATAATCCTTCTGTCATGATTCTTGATGGAAATTATGTTAATGATCCTTCGATTATTGGACTTAATGATAATCAAGTTTCTATTAACACAACGCTTGAAGTTGATCTAACTGGACAATGTTGTTCGGAATCAATTGGTTCAACACAGTTTTCTGGAACAGGAGGACAAAGTGATACGGCTATTGGAGCACAGCGTGCTAAGAATGGTCGGTCATTTATAGCGCTGTATTCTACAGCTTTAGTTAGAAATCCTGAAACAGGAGAAAAAGAAGAGATTTCAAAAATTGTAGCTCAACTCAAACAAGGAGCTGCAGTATCGTTATCTCGTAATGATGTTGACTATGTGGTTACTGAGTATGGTTGTGCAGCTTTAAAAGGAACCAACATTAAAGAGCGTGTTGTTCGCTTAATCAATATTTCACACCCGCGTTTTAGACAAGCACTTCATGATGAAGCAAAAGAATTAGGAATCATTGTATGAGTTTAGTACAAACATCGTATGGAAATATCCATGTGGAAACCCATGGGAGTAATGATAAGCCGATGCTTGTGTTACTCAATGGTATTATGATGAGCACTCAATCATGGACACTGTTTTTACCTTCTTTGATTGAACACACACATGTCATCCTGTTAGATTTTCTTGACCAAGGACAGAGTGATAAAGCAACTAAACCATACACAGTGCATGATCAAACTCAAGTTCTTTATGAAGTACTTCAAGCATTAGATGTTAAGAAACTAAATGTGTGTGGAATATCATATGGTGGGGAAGTCGCTTTAGACTTCAGTGTTCAATATCCTAAAATGGTAGAAAGACTTATGGTCTTTAATACCACAGCTAAGACTTCCTTGTGGTTAAAAGATATTGGAGATTCATGGATTAAAGCAACCCATGATCCACTTGCATTCTATTTAACAACACTTCCTACGATTTATTCTCATCAGTTCTATGAAACTCATAAAGAATGGATGACTAATAGAAAAGAAGTACTATTAGGGGTATTCTCTAATCCTGAGTTTATGCAATCCATGGTTCGCTTAACACAGTCTTCAGAAGCTTTTGATGTAGCTTCTCAATTATCAAAGATTAAGGCACCTACACTTGTGGTTAGCTCAGATTTAGATACCATTACACCTGCATATGAACAAGAACGCATAGCACAAGCTATTCCTTCATCAACGTATATGATACTTAAAGGATGTGGACATGCTTCCATGTATGAACAACCTAATACGTTTGTCTCATTAATCCTTGGACATATAAGTCATTCCCATTCATTAGCATTATAAAAATGTAGACCATTAGTGATGAAAATGATACACTAATGCCACTGGAGATATTATGGAAAATTTTGTGAATATGCCTAAAACAAAACGTGGTATGGCAACCTTAAATAAGATAGTTAATTCAGCAGAAAAACTATTTTATAAGAAAGGATACCACGGCACTGGAATCAATGATATTACTATAGCTTCCAATGTTGCATTGGGAACATTTTATATTTACTTTGAAGATAAAATGAGTATCTATCGTTACCTATTAGTTCAGTATTCTCACCGAATTCGTATGCATATTGCGAAAGAGATTTCAGGTATAGAAGATCGTGTTGAAGCAGAGCGAATTGGATTAAAAGCTTTTCTATTGTTCATTGCTAAACATAAACATATCTACAATATAATCTGGGAATCATTATATATTGATAAGAAGCTTTTTGTAGACTACTACACTCAGTTTGCTTCAAACTATGCAAGACAAATTAAACATGCTCAAGATACAGGGGGAATGAAGTCTTATGATCCTGAGATTGTAGCTTTCATGATGATGGGTGTTTCAAACTTTATTGGGTTAAACTATGTCATGTTTAGAGATGAAAAAGAACTAGATTACGTTGTTGATGAAGTGATTAAAATACTAAAGAATGGGTTATTCACATGAGAATTATTCTAGCATCTGCATCACCCCGTCGCCTTGAGATGTTAAATCAATGCGACCTTTCTTTTGATGTAATCCCAGCTCATATTGATGAATTAATTCTTAGTAATGAACCATTAGAAACCTATGTTAAGAGAATGGCTTATGAGAAGAATCAAGTGATATTTAATCAGTATCCACAGTCATGTGTTATATCAGCAGACACAATCGTAGTACTAGAAAATGAATTATATGGTAAACCTTTAGATGAAGACGATGCTTTTAGAATGCTTAAACAATTATCTGGAAAGACTCATCAAGTCATGACCGCCATGGTAATTAAGTCTGCATCCTTCACTGAAGAAGTATTATCTATCACCAATGTTAGTATGACCAGCCTTACAGATGAAGATATTTTGGCATACATTAAAACTCAAGAACCGATGGATAAAGCTGGAGCTTATGCTATCCAAGGTAAAGCTGGTTGGATGATTGAAAAGATAGAAGGAGACTTCTATACTGTTGTTGGGTTACCACTAAATCAATGCATGTCAATCCTTAGAAAAAATCATGTTGTAGACTTGCAAAAAGCATAATAATTGTTTATCATAGAAAAGCACATGCCGCTATAGTTCAATGGTAAAACGGAGCAATGGTAATGCTCAGCTCCCAGTTCAATTCTGGGTAGCGGCACCATGTGATAATCAAGGCCTAACAAGGCTTTTTTTGTGCTTATAATAATCAAGACTATGATACAATGGCAGTAAGATTGGGGAGTACATATGCCAAAAACAACATTAACATTAGTCATTTTAGCAGCAGGTATGGGAAGTCGCTTTGGAGGATTAAAGCAAATTGAACCTGTAGGAAGCAATCATGAATCCATCATTGATTTCACTATTTATGATGCCATTAAAGCAGGATTTAATCGTCTTGTTTTGATCATTAAAAAAGAACATGAAGAACTTTTTGAAGCTAACTTAGTTCATAAAATCAGACCTTTTATTAAAGTAGAATATGCTTATCAAGATATTGATTATCTAACATCTCATGTATTAAAACCAGAACGTGTAAAACCTTGGGGGACTACCCATGCATTATTAAGCTGTAAAGATCTTATAGATGGACCATTTATGATATGTAATGCAGATGATTACTATGGACCTAGTGCTTTTAAAACCATGGCACAGTTTCTTAATAATGATGTAAAACCGTATGAATATGCCATGATGGGATATCGATTATCCAACACAACATCAGAGCATGGTACAGTGACTCGTGGAGTATGTACATCCAATGATGGATGGTTAAGTCACGTAGAAGAGATTAAGGATATTCGCAAGTCAAAACATGGACATGAATTTCAACAGGATAACCAATGGTTACCCATCGATGATCAATCTTTAGTCTCTATGAATTTTTGGGGATTTGATGAAAGTATTATGTCATTAGCTTATGATGTGTTTGATGCATTTCTTTCCACCGCAGCACATAGTGATCCTTTAAAAGCAGAACATGTTTTACCTACAATGATTTCTCAGTGTCTTGAACTAGAGGCTTGTAAAGTAAAAGTATTATCCTCTGAAGACGCATGGTATGGCATTACTTATCAAGAAGATCGTAAGTATGTCGTGGAAGCATTAAGACAACTTAAAGATAATGGAGTTTATCCATTTGATTTATGGAAATAAACTGATTTGATTTCTTGCGTAATAGAGTATTAAGGACTATAATTAAACAAACAAATCGTTGATTGGAAAATAGTACATATATCCCTTATGCATAGAGAACTGATGGTTGGTGTAAATCAGTGATAAGGCTATATCGAATGGGTCCATGAGAGCAAGACGAATTAAGTAGTCAAGACGCAGGCTGAGCGTTACCAGACAGCACGAATATGTTAGTATTCGAACAAAGATATCGTATTAACGATAATTAGGATGGCACCGCAACGCACCCATTGCTCCTACAGCGATGGGTGCTTTTTGTTGTTTTTCATGAAAGAAAGGACATTCATATGAAAACAAAAGAAATCGTTTTAGCCGCCATTTTATTAGCATCAGGATTAGTGCTTCACAGTGTTACCCCTCCAGTCTTTGGAGGAGTAAAACCAGACTTCTTATTAGCAACCATGGTTATCGCTATACTCTCACAACCAAAGCTTAGAAATACCCTTCTTATTGGAACAGTTGCTGGAATACTTGCTGCATTAACCACAGGATTTCCAGGAGGACAAATTCCAAACATCATTGATAAACTAGCATCAGCTTTACTAACACTAGTATTAATTAAGGCAACAGTGAAGATTCATTCTATGGTTGTGTTAGGTTTAATTAGTGGTGTAATTACAATCTTTAGTGGACTCATCTTCTTAGGTAGTGCATTACTTATTGTAGGGTTACCTGCTCCATTGAGTGTGCTTTTTGCAGTAGTTGTGTTACCTACAGCAGTAGCTAATATTGTAGTAGGAGGAGTGTTGTTTAAGTTATACCAAACACTTGTTAAACCATCATTTGAAAGAAAACTATCCTCTTTAACATCATAAACAAAGAATCGTGCAAATCGCACGATTCTTTTATGTAAGTAATGACCAAAGTGTTTCAATGATTGAACTTGCGGCTACAAAGGTTGCTATAGAAGAGAATATATTAGCACTCATTGTTACCCATAAGACTTTCAATGCTTTATTCTTAAATGCTTTTTTAAAAGAAAGGATGTCTTCACCCATAGAGGCAACATCACTAACAGTAGGCTTACTTGCCCAAAGTTGTGCAAAACCTGCAAACCATCCTGCTGCAAGTAGAGGTGACAATGAACTTATAGGAGCAGCTACAAAAGCAGTTAGGATAGCCATTGGATGTCCAAGAACTAGAGCAGTTCCAAATGCTGACATTAATCCGTTAATTAGAATCCAACTTATCACTGAATCAAAACCACTTTGTGGATTAAGAGAGAAAGTTAAACCAATAAGAACAATAATAGCAATAGGGATTAACCATCCCCACCATGATTTCTTTTTAACTGGAGTTTGAGTTAATGTTTCAAAAGGAAGTAAATTGTCTTTAGCAAGCATCATACCAGGGGCATGTGCAGCCCCGATGA
>DITO01000273.1:2115-6589 GCA_002422065.1 Erysipelotrichaceae bacterium UBA6182 | reverse complement strand
ATCAGCATAATAAATATAATGAAGTGATTGACTGAATACATCACGACCAATGAGTAAGCGAGAGTCATAATTAAGATTAAATAGATTCAAAACCGTTGGTAAAATATCAAGTGAAGAAAATGATTGATTAACATGAATTGGTTCCTTCATTGAAGATGAGTATACGATAAGCGATGATCGATCTCGCTCAAAAGTTGACTGCACAGTAGTTCCACGAAGTTCTTCGATAGTGGTGATATCTAATCCATAAGGATAATGATCTGGTGCAATCACAATCACTGTTTTATCAGCTTTTCCACTTTCTTCAAGCTTTTCTAAAAGAGACTTCATGGCTAAATCAAGTTCAATTTGGGTTGCTTTATAAGCTTTAGCTTGATTTGATAATGGTAAATCCCTTACTTTATCTTGATGTCTACGAGCCATAGAATTACCTTCAAAATTATAAAGTAAATGACCACTCATCGTAAGATAATACGTGTAAAAACGCTCCTCATTAATGTACTCATTGGTGGTGAGCTCTATCATTTCTTGATCACTACGAGGCCAACGATCCGTCATTTCTAATCCATTACCAATGGCTTTCCATGAATACCCAAGATTAGGAAAGGTTTTATCTCGTTGATAATACGTATAAGTGTGGTTATGAAACGCTCTTGATTGAGATGGCAATTGAAGTTGATTAAACATATTTCCTAACACAAAAGGCATGTGATTGTTTTGCGTGAGTGCCAGACTCCATACACCATCCTTAGGTAACAACGAAGTTTTATTGAGATATTCCCCATCTAGTGTGGATATATTCCATAAAGGATTAACAAAATCTTTAAACACAAATCCTTCATTTGCCATTTTATACAAAGTCGGTGTTAAAACAGGATCAACTGCAACATCATAAAATGCTTCTGCAGTGACAAAGATGAGGCTATACCCTTCAAACATTCCAGTATAGTCATTCTTTTCACTTGGTCTTACATTCATAAAATACTGTGAAAGTTGAGCATGAATCGTATTATCAGTGGTTTGTGCCAGTCTTTCAAAATCAAGGTCCCACTTATGATATTCAATCGGATTATCAATAATATCGGGATCTTGATTATCTTGTTCAAGGTTTACTTGAAATTGCTGATTAATTGATGGATCAATAAGATCATTAATCCATCGTATACTTTCAAGCCATAGACCTCCATGGCTGCCTAGTGTTGGCACAATACTTTGAGCTGGTGTTGCAGTTTTAATCACAGTTTGAAATGGAAGACTAAAAGAATTAATAGCTAACACAAGTATTAGACCACTCATGAGTAATAGAGATTGATTGATTAAACGGTTTGTTTTTAGAAGTTTTGTTAAAGAAAAACCTAAAACTATGAAAAGAATAATAAACCCAATCGTCCAGCCACTGTGAGCACTAACTACTAGCAAAAACTCTTTTATAAAATCAGTAGCTTGTCTTCCATTTATTAGGGTATAAAAACTATAATACTTACCAAAGATAAAGAAATAGATCATTTGTGACCATGGAACAAGTACAATCCAAAAACTTAACATCCAAGCTCCTAACCACTTTAGAGGCTTGATGCCCCACCCTATAAATGTGTACAACCCCGCAATAATAAAAATATATACTGTTTGAGATAAAGTAGGTAGTTTCATTGCATCTCGTGTAGCATACCTCATTAATGTCTCAGCCAACATTAATGCTCCAAAAAACAGGAAATATGGGGTGATTAGAGTGATAATTCTTTTTAGTATATTCTTCATAATAAGAATTATACATAACTTAACCAAAAGTTAAAAGTTAACTTTTAAGTTGTTACGGAAATACATTTAATATTGATTAAAATAAGTAGAAATACTATTTAAAACATAAAAAAAACGAGTGAACTTATCCACTCGCTTCTTCAGAGATCTATTGATTATAGGGGGATATAACCAAAAGACCATTGCATTATATCGCATCTTTTTTTAAAAAACAATGCGCTTAACCACTTTTTAACCCAATTTCACAATTATATGTATGCGATTTCAAATATTAAGCTAAAAATGTAAATGTTGTGAATATTGTAAGATTGCTTGTGCTAATAATTTCATTCCTTGTTCAATGATATGAGGTTCATGAACAAAGGCTAAACGTATTTGATGTCGTCCTAAATGGGGTTCTAAATAGAAGTCTTGAGCTGGAGCAACCACAATGGACATGTTATCAACTTCAAATTCTTCGACACACCAACGTGCAAATGCTTCTGTATCATTAAAGGGAGTATCCACTAAACAATAGAATGCTCCTTCTGGAATACTGACATGACAACCTGGAATTTCAAGGAGTGAGTTTATCATTGCATTACGTCTTTTTTCATACGTCGATGCACATGATTCTATAAAAGAAGAAGATAATTGATATAAACTCACTGCACCAACTTGATCAAGTGTTGGTGCACTTAAGCGTGCTTGAGCTAGTTTTCCTATTTCTCTCATGAGACCATGATTTCTTGATGCAATGGCACCAATACGAGCCCCACAACTGCTATAACGCTTAGAAACACTATCAATGATAATGACATGATCTTCGAGACCACAAAGGCTTGCAAATGAGCGAGAAGTGATGTTGTCATAAACGATACCTGTATATACTTCGTCGACGACAAGATATAAATGATGCTTAATGGCAATTTCCTTTAGCATTAACATTTCTTCATAGCTGTAAACAGTGCCTGTTGGGTTATTAGGGTGTGTAATCATCAAAGCTTTAGTTCTAGGTGTAATCTTAGATTCTATAATTGCTTGTGAAGGTAAATGATATCGATCATGAACACTTGTTGGTATTCCTTTGACTACAACATCCAATTGCTTCATAAAAGTTACTGTATTCACATAGAAAGGTTCAGGAATAAGCACTTCATCAAAGGGATCACATATCGCACTCATAACAAAGAAGATTGCTTCTGAAGACCCTGTAGTGACAATGATTTCATTTTTTTGAAAGCTCACTGATTGCTCTTGAAAATATCCTTGTATGGCTTCGATTAAAGGAGTAATACCTAATGATGGTGCATAAGGCACATTATGATGAGAATACTGAGCAATCGCTTCAAAGAAACATGATGGCGTTTCTAAGTCAGGTTGTCCAATATTAAAATGAATAAAGGACTTCCCTTTTTTCTTCTGTTCATCAATGAGTGGTGTTAGTTTTCTTAAAGGAGAATCTTTAAGGTCTAAGATGCGTTTAGAGTACTGCATAGTGTTGTTTTCTTTCAGATTTTAATACAAATAACAGTATCAAAATCATAAGCAAGAAACAAGAGGGAAAGTAATTTTCCCTCTTGAATTTAGCGAATATAGTAAGTTCTCATGAACCCATGAGTTTTAGAATCAAGTTAAATAATTGCTTTAAATATTATCAGTCTAGTCTTTGTCTTTGAATTTAACTCTTTTACTCGCTAACTCATAGATATAATCTCTTTTTCCTACCGCAACCATTTGTATGATTTCATCAATCAAAGGATCTAAATGTGCCTTTTCAATATAGACTGCAATCTCAAATTCATTGAGTATCTTGAAAACACATCTTATTTTAAATCCTCTGTGTTTTGCTTTATAGTATCCCTTTAAATCCTTACCTAATGCTTCAAACTTCTGTTTAATCAGCTCAATACTATTTTCTTCATTTTCTAAATAGTGAATAACCGCACTTATCCACTGTTTTTCTCTACCATCAAATTTTTCTATATCTTTAATAACTTCTTTGCTTATGGTAACTTTTCGCATATTACTGGTTAAGCAGCTCGTCTATCGACATATCTTCAAATTCTCCAAGCTTAACTTTATCAAAAACCTCACTTGCTGAAACAAATTCATTTGTGTCTTTGTTCATTTCAAATCGAGCAACAATTAACTCATCTTGATAATCTTCTATTAATTTCATTAAACCATCAAAAACTTGAGGATCCATCATAATAAGATCAGCTCTACCATTGACTGTAATCTCTACCGGTTTTTTAATCTTCTTAATGGTTTTAGCAACTAAAGCATAATTTCTTCGAACACTGGTGGAGGCTATTTTATCTAGTCCAGAATTTTTTTCTAGTATCTCAATCATTTTCTTACCTCATTTTCTAGTAAAATTTTATCATAGTCAATTAAAGTTGTCAAAATAATGCACATATTATAGCACAAATAAAAGCATAATATCTTGTGCTATTTAGACATTGAAGATGGGTATAAACACTACTTCAATGAATTATCTTTTGTGCACATAAAAAAACTGTCAAAGTTGAATCACTTTTTGACAGTTTTATTTAGAAACTCGTAAGAAATACTAAATACTTCTTAATCTTTAGTAAGTCTCAGAAATAGTTTTTCCTTGCATATGAAGTTGTAAGTAATCAGGGCCCCCTGCTTTAGAATCAGTACCACTCATATTGAATCCACCAAATGGTTGATATCCCACAATCGCTCCTGTACATTTGCGATTGATATA
>DITO01000273.1:298-2105 GCA_002422065.1 Erysipelotrichaceae bacterium UBA6182 | reverse complement strand
GTATTGTTTGCAACCTCAAGTGCTTCTTCAAAGTCTTTTACTTTGCAAACTGCAAGTACTGGACCAAAGATTTCTTCATGCATGAGTCTGGCATGTTTATCCACGTCAATAAAAATTGTAGGTTCAATAAACCATCCTTTTTTATCGTCGCACTTTCCACCAAAAGCAAGTTTCCCTTCACTTTGTCCAAGCTTAATATATTCAGAAATCTTATTAAACGCATTTTGATCATTCACAGGACCTACAAATGTTTTTAAATCTTGAGGATCACCTAATTTTAATGTCTTCACAATTTCTAGCATCTTAGCTACAACCGTGTCATATACTGCTTCATGAATAATCGCACGTGAACAAGCAGAACACTTTTGACCACTAAAACCAAATGCTGAGCGAACGATTGAATCAGCAGCTAAGTCTAAATCAGCTTGATCGTCGACAATAATTGCATCTTTCCCTCCCATTTCAGCAATGACACGCTTCAACCAAATTTGTCCCTTTTGAACCTTGGCAGCATCCTCATAGATATTAATCCCCACTTCTTTACTTCCAGTAAAGGAAATAAAGCGAATCTTTGGATGATTGACCATGTAATTTCCAATTTCTCTACCACTACCAGGAACAAAGTTAATCACTCCTGCTGGTAAGCCTGCTTCTTCAAGCACTTCCACAAACTTATATGCAATGACTTGAGTGGTACTTGCTGGTTTTAAAAGAATGGTATTTCCTGAAACAATCGCTGCACTACTCATGCCCACAAGAATGGCTAAAGGAAAGTTCCATGGGGTAATAATTGCTCCTACTCCAAGTGGAATATAGCGATATTCATTTCTTTCAATGTTTCTACGACTTAATATCACATCATCAATGCGTGTCATCGCACGCATTTGACGACCATAATACTCTAAGAAGTCAATGGCTTCTGCCACATCAGCATCCGCTTCAGCCCAAGGCTTTCCTGCTTCAATGGTAAGTAAAGCATTAAACTCAAATTTACGACGACGTATGATCGCAGCGGCTTTAAGGAGTACATCTGCGCGCACAAGCGGATCAACGTGCTTCCAACTCTCAAATCGCTTTAAAGCCGCTTGAATTGCTTGCTCTGCTTCCTCAATTGAAGCTTGATGAATCGTTCCCACCACTTCTGCATGATTGGATGGATTAAGTGAATTCATTTTCTTTTCTGAATAAATACGTTGACCATCAATAACTAAGCCATAGGTTTGACCTAAATAAGATTGAACCGTATGTAAACCTTGTTTGTAAAGCGTTTGCGTGATTTCACTAGTGAAATCACTAAATGGTTCCATTTGATAAGGTGTTGTAGACATGGTATTTTTCCTCCTTATACCACAGACGATTCATGGTGAAATGAAGTCTGGTTTTTAAATCGTTGAATACTTAATTCTGAAACATCAAATCGTGTAGGGTGTGAACACATCACATCCGCTAAAATCTCTCCCGTCATGGGTGCAAACATAAACCCATGACCACTAAACCCACAAGCTACAAAGAAATTCGATAATTCATCAACGACTCCCAATATAGGTTGGCGATCTGGAGACATGTTGTAATGTCCTGCCCATTGTCGTACAATACGTAGTTTTCCTAAAAGAGGCAAGATATGAGTGACTGTCTTTGCCATTTCATCCAAGAACTTCCATGATGATTCAATATCATGATTGTGGGGAACATTAGGATCACTACGACCCATAAGAAAGGCACCATGAGGAACTTGTTGACAATAGATATTCTTTGAAAATGACATGACCATTGGACCTTGAATTTTTGTCGTAGGTTCTGTAGCAAG
>DITO01000273.1:0-201 GCA_002422065.1 Erysipelotrichaceae bacterium UBA6182 | reverse complement strand
TGGTTTTAATTGCAGTAACTTCTTCAAAAAAGTTAAAAGTGACACCAAGTCTTTTTGCCGCAAGCATATAGGCTTCTGTCATTTTAAAAGGGTTTAAGTGACCATCAGTAGGACAGAAAGTTGCTGATAAGAATGAATCAGGATTTAAATGAGGCACAATCGTGAGGGCTTCTGCTTTAGTAAGAACCCTGGATGGGATAT
>DITO01000048.1 GCA_002422065.1 Erysipelotrichaceae bacterium UBA6182 | reverse complement strand
TACACAAGATTATGGACTTGACATTCAATAATGAACTATATGATATATAAGAATTAAATTTTGAAAAGACATCTTTAAACAAAAATACTAATGGAGGTCATATGAGATTACTATTTGAGATTGATACCAAGGACTATGATATTTATGGGGAAAGATTTGTTAGACCATCTGTACGAAGTATTATTATTAGAGAAGGTAAAGTTGCTATGGTTTATAGTAAAAAATACGATTACTATAAATTCCCAGGTGGAGGGATTGAATCAAATGAGAGCCAAATAGAAGCCCTTGTTAGAGAGACATTCGAAGAGGCTGGACTTATAATTATTCCATCTTCGATTCGTGAGTATGGATATGTTCATCGCATTCAAAAAGGAGAAGTTGAAGCCATTTTCATTCAAGATAATTATTACTATCTTTGTGATGTGGAATCAACTGTCTTATCACAACAATTAGATGATTATGAAGCTGAAGAAGAGTTTACATTGGTAGACATCGATCCAATCACTGCGATCATCACTAATCGCGAGAAACCTCATGGTCCTAAGAATCAGAATATGCTTGAGCGTGAAGCGCTAGTATTAGAGATGTTGGTAAAAGAAGGATTACTAAAATAGCATGATTTACCTATTTTGAAGGCAGTGAACACAGTATTGAATATTGAACTTTAAGATTAAACTATAAATAAGGAAACCACACTATGAAATTGTTATTCTTAATTGGAGATGCAGCAGTTGGAAAAATGACTGTTGGTCAAGAACTTATGAAGATTACTGATTTGCGATTATTTCATAATCATATGACCATTGAACCTGTCATTGAAATCTTTGGCTATTTTAAAGCATCTACAATCCAAAGGATGAGAGAAATCATATTCGAAGATTTTGCCGCTTCTGATTCTTATGGGATGATTTTTACGATTATGCTCGCGTTTGACATGCAATCGGATTGGGATTATCTTGCTCATGTAACTGACATATTCAAAAAGCATAATGCAGAGATTTATTATGTGGAACTTGTAGCTCCTCAAGATGTACGTTTACATAGAAATGCCACAGAAAACCGCTTAGTACATAAACCATCCAAGCGAAACATTGAAGAATCCAACCAACGTTTACTTAGAGATGACAACAATCATCGCTGTGTCAGTGTTGATGGTGAGATAACTTTTGAGAATTACATTAGAATTGATAATACCTATTTATCTGCAGAGGTTGTTGCGAAAATGATTAAGGAAAGGTTTTCGTTATAGAATAATGACTTCTTTCAGAGTATTTTATTCAAACATTTGAAAAATCAGCAAATTCATTTACAGATTTGAAAGTTCTTCTAGAATCTATAATCTGACACTAATAACACTCCTATTCTCAGATTTTTCTATCAATAAGTGGCTAAATATAATAATCAATGACAATAGCTAAGTCATTAAGATGTGTTATTGACATATATTAATGATTACATTTCCTTTTTTATGACCTGTCTCCACATTGCGGTGTGCTTCAGCAATTTCTTCCATCATGTATTTTTTGCTAATCACTGCTTTTATCTTATTATTCATCATTAAATCTGCAAGATATTGCAAGTTGCTTATCTTCTCATTTGAAGGTTTCAGCCCAGTTGCAACAAAGAACGCTCTTTTTCCTTTACTTTTTGATTGAAAAAATCCCTTTAGTAATACTTCTAATGTTGGAAATGTAGATAAGTATATACCATTTTCAGTAAGCGATTTTTTACATTGAGAGAACGATTTTTTTGCCACAGTATCAAATATGATGTCATACTTAATGTCTTCTTTTGTAAAGTCATCTTTTGTATAATCGATAACCTTTTTAACTCCCAAAGATTTGATCATCTCAATATTTAATGTACTACAAACTCCCGTTACTTCTGCACCATAATGATTTGCTAATTGAACAGCAGCAGTACCAACAGAACCAGATGCGCCATAGATAAGAACCTTTTTCTTGTCAGAAATTTCACCTTTTTCTCGAAGAAAAACTAGAGCTGTATGTCCACCATCAACAATACTTGCTGCATCTACAAAACTAACATTTTCTGGTATCATTGTGATTGGAGAATTTTCAGGTAGGCACTTATATTCTGCTTGGGCTCCTAAAGTCTCTGAGGTATATCCAAAAACTCTATCTCCTACTTTATATTTTGTTACTTTGTTACCGATATCTACAACCTTACCTGCCAAAACATCTCCTGGAATTGAGTGTTTAGGTTTCAGCAATCCAGTAAATATTCTTGAAATAAATGGCTTCCCTTTTCTGAAAACAGGATCAGTACTATTTACTGCTGCACAATAAACCTTTATTAAAATTTCATTTTCCTTTGGGGATGGTACTTGCATCTCACTAATATAAAGAACTTCAGGACCTCCATACTTCGAAATGTAAATTGCTTTCATTTTTTTAGAACTCATTTCATTCTCCTTTCAATATTGAAGTATCAGTCAATAATGTCAAAGACATTTATTCCTCAATAAGTATATTTTATTATACAAATAGTATAATATTATAATCATTATGTCAAATATATTTTACATTTTGTATTACATAATTAGAACCACTTAAATAATTCGACATATATAATATTGAATATTTCATTTGTTTTTGTTTTTAATGATTAATAATTACATACTATTCATGCCTTCTCAAACTTTTCTTATTCAAACTTCTAGTACCTCACATATATAAGATTCACCTCATATAATTTCAACAATAGTTCTTGTAAATGTAAGAACAGAATCCTTTAAAATAAATACCATTTAAAAGAAAGAACCTCAAATTATTAAAGGTTCCCCATTATAATTAGACGATGAATAATTGATTATCGTAATCTATAGAAGTTAAACAATGAAATAGTCTACATAATCTCAATACTTAAAATCAAAGAATATTGATTAGGTGTTTAAACATTATCTTCAGATTATAAACGATAACAAATTTAGTATTATAAGAATCCATTATTTAAATCTTGCTTGTACACCAATCCAATTTCAGCTCGAATTCGATCTAAAGTTTCCATAAGTTCTATCGTAAACTGGTGCGACACAAGGTCATGCTGGAGTAATCCATCATTAATTGCATTTGACACTTCTTGAGTCTCATAATGATATCCATTCCTTTGTTGTTCATCACAAACAAAGGATTCAACATCATTGTCATAATAGCAGGTAGCTTCATTTGCCATCCAAAATGAAGGAACAACAATTCTTCCCTTTTCTCCATAAATCACCAAGTTATTAATCAGATTCACTTCAATAGATGCCCCCAACAAAGCAAGAATTCCATTTGGATACCTCGCACTAATAAATGTTGAACCATCAACCCCTGTATTTGTTAAGTTGACTTCTGCGCTTATCGATTCAGGAGTACTTTTAGCTAAAAAATTAGCTATAAGCACAGGATATATTCCAACATCTAATAACGCACCTCCACCTAAGTCAGGGTTTAGAAGTCTTCCTTGAGGATCTTGATTACCACTAAACCCAAAATTCGCTTGTATCACTTTAACTGCTCCAATTCTATCTGCTTCAATCCATTCAAAGACTTTTTGAATTGAAGGTAGAAATAAGGTCCATAACGCTTCCATAACAAACCGTTTCTGCTCTAGTGCAACAGCGATTACGCGCTTAGCTTCTTTTGCATTCATCGCAAATGGTTTTTCACATAAGACATGTTTCCCTGCTCTTAAAGCTTTTATAGACACTTCAGCATGAAGTGTATGCGGTGTTGATACATAGACTGCTTCGATGTCTGGGTCAGAAAAGAAGGTAGCTTCATCATGATAAAAGCGCTCAATATTATGTTTTTCACAAAATAAACGACCTTTCTGTTCATTTCGTGCATAAGCCGCAATGATTACCTCACCATTCAATTTTCTTATATCAGTCGCAAAAGCCTCAGCAATTGCACCTGTTGCATATAAACCCCATTTCATGATATTGCTCCTCCTTCTTTTAATATTAACCAATAATCACGTTATATTAATAATACACCTTCCCTTATACTTTAACTTACAAAAAGTAAAAAAGATCAACTCTTACCTTCAATATTTCGTCACAGAAATAAATCTAGCAATCAAATTGATCTGTATTAAACCACTATTTCCACTTCAAGAATTTAAGTAACATTAACTACTAATAATTGAATTATGTACTAATAGTTATTTTCAAAATCGAGTTAGTCCTCAATACCATACTCATTAACTAAGTATTCGCTATAGGTTGTTCTTTTATCTACAATTGTTCCATCATCTTTGATTTCAATAATTCGATTTGCAATGGTTTCTACAAACTGACGGTCATTACAGACAAAGATTAATTCACCCTTGTATGTAGTTAAGGAGTTATTTAAAGACTGGATTGATTCTAAATCTAAGTGATTAGTTGGATCATCAAGGATTAATAAGTTAGGACCTTCCAACATTGATTTAGACAACATACAACGTGCTTTTTCACCCCCAGATAGAACTCTTACTGACTTCAGTGGCTCATCTCCACTAAACAACATTCGTCCTAAAAAGCCACGTATATAGGCTACATCATCGATTAGCGTATAGTTAGATAACCACTCCAAAATCGATTGAGAGTTCATAAAGAACTCACGATTATCACGAGGTATATACGATTTTCTTACTGCTTGACCAAGTGAAACAGTCCCACTATCAGGCTTTACTTTTCCTTCAATAATATCCAACAGTAACGTAGTCTTTAAAGGGTCCCCCATAATTAATACTTTATCTCCCTGCATAAGGGAAAAGGAAACATTAACTAAACTTGCTGCATCAGTTTGCTTAGAAACTTGCTCAACAAAAATAATTGATTTACCTGATTCTCTTTCAGGTTTAAACTCAATATACGGATATTTTCGTCCACTTGGTTTTAAATCATCCAGTTCAATTTTATCAAGCGTTTTTTTACGCGAAGTCGCTTGTTTTGACTTAGAGGCATTTGCAGAGAATCGTGCAATAAAATCTTCTAATTCTTTGATTTTATCTTCTTTCTTCTTATTACCTTCTTTTAACTGCCGTGATAAAAGTTGACTTGATTCATACCAAAAATCATAATTGCCTGCAAATATCTTTATACTACCAAAGTCCACATCCGCGATATGTGTACAAACTTTATTCAAAAAATGTCTGTCATGACTAACTATAATCACTGTATTCTTATAGTTGATTAAAAACTCTTCCAACCAAGCTACTGCTTTGACATCAAGATTATTTGTTGGCTCATCAAGAAGAAGTGTATTAGGTTGTCCAAACAAGGACTGAGCAAGTAAAACCTTAACTTTCTCGCTCCCAGTCAATTCACTCATGAGTGAATAGTGTAAATCAACAGGTACTCCTAAACCACTTAACAGTGTAGCTGCATCACTTTCAGCATTCCAACCATCCATCTCAGCAAATCGACCTTCAAGATCACCAGCTAGAATTCCATCTGCTTCACTAAAATCCGCTTTAGCATAGAGTTTGTCTTTAGCATCCATAATCTTATATAGTGCTTCATGACCCATCATCACTGTATTTAGTACTGTATATTCATCATAAGCAAATTGATCTTGCTTCAACATATATAGTGTTTCGTTTTCTGGAATAACCACCTGACCTGAATCAGGTTCTAAGTCCTTACTTAGTATTCTTAAAAAAGTAGATTTACCAGCTCCATTGGCACCAATTAATCCATAACAATTCCCATCTGTAAATTTTAAATTAACATGTTCATAAAGAACACGAGAATCAAATTGCATCGTTATATCTCTTACTTCAATCATTTAAGCACTCCTTTTGACATTTGATTAGTATAACATAAACAAACCAAACTACAATAAACTTTGTGTTCTAATTAAATTTATCAACAATTATCCAAGAAAATCACTTTGGGTTGAATCACCATATATACATATTTTAAACATTCAGAAAAAAAGAGCTTAAGTTTAATAGATTAAAACTGTAGCTCTGATTTCAAGATGGAAACATTATAATTCTAATGTTATGTGATCTAAACTTCTTTAATTACTCCCATTCAATGGTTGCGGGTGGTTTAGAAGTAATATCATAGGTGACTCGATTAACTCCAGTCACTTCATTCACAATACGATTGGAAACTTGAAGTAAACAATCCATAGGAAGTTGAGCAACATCTGCGCTCATACCATCAAGTGAAGTAATGGCACGAAGTGATACCATGACACCATAAGTACGTTGATCTCCCATAACTCCAACACTACGTACATTAGTATTCACACTAAAGGATTGCCAAATCTTATCATACAAATCAAACGCAATAAGCTCTTCTTTAAAGATCTTGTCACTTTCTCGTACAATACGAACACTCTCTTCATTCACCTCACCCATCACACGGATAGATAATCCAGGTCCTGGGAATGGTTGACGATAAACAAGTTCATATGGAAGCCCAAGTTCAAGACCTACTTGGCGTGCTTCATCTTTAAATAATGTCTTTAAAGGCTCAATGACCTTAAACTTCATATCTTCAGGAAGACCACCCACATTATGATGTGACTTAATCGTTTGTGCAGTCTTAGTTCCTGATTCAATAACATCGGTATATAATGTCCCTTGCGCTAGAAACGCAAAATCACCTAACTTCGCTGATTCTTCTTCAAATACACGAATAAACATATTTCCAATAATCTTACGCTTTTGTTCAGGTTCAATCACCCCTTTTAATGCATCAAAGAAACGCTTCTTAGCATTAATCATGACAAGATTAAATCCACGCTCATCAATAAACGTTTTCTTAATCCAAGCACCTTCTTCATGACGCATACATCCATGGTCGATGAACATAAAAGTACATTGATCACCAATCGCTTTATGAAGTAAAGTTGCAGTGACTGAGGAATCAACTCCTCCAGATAATGCACATAAAACTTTTTTATCTTGCACTTCTTCTCTTATACGTGCTACTTCTTCTTCAATAAAGTCTTGAGCCCTCCATAATTGACTTACTTTCGCAATCTCAAAAACAAAGTTTTTAAGAAGCGTTAATCCTTCAAGAGAATGAGTTACTTCTGGATGAAACTGAACACCATACCAAGGTTTAGAATCATGTTCTATAAGCGCAAACGGGGTATTATAACTATATGCTTTAGCTTTAAAACCAGGAGCTAAGACACTTACATGATCTCCATGAGACATCCAAACTTGAGTACTTAAACTCATTCCTTGAGTCAGTTGAGATGACTCAATCAATGTCATTGCTGTCTTTCCATATTCTTTACTATGTCCCGCTTTAACAACCCCACCTTGTTGGTACGTCATCATTTGCATTCCATAACATATACCAAGTATTGGTAAACCACTATCATAAACAATAGGGTCAATCATCATCGCACCTTCTTCATATACTGAATGAGGTCCTCCAGAAAAAATAATCCCTTTAACATCACTATCTTCTAAATGAGCAGCAATGTGTTCATGATCAATCAGTTCACACTTAACACCCATCTCAATGATACGACGTGCAATTAGACGATTAGTTTGACTACCAAAGTCACAAACTAGTATTTTATCGGCCACGGTAATTTGGA
>DITO01000136.1 GCA_002422065.1 Erysipelotrichaceae bacterium UBA6182 | reverse complement strand
CTTGTTGTTTTTCTTAAATTTTAAAGTTAACTTAAGTGATTCTTAATGATTTAATCATTCAAAAAACTGTATTATATAATATAATGAGGGTAGACAAGATGAACGGGAGGTGATGCTATGCCTAAACTGAATCATAAAGGACTCTCCATGCTTGAGGCAATCGCTTCTATTTTTATCATCACCTTGGTCTTGACAACTGCAATTTCAATCATCGTCAGTGTGAGAAACAATACGTTAGCAACCAATGAACGGATTGTTGCCACACAAATCGGCTCACAGATTAGAGATGAGATTGTCTCAACTTCAACTTATGATGCTGTGGCACTTTGGATGAGTGGAACAGAGAAAACAGTGACATCATCCACGTGCAGTTCAACGCCTTTTGGATGTACACCATTTGAGTTTGAAGCAAATAACAATATCTATGATACCAATTTAACCATCATATTTCTAACGCCTACCGCGCAATCTATTCAGTATGAAATCATTCATTTTACCATCTTCATCAATTACTACTCTTCAAGAACCATTGAACTGGAGGGTATCATCTATGAATAAAAAAGGGGTAACACTCGTTGAATTACTTGGCGCTATTGTTATTTTTGGCTTGGCTTTATCCTTAGTTTCTATGATTTTACAAACCATTGGAGTCGCAACAGAACGCATCAATTTAAATACACAGGCGACATATGAAGGTAACACACTGGTAAGATATCTTGAAAAAGAAATGCAAGACTTTGGTCCAACAAATTATAGAGCTTGTGTAAGTGGTGATTGTATCATTTTAGAAAATCATTATGATTATGAAGTTGATTTGATCAATGAAACCATTACCCCAGTCGCTCATGATCCCATCTTAGAAAAGAGTATCTCTATAGAAAATGGGAAGATTTTAGTTGATGGAGTTGAACGCGTCATCAATTACTTCACGCTTGGAGCATCAAGCAGTGTCAGTTATACGCTCAATGTTGATCTTTTAGAAATCACCTTCCAGATCTATTTGGTTGATGAGCATGGTAAAGAATACCAGTTCATCGCAACCTATCAGTTTACAATATCAGACATGCCAATCGTATAAACAGATGAAGGAGGCAAGTCATGCGTATCAGCAATAATAAAAAAGGAATCGGCATCCCAACAGTATTAGGTATTGTTACGTTTGTAATCGCTACGGTTGCAACGCTTTTAACTGTTGCTGTCAATCAATCCAAGATTATCGATAAAAGTATTGAGTCTACTGAAGCTTATGCCAATGCTGTTCAATCGGTGGATGCCACTTTAAAAATCATTGCACGTGATCAAAATTTAGATCCAGCTTATCTAGATGCACTTGAACTCTATATGGGTGTCACTATTGAAGCCTATGGTACTAGCCTCTATATGATTTCATCAATGGTTACCACATCAAAAGCAGTCACAGGATATATCACCGGTTCTGCAAATGCTACTTCTACCTACGATGAATTATTTGCTTTTACAGGCCAAGAACCTACATTTGTACTCAGTGAGTTTATTACACCAACCACTTTGCTAGCATCCTACTTGCCAACTTTCATGGATACCGAGTTACCAGGTATCGCTTATCCAGATGAATTCTTGACATTTGACAGTATCATTAGTTATATCAATTCACTTGCTCTTGCAAGTAATGGATATATAAGTAAAACACCAACTTCTTTGCAGAATAGTCCAACAGTCACTGGACACTGGTATATCAACGGAAGTGTTAACATACCTAATGACAAGAACCTAACCATTCCTGAAGGATATTTGTTATTCATTGATGGAAATTTGACCATGAACCGTAAAAGTTCAATTATAGGTAACGTTGTCGTAGATGGAAAAGTTACCATCAACAGCAATAACACCAGCAATACCCAATATATAAAAGGGACGATTTATGCTAAAGGTGATGTTTATTCCAAATATAAAATAGTCCTCGGTATAGAGATTCGTCCTGCATTTGTCTTTTCCGAAGCAAACATTGAATTTACACGTGACCTTAATGGAACAGGCTACTTCTTATGTGATACCTTCAAGGCACAGTTTAGCAATGCAAACATCACTGGGGGTGTCTATACGACTGTAGCTGAATACTTGAGTCATAGTGTCACACCTCAAGCCAATTTGACTGAATCTCTCTTCTTTAATTATGGAATTCCTGATGCTATTGCTACTGCTGGTGGGGATCCCGGGGTTATCGATTTCATTTACACATTTCCGAAACTAAATTAGTCAATTGGACAGCCGACTGGCTGTCCTTTTCTTTATATTCTGTAAAAAGATATAAAGTATTTACTTGTATTCATTTACATTTATGAGATAATGATAAGGAGGTGAGTTTCATGAAATACTTAATCGCTTGCGATCTCGATGGATCTTTGTTGAACAAACAAGGTGAACTGACAGAAAAATCTATCACAGTACTGAATCATTTAAGAAGACAAGGCCATATCGTTGTTCTTGCTACAGGAAGACCCTTTGGCGGAGCCATATCAAAATATAAACAAATCGGGCTAGATACCGTACTCATTACGGACAATGGCGGTTCCATTGAAAACCCGATGGACACAACCTTTGCGAAACAAAAAACCTATATCCCTCTTGAAGTGATGCACCAGCTTTTTACTTTTACAAAATCGTTTATTGTCTCTGCTTTCTTTTCAACCGAACAAGTCGTTTATGCATACAAATACGATCCAAGGCTTGAAGAGTTCTTCAGCGGTGTCAACAGCAATATTGTGATTGAAAAAGAGTTCACTGAATTATCGGTTGAACCTACTGGTATTGTCTTTTTGATTGAAAAAGAGTCGATGCCAACATTTGAACACTATATTGATGAGCATCTTGGAAAAACGCTATCCTATAGACTTTGGGGAATTGAACCTAAGTTCGGTATTTATGAAGTTTACTTAAAACATGTTTCAAAATCATCTGCACTTCATTACCTCTTAGATTATTATGAAATTCCCAAAAAGAAATGGATATCCTTTGGTGATGGAATCAACGATGTGGAAATGATTAGAGATTCTGGATTTGGTGTCGCGATGAAAAATGCGGTTCCAGAAGTTTTAAAGGTTGCTAAGGATGTTACTTCTTTTACACATGATGAAGATGGCATCGCACATTATTTAATTGAATACTTTAAACTTAATGAACTGAAGTAAGTCCTACATGGATTTACTTTTTTTTGTGAAGCCATCAAAAAGAAAAACCGTAAAGGTCAAATATTAACACTGTATAAAAAGAAAACCACTTAGAGGATAGCTCTAGGTGGTATTTTTGTATGGGGAGTTGAAATCCATCCTGGTGGAAATTGGCGGATTTTAAGTATTTCTAAGTGACTTATCAAGCGATGATGAGTAAGGTAGTAG
>DITO01000001.1 GCA_002422065.1 Erysipelotrichaceae bacterium UBA6182 | reverse complement strand
CATCTGCTTTGATGTCCGCAAACACGGGTGTACATCCCAACCGTACGATCGCATGTGTTGTGCTAGGGAACGTGAATGCTGTGGTAATGATTTCTCCCTTTAGTCCATAAGCCTCTAGAATCGCTTCTAGAGCCAGATGTCCATTCACAAAGAGCGAATCCTCACTTACTTCCAAACGCGCCTTAATCGCATCTAAAAGCGCATTGTGCTTCGATCCTTTGCTCGTCAACTGATGGGAATCCCAAATCTCTTCAAGCTCTTTCACATAGTCTTTAAGCTCTGGTAATAATGCCTTTGTCACATTGATTTTTTTCATCGCATCGACTCCTTTATTAAGTCATATATACAAGGTTCTTTATGCGCAATCCACATCTTATATTTCTTTAAGGCATCGATAAGACGTTTTGGATCACGATAGTAATCTCTTACAAAGCCCTTACGTTTAACATCACCAAGTCCAAGTCTTGTTTTGCAATAGATACTTGGTTTTAATCGGTGATGATTCCTAATGTAATCATCATAACAGTCTTCAGAAATGATGATCAATATTTCGACCTCAGGACGTGTATAAAACGATTGAAGACGACTTATTTTAGTTTGGTGCGAAAATGAAACATTGAATCGTTCACTTTTAGAATCTAAGATACGTACGATCCTTATCAAACTTCCTTTGTATTCACGATTCAAATAACGCTCAGAAAATCGCCTTGAACTTCTTAGTTCGATCAAATCACCTTCAAGCAAATCTTCCCATCTAAATTCAAGACTATCCGAATTCAATAAAATTTCCACCACAGCTCGCTCAAAAGCACCTTCACATATACACGCTACAAGTTCATTCACCAGAACCATCACGCACACTCAAGCTTTCATCCTCTTTAGTCAAGCTGCGTTGTAAATCCATATACAAATCATAGCGTGTAGCGGTCCCAATATCCAACATATCACTGAAATACACATCACTCTTCTTCAAATCTGTCCTTTTGATCAAATCGCTGAGATTCACAACTTTGATTCGATTATCTTCTTGTGATTTCGAAGTGATATAGATCTGATCATTTCGATCAAAATCATCCATTAGCTCAGTATAATGCGTGGAAAACACCAACATAGCCCCAAGTGGATTGACTCGTTTCGACCGAAACATCTTATAAATGTCCACTACGATCGATTTGTTGAAGTGATTTTCAATCTCATCGATGATCAGATAACCACCTTGATGTAAGGTATTCTTGATCAACTGAAATAAAACCAAACCCTTTTTCGTCCCTGACGAAAGCATATCCAAGATTTCTATCCATCTCAGCACTTTCAATTCCCCTCCCATAAATCGTAATTGAAATATCGTCTCATCTGAAATGATATCGAGTGAATTGTTTTCATTTAAAGGACTAAGCTCTTCAATTGAATGATCCAAAAAGCGAACAATGGTCACCAAGTCATTTACACTTCCAAATGCACTTGGTTTCCAAATATTATGATTAATCAAGTCAACGACATTGACATTAATTTTACCAGTAACCAAGCGCGTAATGCTTTTATCTTCATCGAGAAAGGTCAGGACACTTCGATCCAACTTTTTGCGATTATAAAGTTCATTGTAAGCATCCAAATCAAATAGATTACTTCGATTTAGTCTTCTGTCCACACTTCTGCAATAAATCACATCTTCTTCAAAAATTGCCTTCTTATTTAAAGTATCAATATTGATATGTCCACGTTCATAGTAAATATCATCATTGAGCTTAAAGAAGACTTCAATTGTCACATCATTCTTCAAAATACGATAAACATCTTCGAATGCTTCATTATTCATGCCTTCATTACACAAGAACACACGCGTGACCCAAGCTAACAAATGCAAAGTACTTGTTTTACCAGACGCATTGATTCCCACCAAAGCAATAATACGCGGGAGATAGACACTTGAGAATAGATTGATCATGTTTTCTTCATCACGTCCTGTATGTACATTCTGATGATTGATAAACTGAAAAGTTAAGATATCGTTCTCAAATAGATGCACTCCATTAATTCTTATTTTCAGTATCCTAAGTTGATTGTCCATTTTCACATCTCTTTCGTTTATTTATACTCATAGTTTAGTTCATTATGCTTATTTTGTACACAAATAAACATAATTTCCGTTATTTTAATTATTTTTATGGTAAATTGATTCAGAAATATATACTTTGATATATGATTTTTATTCACATTAAACTATAATGATACAAATCGAGGAACTCCTATGGAAAAACTACTTAAACTCTTAAAAGATAACGCACGTCTATCAAACAGTGAACTCGCCGTCCTTTTGGACCGCGAAGAAAGCGTCATTGCGAATCAAATCAAAGAACTGGAAGCCACCGATGTCATCAAAGGCTATAAGACCCTGATCAATGAACAAAAGATCAACGCAGGTGTATCTGCCCTCATAGAACTCAAAGTCACCCCTAAAAAGGAATATGGCTTTCAAGACATTGCAGACCGCGTCATGCAGTTTGAAGAAGTCGAATCCGTCTACCTTATGGCAGGTGATTATGACTTGGCTGTCTTTGTCCGTGGTGATACCATCCAAGAGGTCGCTCTCTTTGTGGCTAAACGCTTATCCCCTTTGGACTCCGTCATCTCCACCGCAACGCACTTTGTGCTTCAAAAGTATAAACAAGACGGTGTGATTTTGGACGACGGTAAAAAAGAAGACTTAAGAGGTCAAATGGAAAACGCATGAAGCCGCTTAAGACCAATCACCATCTCGCGGCCATCCCCCCAGCGATCCTCACAAAATACCTAGACCTCAC
>DITO01000247.1 GCA_002422065.1 Erysipelotrichaceae bacterium UBA6182 | reverse complement strand
TTCCTAACGAAATTGTGGTATCACATTCTGAACGTGATGTAACAATGCAGCGATTAGGAATGAGCTGCACATCTTCATAATCAAATATTTTATCCATGATTTTTCTCTTTCTGTTGAGCTATAGCCAATTTAATGACATCGACAAGGGAATCTAAATCAACAAGAGTTGTACTTTGATCATACATATTTTTAAATTCAACTTGATTGTTGATAAGTGCTTTGCCAAAGACAACTTGAAATGGAACTCCAATCAGTTCTGCATCATTGAACTTAACACCAATTCGCTCATCACGATCATCACATACAACATCAATGGATGCTGCTCTTAATGAATCATAGATGTCATATGCTTTTGATACAGCGTTTTCATCTTTAGTCGAAACAATGAGTAAACTTACTTCATATGGAGCGACATGAATTGGCCATAAGATTCCTTTTTCATGATGATGTTGTTCAACAATCGCTGCCATACAGCGACCAAGTCCAATACCATAACTACCCATAATGACAGGTTGTAGTTGGTTGTTTTCATCACTGAAATATAGATTCATTGCTTTAGAGTATTTATCTCCAAGTTTGAACGTATTTCCAATTTCAATCCCTTTTTGAATGTGAAGTTCTGCTTTACATTGAGGACAATGATCATGAGCATGGACCATACTTAAGTCAACGACATCATGATGTGCAAAATCATTGAGTGAAACATCAACTAGATGCGTATCAACCTCATTTCCTCCAACCATCATTGTTGTAAGTGAATATACTTCTTCATCAACAAGTAACGGAATCGGACAATCAACGGGACCAATATAACCCATAGGTATATTAGCATTTGCTAATTGTTCTGCAGTTGCAAGTTCTACCATGGTTGCATTGCAATACTTTTGTAATTTTACACTGCTTACTTCACGATTTCCACAAACACTTACTGCAATGAGTTGATCATCAACAGAATAGACTAGTGTCTTCACTAAATCTCTTGGATCAAGATTATACGTTGTTGTGAGTTGATCAATGGTTTTAATGTTTGGGGTATGTAACTTCTTGTATTGACCTACTTCAGCTTTTACAGCATGAGCAAGTGGGTGACGTTTTGCAATTTCTAGATTTGCAGAATAATCACAAGATGAGCAAAATACGATGGTATCTTCACCAATATCAGTAATGGCTTGGAATTCTTCAGAAAGAAGCCCACCCATAACTCCAGTATCAGCTTTCACAATACGATAATGTAGTTGCATAGCATCAAATGAATTAATATAAGCTTTAACCATGGCGTCATAGTTCTTTTGTAGTCCATCCAAGTCTTTATCAAAGGTATAAGCATCTTTCATGATAAATTCACGAACACGAATCACTCCAAAACGAGGACGTGGTTCATCACGAAACTTAGTTTGAAACTGGTATAATGATACCGGTAGGTTTTTATAAGATTTAATATGAGCACTAGCTGCTACCGCGAATAGTTCTTCATGTGTAGGACCTAATACAACACTACGATCAAAGCGATCTTTAAAGGCAAACATACTTGAGCCAAAAAGATGACGACGACCAGATGCAATATATACATCTTCAGGAATTAATGAAGGCATAAGGACTTCTTGAGAATGAGCATTATTCATTTCTGTTCGTACAATAGCTTCGATTTTCTTAAGGACTTTGAATCCTAAAGGCAGATACATGTACACACCAGCAGAATTTTTCTTGATGAATCCACCTCGAACGAGAAGATTGCCGGATATTGCTTCTTCATCTTTAACATTCTCTTTATACGTGACAAAATACGATTGCTTAAGTTTCATATAGTTACCTCTTAACACTGTAAGATTATATCACATCAAATAGAATTTGACTTTATGAATTGATGATGATAGAATACTCATGCAAACAAATCGTAGAAAGTAGAACCCGATTCTCACCTGATTCCTTATGGTTTAGGTTAAAGCTACATGAAACAACACATTTTTCATGCGCGAACGGGATTCTTGACCCGTTTTTGTTTTGTTCGGAGGTGAAATTATCACAAAAAAACCAATCAATGAAGATTTGGTGAATGAGAGTATTCGATTTAAAGAGTTACTCGTTATTGGACCAAATGGAGAACAACTAGGAGTCATGTTTAGACGCGAAGCCCTTGCTAAGGCTGAAGAGTTAGAACTTGATTTATTCTGTGTTGCTCCTAACGCCCAACCGCCAGTATGTAAGATTTTAGACTATGGTAAACATCGTTTTGAATCGCAAAAAAAGGCGAGAGAAGCTAAGAAAAATCAACATGTAACTGAAGTTAAACCACTTCGGTTATCACCAGTTATTGACACGCATGACTTTGAGACTAAACTTAAACATGCACGCAAATGGATACTTGAAGGCATGAAAGTCAAAGTTGACATGCGTTTTAGAGGACGTTTAATCACAAGACTTGATGTTGGAAAAAAAGTAATGAATGATTTTATGGGATCAGTTTCTGACATTGCTAATGTCGAAAAGTACCCAACCCTAGAGGGCAATATGATGCACTGCATCCTTGCTCCGAAAAAGAAATAGAAGGACGGACACCACCATGCCAAAAATGAAGACTAAAAAAGCATTGGCAAAGCGTGTAAAACGTACAGGAAGTGGAAAACTTAAACGTTCCCATGCCTACGTTTCTCACTTTGCAGCGAATAAAACCCAAAAACAAAAACGTAAACTCAGAAAAAGTACACTTGTATCTAAGTCAGATTACAAACGTATTAAACTGATGTTGCAGAACTAAGGAGGATCAAAAATGCCACGCGTAAAAGGTTCAGTTGCTACCCGAGCAAGACGTAAAAAAGTCTTAAAATTAGCTAAAGGTTATTTTGGTTCTAAACATACTCTATATCGTACAGCCCATGAACAGGTGATGAAATCACTTTCTTATGCTTACAGAGATCGTAAAAACCTAAAACGTGAAATGAGAAAACTATGGATTGCTCGTATTAATGCAGCAGCTCGTATGCACGACATTTCATATTCAAAATTCATGAACGGATTAAAACTTGCTAATATCCAAGTAAACCGTAAAATGTTATCAGAAATTGCCATTCATGATCCAAAAGGATTTGAAGGTATCGTTGAAAAAGCGAAGAAAGCTCTTGCTAAATAACCATGTTGAAAGATCGTGTCAAGAAAACGCTTAATGAATTACTAGTTGATATGTTCAACCATATTCTAGTGCTCGAAGAGCGCAATCTAGTGGCACGTGGTGTGACTTTATCAATGAGTGAAGTCCATACTTTGGAGAATATTTACAAAAGTGAAACTAAAACCATGAGTGATGTAGCACGACGTGCTCTAGTCACCCAAGGAACCTTAACAGTAGCGATTAATCGCTTAGTTAAAAAGGGATATGTTGCTCGTTACAAAGATGATGAAGACAAACGAATCGTACGTCTTTCATTAACTCAACGTGCTTTAGACCTATTAAAGATTCATGATGCTTTCCATGAAAATATGATTGATACATTTATTAATGATTTAAAAGTTGATGAAGATATTAATCTTATTCATAGCTTAGAGAAAATCATGGAGTATTTTAAACAAAACTATTAAGGGGCTGTAACGAAATAAACAT
>DITO01000102.1 GCA_002422065.1 Erysipelotrichaceae bacterium UBA6182 | reverse complement strand
CACCAGAAGAAGATTGGCCAGTATATTTCTTATGGCGTTTTATGGTAGGAACTGAGTTTCAAGGAAAAGGATATGGTAAAGAAGTCTTAGATCTTATTGTTAAGAAATGCAAGGAATAAAATAGAAGATACTGTTATGTATCATGTACACTCAAAGATCCAATGCCATATGCCATGTATATTAAATATGGATTTGAAGACACAGGTAAAGAAGATGAAGGAGAGCAGATACTAAGACTAAAAATAGAATCCTAGAATCAGTGAGAAATCACTGATTTTCATTTTTATAATGAGGCATATGAAACTATTAATCGTAAGCTTATTATCACTATTAGTGTTTACAGGATGTACAGTTACGATTGTTGAAGTTGTTAATGCAATAGTTGGTCAAGGATATGCAAGAGAAGTCAAAAACGAAGTTACAATGAAGGGCGATAAAATTACTACCATTGAAGTATTGGAATCTTCAGACACACCTGGATTATCTACTCAAGTTTTTGCAGTCATGATTAAAAGAGTTATTGCTAAGAATGGTGTTGATGTTGACATTGTTGCTGGAGCTTCTGGTTCTAGTGATGGAATATTATAAGCGATTGAAGATGCACGAGAAAAGAATAAGTAAAGAATTAAGGATATAAGAGAAGTAATAGAAGAAATGAAAAGAAAAAATCTCTCTTGTAAGTAAACGCTTATGAGAGAGATTTTTTATTTCGTTGTTAAGATACATTGGACTTTTTGGCTGTTATAATTTAATTTACAAATCCGTTAGTTAAGATATGAATGTCTACTTACTAGGTTCATTTTGCATACCAGTTACTTATCTCAAATGATCTGGTAATTGTTTTATGTTACTAATTAGCGCAATGTCGACCCACAATAGTTGCATTCGTTAGCTCTTCCACTTGCAATCGTATTGTTTGCTCCACAGCTTTTACAAACTACTTGCTGGTTGATTGCATGATTCAAATTCTCAGAAACGTTTCTTGATAGCATTATTTGTCGACTTGATTCATTAAGAAAGGCCCCTTCAAAATAACCTAAATCTATCATTTTTTGTAAATCAGATTTAACTACTTAATAAGTTAAGTTTAGGGAATGCGCTATACTATCAACCATCGTTATGTTTTGATTGATAATCAATGTGATGTATTTTTTGTATCTCTCTCCAGCTGCCTTCATTTTCTTTCCTACTCTGTAAAGCCATGCACCTCCGAGACCATATACAAAAAATGCCAAAATCATGGAGGAACCTTCAGTAGGAATTGATGTTAAAGATGCTAAACTGAAGAACATCAAAACGTAAGAAATAGTAATAACAGTTTTACTATTGTTCAGAGTTGCGGTTTTATCAATTTTCAATCTCTCAAAAATTAGGTACACTCCAACGGGGAAAAAGAAAATACACCAAAATATAATCCAACCCCAAGATACTGACTTTTGCTTCTGCATTTCTATGCTCCTTTTTCTAAGTTAATTCCACATTCTGGACAGAATTTTGGATTACCATCTATTTTTGTTCCACAACTATTACATTTTTTAACTAATGATTCACCACACTCACCACAGAATTTAATCTTGTTGTCCAAGATTGGTACTCCGCATCTTGGGCAAGGGGATGGCAAATCTTGTCCGCAATCCTGACAAGATTTTGCATTAGCTTTGAGATCTGCACCACAATACAAACATGGAGTGTATGCATCTCCACATTCTGGACAGAATTTTGATTTATTAGAATAACTACAACCACAATTACTACAACTTATGAGTTTTGAACTTTTGTCTACTACTTCACTTTGTTGAGTATCAAAACCACATGTTGCGCAAAACCTTTTATCTTCAGGAATATCTGAATTACATTTCTTGCATGTTTTAGTTTTTTTGGTGTTTACATTTTGAGTGATTTCAGACATTTGATTTCCAAATGCACCACCGATGCCAACGCCCATTCCAAGTCCAATTCCAGCACCCATCAAACCAGCTTGTCCCGAACTAGGATTTTTCGCAGCACCTTCAAGTGTGTCAAAGGACCGCTCTTGAACATAGTTATAACCTACAATATCCATTTCTGCTCGTTTTGATAGTGCATCTTTCAACTTTATCACAGCTGCGTCATCTTCAGGAACATTAATATCATTTACATAAAAATTAACGAGTTTTATACCGTACTCTTCAAAGACTGGATACATCTTTTCTTTAAGTTCAGTTGAAAGTTCATCTAAATATGCATTTATTTCAAGAGTACTTATTTGTTTTTTAATCAAATAAGAAGAAATCAGATCTTTAACTTTTGTTAAATAGAGTCCTCTGAAATATCTTGTAAGTGAATCCACATCAAATATTGGAAGTGTCCCTACTAGCTTGATTAGAAACTGTCTAGAATCAACAATTTGAATTCCAAATTGGCCAAATGAACGCAACGGTAGAAATACTTTATATTTTGGGTCTTGTAATTGAATAGGAGTCGGAGTTCCCCATTTGACATCTAAAGAGTTAACTTTGTTTATAAACCAAACTTCTGCTGTAAAAGGTGAACGACCACCAAAAGGCAAATTTATAATATTGTTCAAAATTGGAATATTTAATGTATCAAGAGTATGTCGACCAGCAGTAAATAAATCGAGTGCTTTTCCTCCTTTAAATAGTATTGCTTCTTGTGTCTCATTAACAATTAACTGAGTCCACGTTCCTAATTCTTCACTTGGAAATTTCCACGCAAATATCGCTGGACCTCCATTGAACTTCACAACTTCAATTAATGCCATTTATTCCCCTTACTCATATTTTACTTTAGATATCTTCACGATTTTTCTCTTTCAACAGTGGATAGACATTCTGAAGTTTAATATATTATTTTTTTAATTTTATCACTTAATTAACAACACTATCAACAAGATTTCTAGAGATAAAATATCTTTTTCAAACTTCTCATTAAGAAAGTGATAATAATAGATAGTAATGGAAGCACGGGAGCAGATATTGAGGTTGAAGATTGAATCATTCAATCCTTAATCATCAATGATTTAATAAGATATAACATGAAACAACCAAAAGAAAAGAGAAGATTATTGCATTAGCATATTTTTTCAGATATGGATATATTGCTTCTATAATTGTGATTTCACTTCTGTTTCAAGTTTTTGGACTTAAAGAATTTTCAAAAGTGAATTTAAGTGTTCTATTGGTGTGTATATGTTAGTAGGATTGAAGTTTATGCTTATTCATGTCTATTTTGAATGCAAGAAACATATCATCAAAAGATGACACCCAAGAGACCATTTGAATACACCAAAGAAATGAATAGAGACCTTAAAGCCATTGGATTCTTTTTTTGTTATTTCTGGGATAGTGTTACTATCTTTGTGAAGGAACTAAAAACAGAGGAACATCCTCTGTTTTTCTATGGTTCTATGACTTCTGAATGAGATCTATTTTGATTTATGTTCTATTACAATGATTCAAAGCTTAGAATGAATAAAACTTTAAGATTTCCTCTTATTCTTCATGGTTTAGGATTCAAATCTATGTCACGAACTCTTTGATATTTTATTCCGGTTTCTTGTTCTACTTGAAAATATATCTCGTAGTATGTTAAAGAAAAAATGACTTGTTCTCTTTTCTCATCAACTTTTTTTGAGAGTAATCTTATTGCTTGATCTTTAGTATTTACAAATTCATTATCGAATAATGTATTGACAAACACCGTATCTCCAACCTTCTTCAAATATTTCTTATAACGAGATATTAGAGGATTTGTACTATAGTAGATTCTCATATCTCTTTCTAAAATCATCTTATAAAATATTGAGATTGTGTCGGATTCTTCGTCATGAAGATAAAAAAATCCTGCAGCACTTACTAGTGGTATCTCATAGGTATAGATTTTATCTCCGTTGGTATTGTTGTAATGATAACCTTTGTATGCTAAATAGATCATACTATTATAGATGTCTTCAATCTCTTGATCAGTATATTCAACAATCATATGATATAAAACACCGTATTCTTCTTTTAATTCTTTGATTAATTTCTGTTCCCCATTAACTAATACTAGTTCATCATCTTCTTTAAGGTATTCCTCAAAATCAATAAAAGGTTGATTTAAAAATGCTTCTTCTTTAGAAGTACATCCAACTAAAGTTGATAGTACAAGAAAAACTATAAACATTAAGTAATATCTCTTAATTGTTTTTATAACAAACTTTTGTTTCATACAATAAATCCCCCGATTGATAATATTATAACAAATGAATGATGATTATTCTTAAGGATGTTTTGAAAAAGAAAGATGATTTTAAAATGATGGATAATCAAGTAATCTGTCTAAAACAATTGTTTATGACTGCTCATCAATCTAAAGAACTACAATCTGACTACGGTGTTATTAAAAACAATAATGAGGAATATTAGGGTTTCCAAGGAAAACAACAGTAGCTCCAAACATTTATTCCTTAGCAGAAGCTTTTATTAACTATCCTAATGCATGGCCTAGAGCAATTGAAGTGGATAATAAGGTTATAGGGTTTGTCATGTTAGGATTAGACAATTACATAGCACCAGAAGAAGATTGGCCTGTATACTTCTTATGGCGTTTTATGGTAGGCACTGAGTTGCAAGGAAAAGGATATGGTAAAGAAGTATTAGATCTTATTGTAGAGAAATGCAAGGATGAGAATAGAAGATACTGTTGTGTCTCTTGTACATTAAAAGATCCTAGCCATATGCCATGTATATTAAATATGGATTTGAGGATACTGGAAAAGAAGATGAAGGGGAGCAGATTTGAGGTTAAAGATTGGTTAATAAAAGAGCTGTTAACTTTATAAACATCACTTCTGATTGTCTATTTCGTTACAGCCTTTTTATTTATATGTGATGAGGGTTAACCAAGGACTATAATTCTCTTTGGGTACATTTGATATAATCACCATCTTCAATCATCTCTTCGCTCATGGATAATAGGGTTTTATCATTATCAGTTGATCTAAAGCGCACATAGTAATCATCAAAGATTAGAATTTTAGAATGGATGGAATCTAATGTGGAAGATTCGAATAAATGGTAGAGATTTCGTGAGATTCTTTTGTAAGTAAAACTTTGTCTCAGTTTTGAATACATGATTATGGCTGTACCATTATCTCGAATATAGGTGTTGTTTGTTATACCTAATGCAGGACAGGTATATATACTAGAGAATGTATCTGGATAAAACTTTATTGAAAGTTCTGGATTGATACACCATGTTAAAAAGAAGAGAAGACATAATGTGAGGACTACTTTTTTCATGGTCATGGTAATCTCCTTATTCATCATTGAGCGTGAGCTCAATGATGGGTTGATCGGTATACACTAATGGATACTTCTCCTGTAACAGAGTGGAATTTACTTTGGTTATGAAGTAAAACACTTCGCCATCTCTTATATAGATTGAGGAGTTAGGATATACAACATCATACTTATCGCTCATATGTGAGCATCCCGAGATGGATTGATGACTAAATTCTGTTGTATTGAGTTTAAGTAGCACTGTATAAAAACTGAATAGACCATCATCATAGCTGTCATCAAGATAGAAGGGTGAATCAACATTCTTCGTGAAGGATAACCCCACCACAACACATATTTCCTTAATGTCTTCATCTTGAGTGCCTTGAACAATCCACGAGTCTGTTTCAGTAACATTAATGGTCCAGTATCGTGTTTGATTTGATAATGTTAACAAGATAGCATCCATCTTTTCATTGATGATCTGATCTTGTTTACGTTGAGCAGCAAGTTGAGTTAACAGGTATTCATTGATTTTAAGATAGTTAGCATATGAAACAATCGTAATGATAAGAATGAGTAATAATGGTGCTATAAAAAGACGTTTATTGAGTTTTCTTCTTTCTCGAAAAGGAGTAATGGATTGTGGGGTGACTAAAAAAGGTGAAGGGTTGCCATCATTGGTGCTGGGTACTTCAACTTGTTGAGAGGTTGTGTTTATATAGCCGCAGTGTGGACACTGTGACAGATTACCTTGGTATTCTTTATTACATTCTTTACATTGATTCAAAGCCATACTTCCCCCCCTGTGTAGAACTTACATGAATATTGATTCTTAATTTACTTGCTTAAAACTCGTATGTTAATAATATCACATGTGAAGGAGGGGGTGAATCTTATTTAGGAGTAAGCATAATATATTATTAATCATTTTCACGTCATTTCAGGATTCAATTATCAATAAATTGTTAGATTGGATGTGTTAAAACTTGATTAATCTCACTAGATCAATCAAGTTTTGAGTTAAAAGTAATGTCAAAAATCCATAGAAGAAAATATAAGGAATTATAATTACGTTGCCTGTGTTAGAATTACTATAATATGACTCTACATTTATAAGCAATTATATGAAAAAGTGATCTTGAAAATTCGATTCATCATCTAAGACTTATATTATAAATCATGAAAATGCAAAGGTAAGGACGCTTGATTTGAAATATACTCAAGCAGAAGTCAAAGCATATTAATACGGTATCGAATAATGAATCAAGGAGGCTATTATGGGGTCAGCATATGAACTAGAATGTAAATCATGTCGACATGAGATATGGGTGCGAGAAGGAATTGGAATGATTGAAATGATTGCTACTCAAACGTTACCCTTTGAAATAAGTCGTGAATTTTTAGGTGTCTTTGATGAATATCCTAAAGTAGTTAAAGAGACTAAAATATGGACTGATAAAAACGTTGTAGAAAAAAGTGAATCAAGAAATCGCTTTTACAAGTGCGAGAGTTGTCAGTTATCATATAATCATCTTTGGTTCAGATTTGTAAGCTGTAATAATTTTTTCGAACCATCGTATTTTTGCGAGTCATGCAAAAGCAAGTTAAACCTATTAGATTCAGAGGGTAGTGTGGAAATGTTAGAAGAAATCGCAAAAACGTATCGTGTTATAGGATGTCCAGAATGCCACTCAAAGGATATTTCAGAGGTGTCTCTTGATATGGAAATTATACTCTATGACTGATATCGTCATTAATTTTATTAACTACGGTGTCCGAAAATAATCTCGAGCTTAAGTATTTTATTGTTATTTTTTGAAACTTCTTGCTATTACACACCATATAAATGATCTTAAACAAATCTTATAATAAACAAAGTGATTCAATTTGAATTTATGGTAGAATTAAATTCAAAGGTGGGTTTATGTCAATTCAAAGCGAACAACAGTTAGAAAATCGTTTAATTGAACAATTATCAGTAAACGGTTATAAGAAAGTCACGGTAAGCAATGAGGATGATCTTGTTGCTAATTTTCGTATGCAGGTCAATAGTCATAATGCAAAGAATCTAAATGACAAACCATTAAGTGATGTTGAATTCGAGCGACTAATCGTCAAGATTAACGGTAAAAGTGTCTTTAATAGTGCGAAGATTTTGCGAGAGAAACATAATATCCAACGTGATGATGGAAGTATTGTTTATATTGAACTATTTAACACCATAGATTGGTGTAAGAACACTTTTCAAGTTACTAATCAAGTTACTATGAAAGCCAAGCGTGAAATACGCTATGATGTGACCATTCTTATTAATGGATTACCTTTAGTACAGTTAGAATTAAAACGACGAGGTGTTGACTTTAAGGAAGCATTTCATCAGGTTGAGCGATATCGTAGAGAGCCATTTTCAAGCTTGTTTCGTTTTATACAACTCTTTGTTATAAGCAATGGTATTGATACCAAATACTATGCCAATAGCGATATGCCTTTTATGTTTTCACATACCTTTTATTGGTCAGATGTAGATAATGTACGGATTGATAGTTTGGAGCAATTTGCTTTTACTTTTCTAGAACGTTGTCAAATATCAAAAATTATTGCTCGTTATATGGTGCTTAATGAAACAGAGAAGAAGTTAATGGTTATGCGACCATATCAAGTGTATGCTGTAGAACGACTCATTAACCATGCGAAAACAAGTAATGACAATGGATACATATGGCATACTACAGGATCAGGGAAAACACTTACTTCTTTTAAAGCTTCACAGATATTAGCTAATGAACCAAATATTGATCAAGTCATTTTCTTAGTAGATCGAAAAGATTTAGATAAGCAAACTCTAGATGAATTTAACAAGTTTGATCCAGGTTGTGTAGATATGACCAATCAAACATCAAAACTGATTGAGCAAATTCAAGATAGCAGTAGACGACTAATTATTACAACGATTCAAAAGATGTCTAATGCAGTCAGTAAACCTCAGTATCAAACGATAATAGATAGATATCGAAAAAAGAAGACAATTTTCATCATTGATGAGTGCCATCGATCTCAATTTGGAGACATGCATAAAGCAATCTCAAAATCGTATATTCAAGCTCAATATTTTGGATTTACAGGTACTCCGCGATTTGTTCAAAACCCTGCAGAGGATGGACGAGCAACAGGGGATATTTTTGGTAAGTGCCTTCATAATTACTTGATCAAAGATGCCATCAAAGACGGAAATGTATTAGGGTTTGCGGTGGATTATGTTAATACCATTCAAAAATCGAAAGACTCAAAAGATGATCAAGTAGCAGGAATCGATACCGACCCTGTTTTTATTGATGATATTCGTATTGGACTTATTGCAGCCAATATTCTTGAAAGACACAAAACTAAAACTAACAGTAAGCTCTATAACTCTATTTTTGCGACTTCATCGATTGCTATGCTAATAAAATACTATGATACTTTTAAAGCCATGAATCATGACTTAAAGATTGCGGGTATATTTACTTTTGCTTCTAATGAAGATGGCGAAAATAAGAAAGAACTATCTCGTGATGCAATGGATCGTATGATGGTTGATTATAACAAAATATTTAAAACGAACTTTAACATTAGTACTTTTGATGGTTATTTTAGAGACGTGTCTAATAGAGTGAAAAATAATGACATTGATATTCTACTCGTAGTTAATATGTTTTTAACAGGCTTTGACGCAAAAACGCTTAATACTCTGTATCTAGATAAACGACTCGATTTCCATAACCTAATCCAAGCTTTCTCTCGTACGAATCGAGTGGAAAGATCAACTAAACCATTTGGCAATATTGTGTGTTATCAAACTACCAAAGAGAATGTAGATAGTGCTGTCATGCTTTATTCACAAACTGATAACACCGATGTCGTATTGATGCATTCCTACAATGAATACCTACTAGCCTTCAATCAAGCAGTGGACGATTTACTTAAATTCACTCCTGATATTGTGGCGGTTAAACGACTTGAAGATGATGAAGATATTACAAAGTTTGTGTTTAAGTTTCGAAATATCTTAAGAATACTTACATCACTTAAAACGTTCATTGAGTTTGATTGGAAAACCTCTAATACCATGTTTGATGAGCAAACTTACATGGATTACTTGAGTAAGTATTTAGATTTTAGTCGCAGAGAGCACAAAGAAAGAGTATCCATTCTTGAAGACATTAACTTTGAACTTGAACTCGTTCGATCAGATAAAATTAACGTTCATTATATACTGGAACTCATTCGCCAAATCAGTTTGATTGATAAAGAACAACAAGAAAAAGATATCTTTGAAATTAAAGAAAAATTAAAGTTTATCACTGATGAAAAACTCTATCAAAAGTCTGAATTAATCAAGCAATTCTTAGATCGAATCATCCCAACACTAAGCCCGTCAGATGATGTTGATGAAGCGTACTTTGACATGATGGAAAAAGAACGAGAGAAAGAGATTCTTAATTTTGGAGATCAACATAACATTAAGCAAGCTAAACTTGAAGAATTTATTCAAGAGTATGAGTATTGTGGCATATTCCCAGATATACAAATTAATGAAGCAATTGAAGGGGTTACTTATCTTAAGCGTAGGAAAATTGTAAATCAAACTAAAGAGTTTATTTTTAACATCATTGATAAATTTAACTAAGGGGATAAAACATGACAAATGTTCAAAAACAACAATCACAGCAAAATGGTCTTCATTCAACGTTATGGTCTATTGCTAATGACTTACGTGGAAACATGGATGCAAGTGAATTTAAAAACTATATACTTGGTTTAATCTTCTATCGTTATCTATCTGAGAATCTTTTGGATTATGTAAATAATGTTTTATTAAAAGAAGACAATTTGACCTATCATCAAGCGTGGGCAAATAAAGAGTATCAACAACCACTTAAGGATGATTTACTTGAAGATTCAAAAGTAGGATATTATATTGAACCAGAAAACTTGTATTCTACATTAATTCAGAAAATTAATACTGGCACCTTCAATGTGACATTACTAGCCAAAGCCGTAAATGCCCTATCAGATTCTACTTTGAACAGTGAATCCAAAGATGATTTTGCGAATCTATTTGATGATATGGACCTGAATTCCACTCGATTAGGTAAATCTGAAAGTGAGAGAACCAAACTTATAAGTAAGGTGATGCTCAAAATAAATGATATTGATTTTCATATCCATGATTCTGAGATCGATATTTTAGGAGACGCATATGAATATCTTATTGGTCAATTTGCAGCATCAGCGGGTAAAAAAGCAGGAGAATTTTATACACCTCAACAAGTATCAGCAATCTTAGCTAAGCTTGTAACCTTAGATAAGAGCTCATTAAAGAGTGTTTATGACCCGACATGTGGGTCAGGTTCATTATTATTAAGAATTGGTAAAGAAGCAAAGGTGGCACGTTATTTCGGTCAAGAGCTAAATTCTACAACATATAACATAGCACGAATGAATATGCTTTTGCATGGTATTTCTTTTAGAAACTTTGATATCAAGAATGATAATACACTTGTACATCCTCAACACTTAGACTTGAAGTTTGAGGCAATAGTAGCTAATCCGCCATATGGTTCAAGTTGGTCTAGCGATGAATCTTTTATGGATGATCCTCGTTTTAATCGATATGGTAGGTTAGCACCTAAGTCAAAAGCAGACTATGCATTTATTCAACACATGATTTATCAATTGGATGATTATGGCACAATGGCAGTGGTGTTACCTCATGGTGTTCTTTTCAGAGGAGGTGCAGAAGGTGTTATACGAGAATACCTAATAAAAGAAAAAAACTACTTGGATGCGGTGATTGGATTACCAGCCAATAT
>DITO01000066.1 GCA_002422065.1 Erysipelotrichaceae bacterium UBA6182 | reverse complement strand
TACAAAGCGTTTCAAGCCGTATAATAGAACCATGAGCAAAACATGTCCATCCTGCGCCAACGAAGTCGAATCCAACGCGAAAAGCTGCACACACTGCGGCCAAAGCTTCATCACGACCCGAGCTGAAGATACACGCTTATTCGGAAGTTTCAGAGATGCCCTCAATCGCTTCACCGACTTCAACAGTCGAACATCACGTCTGGTTTACTGGCGCTTTTTCTTTGCCAATCTCATCATCGTCTTTGGCTTTTTAGCACTCGGTATCCTCATTGCCATGTTGGGCTTCATCTTCGATATCCCCATCCTTGCGGCAAGTGTTTCAATGCTTTGGGTCATGCTCAGCATCGCGTATTCCATTGTGATCTCATTACCCTTATTGGCGATATCGATACGACGTTTACACGACCAAGATCGTCCTGCCTGGTATCTCTTGGTCAATCTGATCCCTTGGATGGGACCGTTTATCTTTCTACTCTTAATGATGATTCCGGGTACCGATTATGACAATCGCTATGGACCCGTACCCCACAATGAGGAACATTCATGGAATACATAACACCGATACTCTTAAGCCTTCTCATCCTTCTCGTTTTAGTCTTGATCTTCAAGAAACCGGATGATACGGGAATGAAAGCTCAATTGCGTGAGCTTGAGCATAATCTAAAAGATGACAATCAACGAACACTAACGACCTTTTCCAATGTCTTGAGCACATCCAACCGAGAAACGAACACGGTACTGGATCGTCGCCTGAGTGATTTGATGGAATTGTTGCGAACAAGTCAAAACAACCTTCAGACCAGTGTCGCTCAAAACCTAAGTCAAATCAACCAAATCTTAGCCAATACCGGCTTACAAAATGAACAGAAACTCAATCAGGTCCGCGAGACCATTGAAAAACGTCTCACTGCCTTACAGGAAGAGAATGCCAAGAAATTGGATGAAATGCGGATGACGGTCGATGAGAAACTACAAAAAACTCTAGAAGATCGCATCTCACAATCCTTTAAACAAGTCTCTGAACAACTCGAGGCTGTGTATAAGGGCTTGGGTGAGATGAATAAGATTGGACTTGAAGTCGGCGATCTAAAGAAAGTTCTTTCCAATGTGAAGACACGCGGTATGTTGGGTGAGATTCAATTGGGCTCCATCCTTGAACAAATCCTTGCCCCGGAACAATTCCTTGAGAATGTCGCCACAATCCCTGGTTCTAAGGATCGTGTCGAATTCGCTGTCAAGCTTCCCGGAGATGAATCCGGTCCTGTTCTTCTTCCCATCGATTCCAAATTCCCCACAGAAGATTATGTCCGCCTATTGGATGCGTCCATCTTAGGCGACAAAGTTGCGGTTGATGTCGCATGGAAAAGCTTAGAAACCAAAATCAAGAGCTTTGCCAAAGACATCCATGATAAGTATGTGCAAATTCCTTATACTACCGAATTCGCCATCCTCTTCCTACCGACTGAAGGTTTATACGCCGAAGTCGTTCAACGCGGAATGATCGAAATCTTACAACGTGATTATCAAGTGAACATCGCTGGACCTACCACCATGGCCGCTTTACTCAACAGTCTTCAAATGGGCTTCAAAACCTTGGCCATCCAAAAACGATCCGGCGAAGTCTGGAGCATTCTCTCTTCTGTTAAAGCAGAGTTCGAAACATTCGCCAATGTCTTACAGAGTGCTCAAGACCGCATTCACAAAACCGGTGAAGATCTGGATAAGCTTGTTGGCGTACGTACGCGTAAGATTCAACTTAGATTGCGTAATGTTTCAACCCTAGAACGTGGTGAACCTGAACGCTTGGAGGACATGTCAGATGAATAGATCTTATTTCGATGGTAAATTGTTAGGGTGGTTGGGCACTGCACTTCTTGCTTGGTTGATCACAGTCTTCTCATTTGGCATTCTCTATCCATGGGCAATCGTAATGATGCTTCAATGGAAAGCTCGCCATACCGTGATCGATGGGCAACGCATGGTGTTCGAAGGAACGGCCATGGGTCTTTTTGGACACTGGATCAAATGGTTGGTTCTCATGATCATTACCTTGGGCATTTATGGTTTATGGGTTCATATCGCGATGGAAGAATGGAAGACAAAACACACACATTTTGCATAATTCAAATCAAAAAGACCACATTAAGGTCTTTTTTGATATCATAATTCACTTATAAACTTGAATGCTCTTTTATTTGAAATATATCCTAAGCACTTGATATATGGGTCTTTAACCCTGCCTATTACATTGAGTTTGCCATTTTGATTGAAGCTTTTTAGAACAATCTCAATCTCATTTGTATATCTTAAATACAACTTATTACTGATAACTATGTCACCAACTTCACATCTACTATTTGTCATATTTGGCAAAGCATCAAATTTGTATTTGTTATTACTTCTTGTTTGCGAAATTCTAATTGTGTCAGATGAAATATCCATACGATTACTAAAATGTGTTCCTAACATTATTCCCTTATATTTTTCCTCAAAGAACTCTACTTCAAGTATTACAACATCATTTAATATGTCGTTAATTTCCTCATTCAAATTATCTTCATACTTAACATCACCTATTAAAACATAATCTGTTCCAGCTGAAAATCGATGTTCCATCAACGACACAAGTAATGGCTCATTTCGATGAGATTCAATCGTTGGTAAGAACTCATAAATCGGCCCTCTGGCCATCTTAAACCCAGGAATGAACGCAAGCGTCTTCAAGCCTCGTTTCTTACATAGGGCATTCATTTCAGATACATATTCAAGGCTTAAACCTGTATGCGACTTCGGATAGAAATTATGAGCGGCAATGACATTGATAAAATTCATTCCAGCTCTTTCATACTCATCAAGAGTCTTTTCACTGATATTGGACGCATTGATCATCACAGAATGCTTTTTACTTAGAGCAACCATTGTACTTAAATCTATGCCATAGTCGAACCTAACACAACTTAGTCCAATGTTGTATAGTTCCTCAAGTGAACTTATGTTCAAGATATTGAGCGTTTGAATAGATACGTCTGCACATAGGAACATTTCTTCTTCTTTACATAGATTAATTAAATTACTTATATTCTCAATACTATTAAATGCCTTTTCTTCTGAAATATGAAATGATGTAAAAATCAAATTAAACCCATAACGCTTAGCTTTATTAATAATTTCCCTATTAACTTCAATTCCTGTAGATAAATAAACAGAAATACCAAACTTAGATATCATAATCTACGAGTGAAGCATACATGTACGCCTTACATCCACTCCTACATCCACTTTCAATTTGACGAACCTTCAACATAGTTGAGTAATAATCAAAATAGGGAACACTATTAACTTTACCGTTAAAAATCTCATAATTCCTTAATGAGCTGAACCATTGTTCTTCTTCTGTTTTATCAAGTGGTACATATAACTGAGGAACAAAACCAACTAAATCCTCGCAGTTTTCGCCATAAAGTAGATCAATATGATTTCCTTTTGAACGCAACAATTTTACTGCAGTTGTTACAGTACTATAGGTGAAGTAATGCCTAGCGTGCATGGTACCTGAAGCATGTGTTACTATGCAATCAACTTTTTCCTCTTCAAAATAATTAACTAAACGACCCACAAACTCAACTTCGCTAGGCATATTTGATGACATAAAGTCAAAAGAATAACTATCAGATCCCATACCCTTGGCTGTTAGAATATTTTGTTCTCTTAACCTCTGGAGATACTCAGTCTTTTCTTCCTCAGAAGCATTTGGTTCTTCTAGTCTACCTTGTGTTACATGCACAAATGTACATTGAGCACCATTCTTTGCCAATTTCAGCAGTAGTGGTCCGCCCATCAATTCTGCATCAAGCGAATGTCCACCAATGCTCAAAACTCTTTTATATTTTTTCATCCTAGCTCCTTCTTTTCAAATAATCGGTATGTTCTATAAACATGGACTCCATGCCTTAAATAGAACCTCATACCAGCGCCACCTGTCCACAAAAAGTACAAATGATACAAGTGTCTCTGTTTCATGTCATTCATCATCAACTCAAATAAGATAAAACCCAACCCGTGACTCCTCAAAGTATCCAATACACCAAAAGGACCAAAACGATGATCATTTCCATCCATTTTTCTCATACAGAACCCAACGATTTTATTTTTAGAATCAATTGCAATCCAAATAGTATCTTCAGCCAATTTGTTTCGCATTGCTGTCAGTGCATTATACTTCCATCCACCACCAAAATTAGTTCCCAAAAACTCAATAAGATCAAATGATCTATCATATGTAAACGGCATGAATCGAAAACCAAGTTCTTCTGCTCTTTTCTTTCGCTCAAAGAATTCATCAGTAAGCACATGATTAAATAAAGAACGTTCCATGCTCACAGCTTCACCTAAATCCATGTATCCAACTTTCCTGAAAAACTCTAAAGATTCCTTATAAGCAGCCACATCAACCCCTGGAAAAAAGTATCCGGGACTGTAACTAGCTATATTTATACGTTTTACGCCTTTGTCAATGAATCGTTCTTCAATCTCTTTTACTAGCGCAGTCCCAATACCTTTTCTTTGAAACTTGGGATCAACAATCAAGATACTAATCCATGCCCTATCTGGTTCGAGTCCTCTGTCTAAATAAGGATATACTCTTTTAATTCCAAGTAAGAACCCAACTAGCAACTCATTTTCTATCGCAATTAAACAAAGATCATCTTGGAAATTATCATCAAATAGTACTTGCTTTCTAAAAATAGTAGGATTTATGGAATCGGAAACTAATGTCCGATTCCATAAATCAATTATATCTGACTCATAACGATGATCATATTTCCTAATCTCCATCATTCCGAGGCCTCTTGCATCTCCTCTAATTCTTTAGCTTTTTCCTGTTTTTCAAGTACTTTAAAGAATGGATAGAAGATTAGAGCGAGAATAAAGTAGTTTAACAACGAAAATAGCATTGCGACTATATTCCCACCCGTTGCTAAGTAAGCCGAAATTGGACTTGGTATCGTCCAAGTAACCTGCATAATAATTGGAGGAATTAAAGGTATGACCGCTGTAAAGATATAGGACCATACCCATAGAAATGAGAAACCAAATACCCAAGGAACAAATAATATAGGATTCAACACTATTGGAAGCCCAAACATGATTGGTTCAGCAATATTGAATATTGCTGGGGCAATTGAAAGTTTTCCAAGAGCTTGATATCGTTTAACACTGCTCATAGCTGCAAGTATTGCAATTGGTAAAACAGAAATTCTAACAAAATAATTAGTCCATTCAGCAGTGAATAAATTTGGAATGACATCTGCTCCTGACTTGAAAGCTTCCATGTTTTCAGCAATCATAGTAGCCCAAATTGGAGTCATAACGCTTCCAACAACATTTGATCCATGAATTCCGGTGAACCAAAGAATTCGATCTAAGAAGAATGAAAGAAATTGTGGTAAAGGTCCTTTACCTGCAGCAATTAAAGGAGTGAACAGGGTGTTCGTAATTGCTGGAATATCGACTTTGAATACATATGATAGTAACCAAGAAACCAATAAAACAGCCGATGAAGGAATCAATGCTGTAAAAGCATCCATGACCATCGGCGGAACGCCTTCAGGAAGTTTAATTGTAATATTTCGTTCGACCAAAATCCGATATACTTCAACTGACATAATTGTTATGAATATTGCTGCAAAAATTCCCGTTGCTCCAAAGTTCCCTGTAGCAATAACTGTAATACCATCAGCTGTTCCAAACATTGGAAAGAATATCATAAAGCTAATGAAAGATAGTAATGCCGTTGAAATAGGTCTTACATTACGATTATCTCTTTCATAATAACTACCTAAATGATAACCAAGTGAAACAGTTAGTACGACCGCAAGAAATCCGAGCGTTGAGTTTACACCACCCCAGAGTGCTCCAATAATTGGGCCAACTACTTTATTCCAACCAGGAATGGGTAGTGCTGCGACTAATATCATCATTGAAGAGAAAATCAAAATAGGCATGATAGATAAGAAAGCTTTCTGGACCGCTTGAAGATATCTTGTTTCAGATATTCGAATCAATGGTGGTGCAATAACATTCTCAATAAAATACGTAAGCTTCTCCATTATTTATTTTTTCCTTTCTAAGTAATAGTCTTCCAATTGTCTGAATTTTTCCTCCTCTCTAAAGACAATGGGAATTTTCCCACTATATTTGGGAATACACTTAAATATTACCACAAATGTAACCGATTACAATAGATATCCCAGAATTAATGGGAATATTCCCATTTTGTTCATTTTTACAAAAGCGTGGTATAATTTTATGTAATATGAACCCATTTGATCAAATTTTAATTAATGCAAACACTTTCACAAAATCTGAACAACGAATTAAGGATCACATCTTAAGTGATCCCGAAGTAATTGTGTTTTATCCACTGATAGAGGCTGCTAACCGAATCAAAGTTTCGAAGTCTGCATTACTACGTTTTTGTCAAAAATGTGGTTATGATGGTTATTCAGAATTTAAGTATGAAATTTCTCGACTATTTCACTCAGGTCAGCTAAATTCATCAAATTATGAAAGCAAAAGTAGTGAAATGATTGATGCCTATTGTGATGCAATGTTAGAGATTAAGAAACGAAATTTAGATCTGATTTTCGATTCAATTTCGCAAGACTTAATTAAATCTACAAAGATTCGTATATTTGGAGTTCATGAATCCGGATTACCTGCTCATCATCTACAGTATCGCTTATCAACATTAGGTATTGATGCTGATTTTGTCGAACCAACTTTGAGCTCAGAAAAAGCTATCTTTGGAACCTCTAACGATTTACATATATATTTTTCATTATCTGGAAAAACTTTGCAAATTGAAGAAGCATTACCAAACTCATTTGAAAGACGATCAAAGACCGTCTTAATAACCCAGAACGATCGAGTAAAGTTCAAGAATCACGTTACACATTTCATCTTGGTCCCTAGTTTGAACTCAAGATCTACACAAGCATTTCTAGATGCTCAATTACTTAATTTCCTTATTGTTGAACTTATTGTCTCTAATTTATCAAAACATTTGTCAAATGACAGAATAGACTAATCATAGAAAAATAAAGAGTGGTTTCACTCTTTTTTCTATAATTATCTTCAGCTTAACTTGACTTAGAGTTAACTCCAAGGTGTAGAGTGACAAATGTGGAGGACACAATGAATAAAAAAATACTCATCGCATATTATTCTCGTAGAGGTGAAAACTACTACAACGGACGACTCCAAAGCATCGATGAAGGCAATACTGAACATATGGCGAAGGTTATTCAATCCGTTACAGACGCAGAGCTCTTTGAGATTGACGCCGTACAAAAATATCCACTCGGTTATACCGAAACGACACGCATTGCCAAGGTAGAGCACCAGAAACAAGCTCGACCTGAGCTCAAGAAAATGCTGGACTCAATCAATGACTATGATGTCATCTATCTTGGTTATCCCAACTGGTGGAGTACGATGCCCATGGCTTGTTTTACATTTTTAGATGCCTATGATTTCAGCGGTAAGACCATCATCCCCTTCTGTACCCATGAAGGCAGCGGACTCGGCAATAGCGTTCGTGATATACGGAAAGTTTGTTCCACCGCTAAGGTTCTAGATGGTTATGCTTTAACGGGATCAGCCGTCCGTTCTTCGCA
>DITO01000058.1:2701-4162 GCA_002422065.1 Erysipelotrichaceae bacterium UBA6182 | reverse complement strand
CTAAAATCTTATGATAATTAAAGATTGACAAACATTAAGTTTGTGTTAAAGTATCTATAGTATAGGTCCTTTAAATGTGATCCAGAGAGATCAACAAGGCGAAACTTAAAAGTTACCCTACATTTTAAAGGCGCCATTGCGCCTTTTATTATGGCCTATGCGTAAGTTTTTCAAGGAGGCCCTATGAGCGAAAAACAAGCGTTAGTCTTAGGGGTAAGAGATTGCCCTAAACCCCTTCCATGGATAGTATTATCCTTACAACACGTCTTTGCAATGTTTGGTGCAACGGTGTTGGTTCCAATTATTGTTGGATTACCAGTTTCAGTCGCTTTATTTGCATCTGGAGTAGGAACACTTGTGTATATCTTTCTTACAAAAGCTAAAGTTCCAGTCTACCTAGGTTCATCTTTCGCTTACATTAGTGCAATTATATTTGCGAAAGAAGCATTAGGAGGAGACATTAGTGCAGCCCAAACTGGATTGCTTATGGTTGGGGGCGTTTATGTTCTTGTAGCATTACTAGTTAAATTTCTTGGTAAAAGTTGGATTAATCATTTACTACCTCCGATTGTCATTGGTCCAATGATTGCAATTATTGGATTAGGTCTTGCAGGAGTAGCAGTAAATCAAATTGGTTTAAATGGTACAGGAAGCTGGCAGTCTATTGTCATTGCGACAGTAGCATTCGGGGTTTCAGCATTTGTTAGTACTAAAGGTAAAGGTTTCTTCAAACTTATTCCATTCATTCTTGGTATCTTAGCTGGATACTTAGTAGCATTAGGATTAGGTCAAGTTGATTTAACTCCACTAAAAGATGCTTCATTTTTCACAGTACCTGATTTCCAACTTCCATTTAGAGATTGGAACTTCTACTTTGGACCAGAAATGTGGGCTATTGTACCAGTTGCGATTGTAACAATTTCTGAACATATTGGAGATCATAAAGTACTTGGTAAAATTGTAGGACAAGATTTCCTTCAAGATCCAGGTCTTGATAAGACATTAGTAGGAGATGGTGTTGCGACAGCGTTATCAGCTCTAATTGGTGGGCCAGCTAATACTACTTATGGAGAGAATACTGGAGTTGTAGGTATGACCAAAGTGGCTTCTGTGTGGGTAATCGGATTAGCAGCAATATTTGCAATCACATTAAGTTTCTTAGGCACAGTAACAGCTTTAATCTCAACTATTCCAGCAGCAGTTTTAGGTGGAATGAGTGTTCTACTCTTTGGAGTTATCGCTTCAAATGGTATTCGTGTATTAATTGAAGCAGAAGTTGACTTTACACAACAACGTAACTTAATCATTGCGAGTGCAATGCTTGTCTTAGGATTAGGTGGAGCAGTGTTACAACTTTCAACAGTAGTAACATTATCAGGCACAGCACTTGCTGCATTAGTGGGTGTATTCTTAAACTTAGTATTACCTAAAGCTTAAAAGATAAACTGAAGTTTCTAAACT
>DITO01000058.1:0-2670 GCA_002422065.1 Erysipelotrichaceae bacterium UBA6182 | reverse complement strand
AATTATTGGTTATTAATCTGGTTTAAATCAATAATCATTTTTTGGCAAGAAGGACACATGTGCGTTTCAGCTCTTGTACGAAAAAAACTCGCACTATAAGACTCTACTTTGATACCACCTTTTGCCCATATTCCAAACAATAGTTTTTTATTCTCAGGTAACCACCTTAAAGCATATCTATCTCCATAAAGAAAGCCTTTTATCATTTCTTCATTGCAATAAGGATACTGCATTTTTCATACCTCATTTCGATCAATTTATTTACCAATTATTAAATATAATTTGAGAATCTAGAATATAACTTAATATTTTGATTATACTAAAGTCTCTTTTTCTTCTTTATACTTCAACATTGGGATTAAACTTAGTAGTGAACTTGCGGCAGGAAGTAGTGTTAGTAACATAAATATCCCAAACATGGATGATTCACTTTGGGGAACATTCTCAATAAATCCAAACATGTTTAATACTAGTCCCATTACAAATAAACCAATGGCTGTTTGTAGTTTTGTTGTGAATGTATGTAATGAGAAAACCATACCTTCTAATCGCTTTTGAGTTTTTCTTTGTAAATAATCAATTGAATCGTTAACCATGATATACATAATAACATCGTTAAGTCCCATACTAAATCCAACAACGAACATTAAAAATAGAACAAGAGGAAGTGATGAATATCCAACGACAAATAGCATAATATGTGCTAATGCTTGAATTACAAGACCTCCTTGATAAAGTGCTTTTTTACTTAAATAGCGACGAAGCATCGGTGTTAACATCATTGCAAAGATCATTGATAAAATGAGTGTAGCTCCAAGAAGTGAGAATAATCCTTCATTATTTAGGTTATATTTTGCAAAGTATGTGCCTGCAGCACCCAACACCATACGAAATGCTCCTAGCATTCTTGATGATTGAAGCTGAAGTAGTGGTTTATTTTCTTTAAGTAAAGCAAAATCTTTTATGTGTGAAACTTCAGTCGGACGTGTAACTCGCTCTTTTGTATTAAAGAAAGCAAGTAGAAATAAAGCTGCTCCTAGGACTGATATCCCAGTCGCAACAATTGCATATCGTTGAGGATGATCTTGAAGAAGTCCTAAAACAATCGGAGGCACGACAATCGCAATTGCTAAACCAACATTAGACATGATTCGTGCTATCGTCATGATGTTTAAACGATCTTTTGGATCATCACTCATCGCTGAAGATAATCCCCAATAAGGAACATCAGACACTGTGTAAATCATACCCCACGCAATGTAGGTCACATAAGCATAAACTAGTTTAGTATTGGTAGGGAGTTCAACATTTAAGAAAGTCAAAATTGTAAAGACCGCCATAGGAATGGCAACTCCTAATAAGTAGGGACGTAACTTACCCCAACGTGTATTCGTTTTGTCTACAATGATTCCCATAATAGGATCGTTTATAGCATCCCATACTCGTGCCACAAGCATTAATGTACCAACACTTAATGCAGCAAGTCCTAAAACATCGGTATAAAAAATCATGATAAATGTGGCAGAGAAATTATAGATTAGATTCTGTCCAAGTCCTGCAAATGCAAAAGAATAGATTTCTTTTTTGCTTAATAGAGATTGTTTCATAGTTACCTCGTTTCTTATAGTTTATCATTCATTTTTTTAATGTAAAGTATAGGAATTGTAATAGGGATTATCTTATGTTAGGTAGGAGGTAAACTATGATTACAACATCAACAGCCATGACCTTTGTGGTCATCTCTGCAGGCATTGCAGCAGTAATCAAGATTTTGTTCTCATCTTCAGGACGATTAACTATTCCTGGATTTAGTGCATCTTGGGGGAATTAGACAGTACACAGCATACGATTCTTCTACCCCGTGAGAAAGTTAGAATGTTTGGTTGGAATGCGTTGAGTGATGAAGAAGTATTATCCATCATGTTAAGAACTGGAGTTAAAGATTTTAGTGTCAGAGAAGTTGCTCAACAATTACTTCAAACATCTAAAGGGGTAGGAGGATTAACAACACTCTCAATGAAAGAGTGTATGAGTGTTAAAGGAATCAGTTATATCAAAGCTTTAGAATTAAGTGCGTCCTTTGAATTAGTAAAACGCGTGTTGAGGGCAACTGTTCCTTATATGAATGTGATTGATCATCCACAAGTACTTTTTGATTGGTTGAGACTAGAAATTGGAGATAAACATCAAGAGCACTTTCTTGTGATTTATCTAAATACCCAACATCAGATTATTGGATACAAAACATTATTTGTAGGAACACTCGATCGCTCAATCATTCATCCTCGAGAAATATTCAAAGAAGCGATTGCTGTGTCTAGCTCTAAGATTATGGTTGTTCACAATCATCCTTCAGGAACATTAACACCATCAAATGCAGACATCCAAGTGACTAAGAATCTTCAAGAAATTGGGACTCTCATGGGTATTCCATTACTCGATCATCTTATTGTTTCATCATCAGGTTATGTCTCTTTAAGACAAATGAACATGTTTGATTGAAGAAGTGGAGTTTTTTCTTTATAATAGAGTCACTATGAGAAAACGCAAGCCAACAACATTCATCGTCTTCATGACTTTCTTATCATTGAGTATTCTTTTTTATATCCTATTTATTGTGGCTTCAGCGGATCAGTTAGTAAACACGCTACAACAAAGAGGATACTCCGT
>DITO01000268.1:253-3566 GCA_002422065.1 Erysipelotrichaceae bacterium UBA6182 | reverse complement strand
GTGATTACCCCTAAGCCAATTCCATAGAAGATCTTAGCATACGGATGATACGGTGATGTGACAGGATCACTTGCCATAAAGAAAGCTGCAAACATTAATCCTCCAACAAATAATGAAAGCACAGGATCAAAGAATTTTGCTCCACCTAACATAAGTCCAACATAGTTAATGGCGAACACTGTACCTAGATAGAATAATGGAACTCTCCAATCAATCGCTTTGATAATGATGAGAATAAGTCCTAATACTATGATTCCAAGTCTAAAGGTTTCTCCTACACTCCCCGCATGGTTGCCCATCAGTAGTGCCATAAACGTGAATGGATAAGGTGATGCTGCAACATTAAGTTGAATTAGTGGTGTTGCGGTAGCGACAATATCCCCTGTTACTGGATTTAACCAATTAGTAAGCATTAGGTTAGGAAATGCAAAGGCTAAGAAAACCCAACCGACTGCAGCTGGATGAAATATATTACGACCTGTTCCACCAAAGATGGCTTTTCCATAAAAGGTTCCAAACATTGAACCAATCATAACCATCCACCATGTGGATGTTGGTGGTAAAACTAAAGCAAAAATCATTGGATTTACAAACCATCCCGAATCTAAGGGACGTTTACGACCTTTCGCAAACATGAATTCAATTACGAGAGCTGACAGGTAAGAAACCCCAACCATCATTAACACATTCAAGCCAAAAACTGTTGTTGCATAGAGCGCTAACAACCCTAAGGATGATGTGGTGATAATCATGGTTCTTAAAGAGAATTTTTCCTTAGGTAAGGATGTATGACTCAGTATCATAATTCACCGCTTTCTATTATGTTGAGTGAGTGACGCTCACTTTTTATCATTATAACATGTGATTTTTTGTGATGTTAGTATAATAATCTTTTCACAACATGCTTGTGATTATGTATCACAAATTCACAACGTATGTGAAAAAAGGCAAAAAAACCTCAAATATTGAGGTTAGAACTTCATTACAAAATCTAGGAATCGTTTAAGTGGTTCTGTTTTTGGTTCATCAAGTTGTTCAATAGCTCCACTCTCAATGACCTTACCTTCTTCCATATATACAAAGGCATCAGCCACTTGACGAGCAAAAGCTATTTCATGCGTAACAATGACAAACTTAATGTTTTGTTGACGAAGTTTAATAATCGCATGGAGTACTTCTTTAGTGAGTATTGGGTCTAGTGCTGAGGTTGGCTCATCAAAGAATAGAATTGAAGGTGATGCTGCAAGAGAGCGAATAATTGAAACACGTTGTGCTTGTCCACCAGAGAGTTGTGCTGGCTTCTTATGCATATGATCAGTGAGTTCAAACTGTTCGAAAAGTACCTCAGCAATGGTTAATGCTTCTTCTTTTGTTTTCTTATGAACCTTTTCTAGAACGATAGTAACATTGTGACATGCACTTAAGTGAGGAAAAAGCCCATGATGTTGAAAGACAAATCCAATATGTTTAAAGTATTCCTTTTCACTTGTATTAATGACATCCATACCATCGACATGGATTTGTCCACTCGTGGGTGATTCTATTTTTGATAATAGTCTTAAGAGTGTGCTTTTCCCTGCACCAGAAGGTCCTAATAGTGCAATAGCACTTGCATTCTCAATATGAAGAGTTACATCATCAAGTACTTTCTTTCCCTCATAAACATGGGTAATATTCTCACAGTGAAGTTTCATGCACTAATCTTCCTTTCTACCCATCGTGAAATGGCCATAAGTGGAATTGTCATTAAAAGATAGGTAATAAACATTAATAAGTAGCCTTCAACGTATAAAAGCAAATTGGCTTGAATACGATCAATGGTGTGAAACAGTTCAGTGACACCTATAACAGCAAGTAAACTTGTTCCCTTAATAATGAAGGAGAAATTTCCAATAAGTGGAGGAAACATTATTCTTAACAGTTGAGGAAGTAATATGAAAAAGAATTGTTGAAAAGGGGTAAATCCTAAAACACGCATCGCTTGAAATTGAGTAGGATCTATAGCCTTCATTGCTCCAACAACCATTGTCTTCATGTAAGGTGCCATATACAGCGTAAAGGCAAATATACCGACCGTTAGTCGATCTCGAAGTCCTAATGGAAAAGCAATGAAGTAGTATACTGCAATGACAAACACAATGAGAGGTGAACCAAAAACGACTTCATCAAAGATAATGCCCATGTATCTTAAAACACCAATCTTAGATTGAGTAATCCAGTACAGTATTAATCCTGCAACAAAACTCAGAATCAATGCTAGTAAAGATATCCAAAGCGTTAAAAACCAAGCTCTCGCAATATCTGGTGCTGCAGGCCACAATCGTGCAAGATTAAAGTTATTCCTTCCTGGATATGATAAAGCGATATATAGAGCTAATGCTCCATATATCGCTAATGCTAGTAAGAAATCACGACTTTTCTTAATCATTGCCTAACAATAAATCTAAACCTGCAGGAATTCCATATTCATTAATGATAATTGGATTGTGTTTCTCACGTAGACGATCGTTAACTCCTCCAGATTCCATTTGTGCAATAAAGGCATTGAGTTGATTTAAAAGCTCAGTTTCTCCTTTTCTTACACCCATACCAATTGGTGTAGTGTTAAGTGGTTCTAATAATAATGTCGTTGTATCTGCAAATGCTTTCGCATTGATTGATGCTGCTAAAACACTCATGAGTGTTCCTTGAGCAGTTCCTGTTGATACTTCAGTCATGGCTAAGGTAACACTATCAGTTTCTATCACTGCTCCAGGATTTTTAGATAGGGATGTTAGAACTTGAAGGAAGATTGTTCCTTTTTGTCCTGCCCATACAACTTGATCATGATCAAGAACTTGTTGAATAGTTGTGTAATTGTTTGCTTCAAGGAAAGCTTTATTAACAATCGCAACTTGAGGGAAGTAGACATAAGGATTAGAGAAATCAATGACTTGTTTTCTTTCATCTGTAATACTCATTGATCCAATAATAACGTCAATTTCTCCAAGATTAAGTTCAGTAATTAAACTTCCAAAAGTAATATTGACAAGTTCTACTTCACGTCCTAAATAGTCACCAAGTTCATTTGCAATATCAACTGATATTCCAAAAGGTGCTCCTGAACCATCCACAGTTTCAAATGGTGGATAACGTAAATCCATTCCCACTTTTAATACTGGTAGTTCTTCTTCTGGTGCACTTGGTGCACATGCACTTAGTGCTAATAAACTGATGAGGGCGATTAACCCGATTAATTTTTTCATATTTCTTCCTCCGGTGTAGGCATAGTATACTTAAGTTACTTAATAATTTTCAATCATAATGCTTGAAT